>NZ_JBFBNW010000013.1:0-321086 GCF_040683955.1 Streptomyces sp. NPDC093111 | reverse complement strand
GGGGGGGGCCCCGCCCCGGGGGGCCGGGGGCGGGCCGCGGGCGGGCCGCGCGCGGCCGGCGGCCCCGGCCGCCGGCCCACCGGCCCCGCGCGGGCCGGTCCGGATGGCTCGCCTTCGCCCTGCTGACCGCGCCCATGCTGGTCGGCCTGGCGATCTTCAAGTACGTCGCGATCGGCTGGAGCTTCCTGCTCAGCCTCAGCGACGCCCGCGGCAGCATCGCACTCGGCAACTGGGTCGGACTCGACAACTACACCACCCTGCTGGCCGACCGGGCCTTCCGCGACTCCCTGGTGCAGATCCTCGTCTTCACCGCCTTCATCGTGCCGGTCACCTTCGCCGCCTCCCTCGGACTCGCCCTGCTGGTCCACCGGGTGCGGCGGGGCCGGGCCCTGGTGCGCACCGCCTTCCTCATCCCGACGGCCGTCTCCTACGTCGCGGCCTCGCTGCTGTGGAAGATGAGCCTGTTCAACGGCCTGCCCGCCGGCATCGCCAACACGATCGGCGGCTGGTTCGGAGCGGACCCGGTCCCCTGGCTGCAGACGACGTCACCCCCGCTGTACTGGGTCGTCCTCGTCACCCTGCGGCTGTGGCTCCAGGTCGGCTTCTACATGGTGCTGTTCCTCGCCGGCCTCCAGGCCATCCCGAGGGAGGTCCACGAGGCTGCCGTCCTCGACGGCGCCACCGGCTTCAAGATGCTCCGCAGGATCACCCTGCCGATGCTCCGCAACACCTCCGTCGCCGTCCTGATGCTCCTGTTCATCGCCGCCTTCCAGGCCTTCGACGAGTTCTACAACCTCTTCAACAGCGGCCTGTCCGGCACCGGCACCGCCCCCGTCCAGACGCCGCTGGTCCACCTGTACAACACCGCCATGGGCAGCCAGAACTACGGTCTCGGCTCCGCCGGAGCCTTCGTGCTCACCGCCCTCATCGTCGGAGTGACGCTGATCCAGGGCCGGTTCACGGGATTCGGCAAGAGCGAAGGATGAGCCACACATGACCCTTCCCGGACTCTCCCGAGCCCTCCGCCTCGTCACCCGCGGACTCCTCGTCGGCGTGCTGACGGCCGTCTTCCTCGCGCCGTTCTACCTGATGCTGCGCAACTCGCTGATGGACTCCCAGGGCCTGACCGCGCCCGACTGGACGTGGTGGCCCTCGACCAGCCACTTCGAGAACTTCACCGCGCTCTTCGACGACCCCACGGTCTCCATGGCGCAGGCCCTCGGCAACTCGCTGCTGATCGCCGCGATCACCGCCCCCGTCTCCACCCTGCTGGCCTCCGCGGCCGGCTACGCCTTCGCCCGGATCCCCGTACCGGGCCGAGGCGTCATGCTGGCCCTCGTGGTGGCCACCCTGATGATCCCGGGCTCGGTCACCTTCGTGCCGACCTTCGTCGTCGTCGGCTCCATGGGCGGCGTGAACACGCTGTGGGGCATCATCGTGCCGGGCCTGTTCAACCCCTTCGCGGTCCTGCTGTTCCGCAACTTCTACCTCCAGTTCCCGGCCGAGATCGAGGAGGCCGGACGCCTGGACGGCCTCGGCTGGTTCGGCCTGTACGGGCGGATCGCCCTGCCGAGCTCCGGGGCGATGCTCGCCTCGCTCGGCGCCCTGTCCTTCATCGAGAGCTGGAACTCCTTCCTGTGGCCGCTGGTCATCGGGCAGGACCCGTCGGCCTGGACCGCGCAGATCGCCCTGTCGACCTTCCTCACGTCCCAGACCGTCAACCTGCCGGGCCTCTTCGCCGGCGCCGTCGTCACCATCACGCCCCTGGTCGTCATGTTCCTGGTCGCCCAGCGGTACATCGTCGAAGGCATCGCCACCAGCGGCCTCAAGGGCTGACGCACCCCCCCCACCGTTCCACCAGAGCAGGCACCACACCCCCCTCCACAAGGAGCCCTCGTGATACCTGGCACACTGCTCCGACGCGCGACCGCGGCCCTGGCCACGGTCTCCGCGCTGCTCATCGGCGCCCCCGCCGCGGACGCCTCCCCACCCACCGGGCCCGCCCTCGCGGCAGCGCCCACCGTCCTCACCGGGCCACAGCTCGCCGCCTCCTGGACCGGACCGCTCAGCACCCGCGGCCGGTGGATCGTCGACGCCTCGGGCAACCGCTTCAAGCTGAAGTCCGGCAACTGGGCCGGCGCCCAGGGCACCTACGAGGGCAGCGGTGACGTCAACGACGTCACCAACCACCAGGCCGACCAGATGTCGCACAACATCCCCCTCGGCCTCGACCGCACCCCGATCGACCGGATCCTGGCCGACTTCCACGCCCTCGGCCTCAACAGCATCCGGCTCCCGTTCGCCAATGCCCTCGTGCACGACACCGTCCCCGTCCCCGACTCGGCGGTCACCGCCAACCCGCAGCTCAAGGGCAAGACCCCGCTCCAGGTCATGGACTCGGTGGTCGCGGCGCTCACCGCCGACGGCTTCGCGGTCGTCCTCAACAACCACACCACCAGCTACCGCTTCTGCTGCGGCCTCGACGGCAACGAGCGCTGGAACAGCGGCCAGTCCACCCGCCAGTGGATCGACGACTGGGTGTTCCTCGCCAAGCGGTACCAGAACAACACCCGCGTCGTCGGCGCCGACCTGCGCAACGAGGTCCGCCGCGACACCTGGAACGACACCAACTGGGGCTGGGGCAACGACTACGACCTCAACAAGGCCTTCGAGGAGGCCGGCAACGAGATCCTCCAGGCCGACCCGGACCTCCTGATCGTCATGGAGGGCATCAACTGGCAGGGCATCCCGACCGACGTCTCGCCCCACGGGCGCCCCATGCTCACCCCGGTCGCCACCCTCTCCAACACCCTGATCCGCTCCGACAAGCTGGTGTACGCCGCGCACTTCTACAGCTACACCGGCCCGAACCACACCGGCGCCACCGGCACGGGCGAGACCCACGACCCGCGCTACCGGGAGCTCACCCCCGAGCAGCTCGCCAAGGCCGTCGACGACGAGGCCCTGTTCGTGACCCGCGAGGGCCAGCACTTCACCGCCCCCGTCTGGATCAGCGAGTTCGGCGCCGGCGGCCGGGGCCCCGTCGACGCCTTGGAACGCGCCTGGTTCGCCCGCTTCACCGACATCCTCGTCCGCAACGACTCCGACTTCGCCATCTGGCCCCTGGTCGGCTGGACCAACGCCGCCGGCACACCCCAGGACACCTGGGCCATGGTCAACTACAACGCGGCCGGCGCCCGGCTCGGCGTCCTCGACCCCGGCGACTGGCGCGCCGCCGACTGGACCAGGCTGGTCGAGGCGCCCGCCCGCTCGGGCCGCGTCGACGTCACGCCCCGCTGGAACATGCTCAACCTGGACTACGGCGACAACAACGTCTCCGCCACCATGCTCGCCAAGCCCGACTGGTCGGCCGGCAACCGCAAGGGCAACTGCCCCGACACCCAGCGCCTGGTGGGACTCGGCCGCAGCGACGGCCGCGGCCTGTGCACCGACGCCGGACAGCCCGCCAAGGCCGCCGGCGCCTGGACCACCGTCTCCGACGAGCGGTACGTCACCGGCGACTGGGCGAGCGGCTACAACAAGCTGCAGTGCCCCGACCGCACCTTCGCCGTCGGCTACAGCGTGAAGAGCAACGCCATGTCCGGCCTGCTCTGCGCCCCGGCCACGGCCACCCTGCCCACCAACGGGCGCGTGCTCTGGTTCGACCGCGGCGACAACCGGCCCGCCACCGGCGGCTCGAACGCCAGCGACTGGGCCCCCGGCTACTACAAGGGCCAGTGCGCCGACGGCGAGTACCTCGCCGGAGTCGCCTTCACCTGGAAGTGGAACCACGCGGGCGTCCCCGACGCCCTGCTGTGCCGGCCGCTCGCCTGATCACCGGCCCGACGCGCACCCGATCCACCTGAACACGTTCCACTGAGCTCCCCGAGGAGTACCACCGCCATGCCCCGACTGGAGATCGCCGACGACGGCTTCCGTCTCGACGACCGGCCGTTCCGGATCGTCTCCGGCGCCCTGCACTACTTCCGCGTCCACCCGGAGCAGTGGGCGGACCGCCTCCACAAGGCACGGCTCCTCGGCCTCAACACGGTCGAGACCTACGTCCCGTGGAACCTGCACGCCCCGCGCCCCGGGGAGTTCCACCTGGACGGGGGTCTCGACCTGCCCCGCTTCCTCGACCTGGCCGCCGCCGAAGGACTCCACGTCCTGCTCCGGCCCGGCCCCTACATCTGCGCGGAGTGGGAGGGCGGCGGCCTGCCGTCCTGGCTGCTCGCCGAGGACGACATCGTCCTGCGCAGCCGCGACCCGCGCTTCCTGAGCGCCGTCGACGCCTACCTCGGCGCCCTCCTGCCCCCGCTCCACCGCCACTTCGCCGGCAACGGCGGCCCGATCATCGCCGTCCAGCTGGAGAACGAGTACGGCGCCCACGGCGACGACACCGCCTACCTGGCCGCCCTCGCCGACCTGCTCCGCCGGCACGGCGTCGACGTCCCCCTCTTCACCTGCGACCAGCCCGCCGACCTGGCCCGCGGCGGCCTCGACGGCGTCCTCGCCACCGCCAACTTCGGCAGCCGCGCCACCGAGGGCCTCGCGGCCCTCCGCGCCCACCAGCCCCGGGGCCCCCTCATGTGCTCCGAGTTCTGGATCGGCTGGTTCGACCGCTGGGGCGGCATCCACACCCGCCGCGACCCGGCCGGGGCCGCGACCGAGCTCGACACGCTGCTCGCCGCCGGAGCCTCCGTCAACATCTACATGTTCCACGGCGGCACCAACTTCGGCTTCACCAACGGCGCCAACGACAAGGGCACCTACCGCCCCACCGTCACCTCCTACGACTACGACTCCCTCCTCGACGAGGCCGGCGACCCCACCGACAAGTACCGGGCCTTCCGCGAGGTCATCGCCCGCCACGCCCCCGTGCCCGACGAACCCGTCCCCTCGGCAGCCCCCAAGGCCGCCTACGGCACCGTGGAACTCCCGTACACCGCACCCCTGCTGGCCCAGGCCGACGCCCTCGGCACCCCCGAGAAGTCCGGCCGGCCTCTCACCATGGAGGAGCTCGGCCAGTCCTTCGGCTTCGTCCTGTACGAGACCGAGCTGACCGACCCGGGACCGGCACTGCTGCACGCCGAAGGGGTCCACGACCGCGCCCAGGTCTTCGTCGACGGGCAGCCGGTCGGCGTCCTGGAGCGCGAGAACCACGAACACGCCCTCACCTTCACCGTGCCCCGGCCGGGCGCCACCCTCACCGTCCTCGTCGAGAACCAGGGCCGGGTCAACTACGGGGCCGCCCTCCACGACCGCAAGGGCCTCCTCGGCCACGTCACGGTCAACGGACACCCGCCCGCCGCCTGGCACAGCCGCGCCCTGCCCCTCGACCGCCTCGACACCCTCACGTACACCCCCTTCGACCCCGGGACGCCGCCCGTCGGGCCCGCGTTCCACCGCGGCACCCTCACCGTCGACGTGCCCGCCGACACCTACCTCCACCTCGACGGCTGGACCAAGGGCCTGGCCTGGATCAACGGCTTCCCGCTCGGCCGCTACTGGTCCCGCGGCCCGCAGGCCGCCCTGTACGTCCCGGCGCCCGTCCTGCGCGAAGGCGACAACGAGCTCACCGTCCTCGAACTGCACGCCTCCACCGGCCGCCACGTCCGGCTGAGCGACACCCCCGCCCTGGGCCCCACCGAGGAGTGACCCGCCGCGCGCCGGCCACCGCCGCGCCCGCCCGTGCCGTTCCCCCGCCCTGACCGCCCGCCTGCCCCGACCGCCCCGACGGAGCCGCCATGCACAGCAACCGACGTCTGATCGAACAGCGCCTCGACCGCGTCCTGAACCAGCGCATCCGCCCCGCCGCCCACGCCCGGACCACCCCGCTCCAGGTGCGGATCTGGGACGTCCCCGGCGAGCCCGTACCCGTCGCGGAGGGCCTGACCGCCCCCTACCGGCCCGTCGACCTCGGGCACCGCTGGGGGCCGGCCTGGACCACCAGCTGGTTCGAGATCAGCGGGCGGGTGCCCGAGGAGTGGGCGGGGCGGCGGGTCGAGGCCGTCGTCGACCTCGGCTTCGACGTGACCGGCGCGGGCTTCTCCACCGAAGGGCTCGTCCACCGGCCCGACGGCACCGTGATCAAGGCCCTCAACCCGCGCAACTCCTGGATCCCCGTCGGCGACCCGGTCACCGGCGGCGAGACCTTCACCTGCTACGTCGAGGCCGCCGCCAACCCCACCGTCCCCTTCCCCGGCGAGGGCCAGCACGCCCCGACCCTCGCCGGCGCCCGCCCCGGCTGGCTCACCGGCGGCGACGCCCGCCGGGGCGCCGGCGAGGACCCGCTCTACCGGCTCCGCCGCGCCGACCTCGCCGTCTTCGACCGGGACGTCTGGGAACTCGCCCAGGACCTCGACGTCCTCGGGCAGCTCATGCACGAGCTGCCCGAGGGCTCCGAGCGCCGCTGGCAGATCCTGTACGCGGTCGAGCGCGCCCTGGACGTCGTCGACCTCCAGGACATCGCCGGGAGCGCGCCCGCCGCCCGCGACGCCCTGCGGCCCGCGCTGGCCGCCCGCGCCGCCGACAGCGCCCACCGGGTCTCCGCCGTCGGCCACGCGCACATCGACACCGCCTGGCTGTGGCCGCTGCGCGAGGCCTCCCGCAAGGTCGCCAGGACCGTCTCCAACGTCACCCAGCTCATGGACGACCACCCGGACTTCCGCTTCGCCATGTCCCAGGCCCAGCAGCTCGCCTGGCTCAAGGAGCGCCGCCCGGAGATCTACGCGCGGGTGCGCGAGAAGGTGGCGGCCGGGCAGTTCCTGCCCGTGGGCAGCCTGTGGGTGGAACCCGACACCAACATCACCGGCGGCGAGGCCTTCGCCCGGCAGCTGGTCCAGGGCAAGCGCTTCTACGCGCGGGAGTTCGGCGTCGAGACCGAGGAGATGTGGCTCCCCGACACCTTCGGCTACAACGCGGCGATGCCCCAGCTCATGAAGCTGGCCGGGGTGCGCTGGTTCCTCACCCAGAAGATCTCCTGGAACACCACCAACAAGTTCCCCCACCACACCTTCTGGTGGGAGGGCATCGACGGCACCCGGATCTTCACCCACTTCCCGCCCGCCGACACGTACAACGCCGAGGTCACCCCGGGCGAACTCGTCCACGCCGTCCGCAACTTCCAGGACAAGGGCGCCGCCAACAGCTCCCTCCTGCCCTTCGGCTACGGGGACGGCGGCGGCGGCCCCACCCGCGAGATGCTCGCCCGCGCGGAGCGCCTCGCCGACCTCGAAGGCGCCCCCAAGGTCACCGTCGAACCGCCGGCCGACTTCTTCGCCCGCGCCCACGCCGAGTACCCCGACGCGCCCGTCTGGCTCGGCGAGCTCTACCTCGAGTTCCACCGGGGCACGCTCACCAGCCAGCTGCGCACCAAGCAGGGCAACCGGCGCAGCGAACACCTGCTGCGCGAAGCCGAACTGTGGGCGGCGACCGCGACCGTGCGGACCGGCACCCCGTACCCGTACGACGCCCTCGACCGGCTGTGGCGGACCGTCCTCCTCCACCAGTTCCACGACATCCTGCCCGGCTCCTCCATCGCCTGGGTGCACCGCGAGGCCGAGGAGACCTACGCGGCCGTCACCGGCGAACTCGACCGGCTCGTCGACACGGCCCAGCGCACCCTCGCCGGCCCCGGACCCGGCACCGTCGTCTTCAACGGCGCCCCCTTCGGCCGCGGCGGCGTCGACGCCTTCGCCGCCGCACCCCGCGCCCACGACCCCCACCCGCCCGTCGCGCCCGCGCCCCACGGCACCGGGCACGTGCTCGACAACGGCCTGGTGCGCTTCGAGATCGACGCCCGCGGCCTCGTCGTCTCGGCCGTCGACCTCGCCGCCGGCCGCGAGGCCCTGGCCCCCGGCACGGCCGCCAACCTGCTCCAGCTCCACCAGGACTTCCCCAACGAGTACGACGCCTGGGACATCGACGCCTTCTACCGCAACACCGTCCGCGACCTCACCGAAGCCGAGTCCGTGACCGCCACCGCCGACGGCGTCCTCGTCCTGCGCGCCTTCGGCGACTCCCGCGTCCGTCAGCTGCTCTCCCTGCGCGAGGGCGCCCGCCGCCTCGACATCGACACCGAGATCGACTGGCACGAGCGCGAGAAACTCCTCAAGGCCGCCTTCCCCCTCGACGTCCGCGCCGAGCACTCCACCGCCGAGATCCCCTTCGGCCACGTCAAGCGCCCCACCCACACCAACACCAGCTGGGACGCCGCCAAGTTCGAGATCTGCGCCCACCGCTTCCTCCACGTCGGTGAACAGGACTGGGGCGCCGCCCTGGTCAACGACTCCACCTACGGACACGACGTCACCCGCGACGTACGCGAGGACGGCGGCACCACCACCACCGTCCGCCTCACCCTCCTGCGCGCCCCCCGCTTCCCCGACCCCGACGCCGACCAGGGCGAGCACCGGCTGCGCTACGCCTTCGTCGTCGGAGCCGGCGTCCCCGACGCCGTCCGCGAGGGCTACGCCGCCAACCTGCCCGAGCGGACCGTCCCCGGCTCCGCGCCCGTCGCGCCCCTCGTCGGCACGGACCACGCGGGCGTCGTCGTCGAGGCCGTCAAGCTGGCCGACGACCGCTCCGGCGACGTCGTCGTCCGCCTCTACGAGGCCCACGGCGCGCGCGCCCGCACCGTCCTCACCACCGGCTTCCCCTGGACCGGCGTCACCGTCACCGACCTCCTGGAACGCCCCCTCGACACCGACGCACCCGAGACGCCGGCCACGACGGGCGACCGCGCCCTCCCCCTGACCCTGCGCCCGTTCGAGATCCGCACCCTCCGCTTCACCCGGGAGGCCGGCGCGTGAGAGCGGTCCTCTTCGACATGGACGGCACCCTCGTCGACACCGAACGCCTCTGGCAGCAGGCCGTCGAGGAGGAGGCCCGGCGGCTCGGCCGCACCCTCGGCGACGCGGACATCGCCTTCGTCCGGGGGCGCGCGATCGAGGACACCGCCGCACACCTCGCCGCGCTCCCCGGCGCTCCCGCCGACCTGCCGCGGCTCACCACCGCCCTCGGGGAACGCTTCGCGGAACTCGTCCGGGGACAGGTCGTCCCGCTGCCCGGCGCCCTGGACCTGCTGGCCGCGCTCCGCGCCGCGGGCGTGCCCACCGCCCTCGTCTCGGCCTCGCCCCGGCCCGTCGTCGACACCGTCCTCGACACCCTGGGACGCCACTGGTTCACCACCTCCGTCGCCGAGGGCGAGACCCCGCGCACCAAGCCCGCCCCCGACCCGTACCGGGCCGCCGTCGCCACCCTCGGCCTCACCCCGGACGAGTGCGTGGCCGTCGAGGACACCCCGACCGGGGTCGCCTCCGCCGAAGCGGCCGGCTGCGCCGTCGTGGCCGTCCCCTCCCTCACCCCCATCCCGCCGGGCCCGCGCCGCCGGGTGGCCCGCAGCCTGCTGGACGTGGACCTCGCGCTGCTGAGGGAGGTGGCGGCGGCCCCGGGAAATCCCGTCGAGCGCGCGGGCGATCTCTGACAGGGTGACCCCGTCCGCAAGGCCACCCGATCCGCCCAGCCCTCACTCCCCGAAGGGACCTCCATGCCGAGTGCCGTCGAGCTGATCCGCTCCGCCTCCCTCTCCGACGTCGCCGAGTACGCCTACGCGGCCACCGCTCCGGCCGAGGCGCGGCTGATCTTCCTCGCCGGGGCCTGCCCGCTCGACGAGGACGGCGCCACCGTGGCCGTCGGGGACGTCGCCGGCCAGGCCGCCCGGGCCGTGGCGAACCTGCGCACCGCCCTCGCGGACGCCGGTGCCACCCTGCACGACGTCATCAGCACCCGCGTCCTCGTCGCCACCCACCGGCAGGAGGACCTGGTCAGGGCGTGGGAGGTCGTCCGCGACGCGTTCGGCACCCACGACGTGCCCAGCACCCTCATGGGCGTGACGGTGCTCGGCTACCACGACCAGCTCGTGGAGATCGAGGCCGTCGCGGCGGTGCTCGACTCCTGAGCACCCGTCAGCGCGGCAGCTCCTGCTCGGCCCAGATGGTCTTCCCGCGACGGCTGTAACGGCTGCCCCAACGGGTCGTCAGCTGGGCCACCAGGTACAGACCCCGGCCGCCCTCGTCGGTCAGCCGGGCCCGGCGCATGCGCGGGTGGGTGGCGCTCGGGTCGGACACCTCGCAGATCAGCCGGCCGGCCCGGATGAGGCGCACCTCGACCGGGCCGCCCGCGTACCGGATCGCGTTGGTGACCAGCTCGCTCAGCACCAGCTCGGTCGTGAAGACGAGGTCTTCGAGGTCCCAGGCCCGCAACTGCGCCGCCGCGGCCTCGCGCACCTGCCCGACCGCCGCCGGATCGGCCTCCACCGGCCAGGAGACCGCGTCCTCCGGCGGGACCGTGCGGGTACGGGCCAGCAGCAGGGTCACGTCGTCCGCGAGCCCGACGACGGGCCGGCCCGTCACGATCTCCCGGCCGAGCTCCCGCAACGGGCGCGCCAGGGCCCCGGGCCGGGCCAGCCGGGCGGCCAGTTCGGCCATGCCCGCGTCCAGGTCGCCGTCCCGGCCCTCGATCAGTCCGTCGGTGTACAGCGCGAGGACGCTGCCGGGGGCCAGCTCGACCTCCGTCGCCTCGAACGGCAGCCCCCCGACGCCCAACGGCGGTCCGGGGTCCACCGGCAGGTACGAGACGTGGCCCGCCGGATCCGCCACCGCCGGCGGGGGATGCCCGGCGGACGCCACCGAACAGCGCCGCGAGACGGGATCGTAGATCGCGTACGCGCAGGTCGCCCCCGTCGTCGGGGAGGCGTGCCGGTCCCGCCACCCGTCGGCGTCCGGGTCGTCCCCCTCCAACGGGTCCACCGGGTCCGCCCGGTCCGAGGCGTCCTCGGACTCGGCGGGCAACTGGGCGACCAGGTCGTCCAGATGGGCGAGCAGCTCGTCGGGTTCGAGGTCGAGGTCCGCGAGCGTGCGCACGGCCGTACGCAGCCGGCCCATGGTCGCGGTCGCCGCCAGGCCGTGCCCGACGACGTCCCCCACGACCAGGGCGACCCGCGCGGAGGACAGCGGGATCACGTCGAACCAGTCCCCGCCGACCCCGGTCGCGGTCCCGGCCGGAAGATAGACGGCGGACGTGCTCGCCCCGGGCGTCTCGCTCTGCGTCGGCGGCAGCATGCTCCGCTGGAGCCCCACGGCGGCCCGGTGCTCCCGCGTGAACCGCCGGGCGTTGTCCAGCGCGAGGGCGGCCCGCCCGGCGATCTCACGGAGCAGATCCCGCTCGGCCGTCTGGTAGGGCCCCCGGTCGGCGTTCCGCCCCAGCGACACCCGGCCGAGCACCATGCCGCGCGCGCGGAGCGGTGCGGTCACGGTCATCGGGTAGCCGCCGACCGCCCGGGCGTCGGCGCGGGGCCCGGTGAGCGGGCTGTCGTCGGCGCGGACGGCGGCCAGGACGACGTCGGCGGGGAGCACGGGGACGGAGTCCGCGGGGTCCGCGCTGGCCGGGTCGCTCTCGGCGGCTCCGCCGCCCGCCCCGCTCGCCCCGCTCGCCCCGCTCCCGGCGGGTCCGGCGGGTCCGGTGGGTCCGGCAGATCCGGTGGGTCCGTCCGTCGCTCCGCTCGCTCCGTCGCCGGCCGTCTCCGGGAGCCGTCCCGCCACGGCGGTCCGGCGCAGCAGCAGGCGGCCCTCGCGGTCGGGTACCGGCTCCTCGCCGTGTGCGACGCCGTCGGCGATCTCCACGACGGCCAGGTCGCCCAGACCGGGCACCAGCGCGGCGGCCAGTTCCCGGCCGGTGTCGGTGACCGACAGGGAGCGCCCGACGGACGCGGTGGCGCGGTGCAGCAGGGCGAGCCGCTCGGCCGACCTGCGCAGTTCGGTCACGTCGGTGAACAGCGCGGTCAGTCCCAGGACCTGTCCGTCGGGGGACTGGAGCCGGAACGCCGAGATCGAGATGACGACGCCGCCGCGCGGGTCGTCGGTGGTGCGCAGGACCTCCTCCACCCCGATCAGCGGCGCGCCGGTGCGCAGCACCCCGCGGAGCTTCTCCTCGATGGCGTCCGCGTCGCCGGGCCACAGGAAGTCGCCGAGGCGGCGCCCCCGCAGGTCGGGCGGCACGCCCGAGTACGGCAGGAGGTGGGTGTTGGTCCGCAGCAGCCGCAGTCCCGGATCGAACACGGCGAGCCCGACCCGGTCCTGGAGGAACAGTTCGCGGACGAACGCCCGGTCCTGGTGCTTGCGGACGGCCCGGGCCATCGGGGTGGCCAGCACCAGGCAGCCGGCCGGACCGCCGTTCCCGGCGAGGTCGAACGCCCGGAAGACCACCGGCAGTTCCGCGCCCCGGCCGGTCCGCAGGACCGCGTCGCCGCGCCGGAGACCGGCCCGGTACGCGGCGGCCAGCCTCGGCCAGGCCGAGGGGTCGGCGAGGAGCGCGCGGGCGGAGTGCCCGACGACATCGGCGGCGGACCGGCCGATCAGGGTCCCCGCCTCCGGCGTCCAGCCGTCGATCCGGCCCCGGCCGTCGAGCAGGGCGGCGGCGCTGTCCTCGGTGAAGGGCGGCAGGCCGTCCTCCGGCAGGCGCGCGTCGTTCACGGTGCCCCCTTTCCGTGCGGCTGCCCGGCGCGGGCGATCAGCAGCGCCACGTCGTCGTGGTCGTCGGACCCGCGCAGCGCGCCGAGCAGCAGGTCGCAGGTCTGCTCCAGGGGGAGCGGGGGGCGGTCCAGGAGGTCGGTGAGGGCGTCGAGCCGTACGTCGATGTCCTGGTCGCGGGTCTCGACCAGGCCGTCGGTGTACAGGACGAGGTCGTCGCCCCTGCCGAACGGGATCTCCAGGGTCTCGAACGGGACGCCGCCGACGCCCAGGGGCGCACCCGCGGGCAGGTCGAGCAGCCGGGGTGCCCGCCCGGCGGCGACGTGGACGGGCGGCGGGTGCCCGGCGTTCGCGATCCGGCAGCTCCCGCTGTACGGGTCGTACACCGCGCACACGCAGGTGGCCATGGCGTCGTCGAGGTCGGCGGCGGTGAGGTCCAGGTGCTCCAGGACCACGGCCGGCGCGAGCCCGAGCGCGGCGAGGGTGCGGGCGGCGGTGCGGAACTGCCCCATGGTCGCGGCGGCGTTGATGCCGCTGCCCATCACGTCGCCGACCACCAGCGCGGTCTTGCCGTCGGGCAGCGGGATCGCGTCGAACCAGTCGCCGCCGACCTCGACCGACTCGGAGGCGGGCTGGTAGCGGTAGGCGACGTCGAGGCCGTTGAGCCGGGGCGGCCCGTGCGGCAGCAGGTGTCGCTGGAGGGCCAGGGCGGCCTGGCTCTGGTGCCGGTACCAGCGGGCGTTGTCGATGGCGACCGCCGCGCGGGCCGCCAGTTCCCCGGCCAGCAGGACGTCGTCGTCGTCGAACGGCACGGAGTTGCGGGCCCGCTTCAGGTCCAGCACGCCGAGGACCACGCCGCGGGCGCGCAGCGGGACGGCGAGGTAGGAGTGGATGCCCGCAAGACGCAGCAGCGCGGCGGCGCCCTCGCCGCGGGCGATCCGGGGGAGGTCGGCGTCGGTGACGTGTCGTACGACGACCGGGCGGCCGGTGCGGGCGCACTGGGTGACGAGCCGCTCCGCGCCGTAGCGGGCGGGCTCGCCGACGGGGTCGGCGGCCTCCTGCGCGGGCGTGGTGTACGCGGCCTTCACGGCGAGCGCCCGGAACACGGCCGGGCCCGAGGTCCGGGCGGGCCCGGCGTGCGGGCCGGTCAGGATGGACTCCAGGACGTCGACGGCGGCGATGTCGGCGAACTCCGGCACCACCAGGTCCGCGAGCTCGCGGGCGGTGAGGTCCAGGTCGAGGGTGGTGCCCACCCGTTCGGAGGCGTCCGCGATCACCGCGAGCCGGCGGCGGGCCCGGGCCGCGGTCCTGGCCGCCTGGTGCTGGTCGGTGACGTCCCTGACCGCGACGGCGACCCCCATGACCTGTCGCTCGGGCGTCTGCAGCCGGTAGAGCGAGACCGACCACATCCGCTCCACGCCGTCGGGTCCGGTCACGCCCCGCACGCTCCGGGCGAGGACCGACCGCCCCGTCTCCAGGACCTCGCGCAGTGCCGCCTCCAGGGCCTCCGCGTCCGGCGAGGCCACCGCCTCCGGGATCGTGCGCCCCTGGTGGGCTTCGGCGGCGAGGCCGTCGATCCGTTCCAGCGCCGGGTTGACCAGGACGAAGCGGAGACCGTGATCCAGCACGGCGAGGCCGATCGGGGAGTGGGTGACCAGGAGCGAGGACAGCGACAGGTTCTGCTCCACGCCCCGGACCGTGGCCCGGTCGGAGGCGAGCCCGAGGGCGTACGGGCGCCCGTGCTCGTCCTGGACCCGGGTGTTGCGGAACTCCACCAGGATCGTGCGGCCGTCCTTGTGTCGTACGGGGAAGACGCCGGCCCAGGGTCCGGCGCCCGACATCACGCGGGCGAACAGCGAGCGCACCGCTTCCCGCTCGTGCTCCTCGACCAGCAGCGTGACGGCGGGACGGCCGAGGGCCTCGGCCGTCGGGTAGCCGAAGACCCGCTCCGCCTGGGGGCTCCACAGGACGATCCGTCCGCGCTCGTCAAGGACGACGGCGGCCACCCCGAGCACGTCGAGGAGACCGCCCGGCTCCATGGCGAGATCGCCGTCCGCCGGGTCCGGGCCGGCAGGGAAGGCCGCCGCGCTCATCCAGACCGTGTCCCTCCTCCACCCCGCAGCCCCTCCATCATCCCGCCCCGGTAGCGGACCGCCAGTCGTGAAAGTCGTGAAAGACATGGAGGCGGGCGTCGGGAAATGTGGAGGAGTGCCGACCGGTCCGTGAGTGTTCCGTCGCGAAATGCCCGACGAATTGCCGCCCGGGCCGGTCCATGAATTGACCAACTCATCAGTAACACGTCTCTGACCTGGGAGAACGAGGTGATCGTGGAGTCGGGTGCACATCACTGGACGGATAACGGGCGACAGGTATGGTCGGTCCCGTTCATTCGTCGATTCGTCTCGGGGAATTCCGTGGGGGAGAGAGGAAAAGGGGCACACGCGGACTTCGTGGACGAAGACCGGTCGACGACGTTCAAGACGAGGCGGACCGATGGCAGCTGGTGGTGACGGGCGGCAGGGCGGCTGGTTCGGGCCGGACCCGGGCGAGCGGCCCACCGAGGCGGCCGCGCCCGCCGCCGGCGGAGCCGGAGCGCCGGACGACGCGACCGAGGCGGCGCTGCTGCGCCGCACGTTGGCCGAGATCGAACCGATCGCGGACAAGGTCACCTCGTACTTCTACGCCCTGCTCTTCCTCCGCCATCCCGACCTGCGGGCCCTGTTCCCGGTGGCCATGGACGCCCAGCGTGACCGCCTCTTCAAGGCGCTGCTCACGGCCGCCACGCACGCCGAGGACACCGCCACCCTCACCGCGTACCTGACCGGGCTCGGCCGCGGCCACCGCAAGTACGGCACGCTGCCCGAGCACTACCCGGCCGTCGGCGAGTGCCTGATCGGCGCCCTCGCGCGGCACGCCCCGCGCAGCTGGGGCCCGCGGACCGAGGCGGCCTGGGTGGGCGCGTACACCACCCTCTCCCAGATCATGATCGACGCGGCCGCCCGGGACGAGCTCCGCGCCCCCGCCTGGTGGCAGGCGGAGGTGGTCGCCCACGAGCCGCGCACCCCCGACGTCGCCGTCGTCACGGTCCGCCCCGACCAGCCGTACCCCTTCCGCGCCGGGCAGTACACCGCCCTGGAGACGCCCTGGTGGCCCCGGGTGTGGCGGCACTACTCCTTCGCCTCCGCGCCCCGCTCCGACGGGCTGCTCTCCTTCCACGTGAAGGCCGTGCCCGCGGGCTGGGTGTCGAACGCGCTCGTGCACAGGGCCCGGCCCGGGGACGTCCTCCGGCTCGGCGGCCCGGCCGGCTCGATGACCGTCGACCACCGCACCGACAACGGACTGCTGTGCCTCGGCGGTGGTACGGGCATCGCCCCCATCAAGGCGCTGGTCGAGGACGTGGCCCAGTACGGCGGGCGCCGCTCCGTCGAGGTGTTCTACGGCGCCCGCAGCAACGGCGACCTGTACGACATCGAGACCATGCTGCGGATGCAGCAGTCCCACCCCTGGCTCTCCGTGCGCCCGGTCGTCGACGCCGGTCCCGGCGGCGCCCTGTCCGGCGGTCTGCCCGGGGCGGTGCGCGAGTTCGGCCCCTGGCACACGTACGAGGCGTACCTCTCCGGGCCGCCCGGCATGATCCGCCGCGGTGTCGACACCCTCGTGGGCGTCGGCATCCCCAGCCACCGCATACGGCACGACTCCATCGAGGAACTGGTCGGGACGAGGAATTGAGCACCTTCGAGCACACCGGCCCGCGATCCGCGCCGCCGCCGCGCACCGTCCGCCCGGGCAGCGACGGCGAGCATGAGGTCCAGCGGCGCACGGGCACCGCCGAGCGCGCCGACCGGTTCTACGCCGAGCAGGTCCTGGACCGGCTGAACCCCCGGATGCGGGAGTTCGTGGCCCGCCAGGAGATGTTCTTCCTGGCCACCGCCGACCGGCACGGCGCCTGCGACAACACCTTTCGGGCGGGCCCGGCCGGCTTCCTCCACGTCCTCGACGAGCTGCGGCTCGCCTACCCCGAGTACCGGGGGAACGGGGTGCAGGCCAGCCTCGGCAACATCGAGGAGAACCCGCAGGTCGGCCTCCTGATGGTGGACTTCCTCCGGGACCGTATCGGGCTCCACGTGAACGGCACGGCCCGGGTCGTGCCCGACGACGTGATGCGCGCCACCCAACCCGGACTCACGGTCGACCCGGTGCCGGGGCGGCGCGCCCTGAGCTGGGTGGAGATCACCGTGGAGGAGGCGTACATCCACTGTGCCAAGCACATCCCGCACCTCCGGAAGGTGTCCCGGGACGGTCCGGGCCGGGCGTGGGGCACCGACGACGTCCGGCGCAAGGGCGGCGACTTCTTCGGCGCCGCCGCGGACGCCCCGGAGCGGGGGCCGTTCCGCCCGCCGCCCCGCGCGGGCGCGGAGATCTGGCGGGCGGAGGCCGAGCGGGTGCTGGAGCGCGCGGAGCGGGGACGGCACGCGTCCGAGGGGTTCACCGGCTGGTTCAGCAGGGGCGTCCAAACCCCGATTCACTGACCTCGCGCTTTCACGAGGCGGGGTGTCGAACACACCGGGTTCGGCCCGCGGCGTCCCGACCTCCGCGAGGCGGTCCCCGCCCAGCGCGACCGCGAGGTGCTGCGCCTGAACGTCGCCGGACGGGCCCGGGACGCGTCGCGCGCCCGGGCCCGTCCCGTATCGGTGCAGGTCAGCGGACCTGGACGGATGCGACCAGAGTGTTCAGGTCCGGCCAGAGCTTCTTGTTCGTCTCCGGCAGTACGACCCACAGCACCGAGGGGCGGACCCGCCCGGTGTCGACCACGAGGACCGCGTTCAGGTCCATCGTGGACGGCACCCCGCGCTTGTGGAAGTGGATCTCGCTGACCAGCAGCCAGGCGTCATGTCCGTCGACCTTCAGCGGCTGCGAGGCGACGTCGACCAGGATCGCCTGGTCACGGGGGTACTCGTAGCGCCGCCGCTCGTCCATCACCGCGCCCGCCACGCCCCGCAGCTCCCCGGTGCCGCCGGCCGCGGCCATGATGTCCTCGTCGACCTGCGTGGACTTCACGAGTGCGCGCTGGCGCCCCTCCTGTTTGCGGGTGAAGCCGTCGAAGATGGGATCCTGCGTCTTGCTCCGGTCCCACGTGCCGCCCAGCTCCGCGTACTCCAGGGAGGAGTCCGTGACGGTGCCGATGACCGGCGAGCCCTCGCCCGGGTAGTCCGGCACCTTGACGGTCCCGGTGAGCCGCCGCTCCTCGGGCAGCGGGGAGGCGCCGGGGGTGAGAGTGGGCACGGGGATGCCCCGCCGCGGGGCGTCCGCGGTGCTGCCCGCGCAGGTGGCGGACGAGGAGTCCGGTGTGCTGTGCGCCTGCTGGACCACCTTGCCGCCGACCAGCACGGTGCACGTGAGAGTGCCCCCTTCCTGGTCCTCGCGGCTTCTGACGTCCAGATAGAAGTCGGCGCCCGCCGCCAGCTCGACGGTCTTGCGGTACGGCAGGATGACGACCCCGTGGGGCGTGTGGTCGCCGTTCGCCTCCCCGACGGTGAGGTTCACCGAGGGGTGGTCGCCCGTCGCGATGTAGGTGACCTCGACCCGCCGGGGTTGCTTGTCCGGGGATGCCCCGTCGTCGCTCGGGTCGCCGACGGCCAGGGCCAGGCCCACGGCGCCGAGCGTGACCACCTCGAAGAGGATCACCAGGACGCCGACCAGGTAGAACCCGCCCGGGATCCGGTCGAAGGTCTTCTTGCCGCGGCCGGAGTGGAACGCGCGTCTCGGCTGGGATGTCCGCGTCATGTCGTCCTCCCCCTCACGCCCGGCCGCTGTCGCCGGACCGGCGGTCGGCCGGCTCGTCGGCGAACCGCGTGGCCAGCAGCCCCGCCTCCCGCGCCTCGTCCAGCATCCGGTGCAGGTCCTGGAACCGGGACCGGTCGGCGAGCCCCTCGATCTCGGCGACGGCCAGCTCGTCCCGCACCGTGTTCACCACCAGCTCGTGCATGTCCTCGCCGAGTTGCTCCAGCTCTCGTACGGCCTCCCACTCGCGGTACGCCGCGTCCGCCGCGCGGGTGTTCTCGGCGTACCGCTCCAGCGCCTCCACCCGCTCCTCCAGCGCGCTCGACGACAGCCGCAGCGCCTGCCGCTGAGTCCGCAGCACCTCCTCCACCCGCGAGCCGGAGGCGTCCCCGGCAGCGGTGCGCACCCTCCGCGCCAGCCGGGTCAGCTCGGCCAGGCGCTGGGCGATCTCGTACTGTTGGGCCGGCAGCGTCACGTCGTTGGCGATGTCGTCCAGCAGCCCTTCCCGGTCGACCTGCGACTGGAGTACCGCCGTCACGGCGGCCTGGGCGCGTTCCATCCGGCGCAGCGGCGAGTGGCCCAGCAGCTCGCGCAGGGAGTCGTCGCCGAAGTCCTCGGCCAGGTAGTAGCGGCCGTGGCGCAGCCGGGCCACCCGCTGCCGCTCGTCGGTCCCGCAGCCGAGGACGACGATCAGCAGCCAGGCCAGCAGGTGCACGCCCACGACGGTCAGGACGAACGCCTCGAACCCGAACTGGACCCCGACCCAGATCAGCCCCGCCTGCGCCGCGAGCCCGACGGCCAGGCCGGGCCACACGCCGATCAGCGCCCACAGGATCGTCACCGGCAGGAGCGCGCACACCGCGGAGACCCCCAGGGCCGTCCAGATGTCCGCCTTGGTACGGCCGCCCAGCCCCGGATCCTCGGGCAGCGGCAGCGTGGCTGGGAAGAGTCCGTCGGCGGACTTCTCCAGCAGCGCGCGCTCCGCGCCTTCGAGGGCCGGATCCACCACCGGCCGCAGCGCAATGTCCTGCGCCATTCAGCAACACCCCCCACAGGTCGGGGGAGATCGTGACACACGCCAAAGGGGCTGCCCCCGCCACCCCTGTTCCCGGCCGCCGACTGACCGCTCGGGCCGGCGTGCGCGAGCACGTGCGGAAGCCGGCCGGCACAGCGGTGCGGTTCGCCCGCCACTGCCCTGGACCGGCGTGATCACCGACGCCCACCCGACGCGACAGCCGGGCCATCAGCCCGGCTGCCACCAGTCCGAACAGCCGAAACGGCCCGCCGAAGGAACCGACGGACCGTCACGGAGGATCGAGGCTAAGTTCTCAAATCCATTGGATTCGGACATGTCCTATTAAGTAGGGCCTGGTGATCTGAGTCACGGTCGGGCATTCTCCCGGAATGCTGTCGTGGCGTCATGCGCGAACCCCCGGGAACGAGTTGGGGAAAAGGATCACGACGCGTCGATTGATCCATTTCCGCCCCGTAAAAGATCTGCTTGCTTTTGCGAATCAGGCGCTTGTTCTCGCCGTTCGCCTTCGCCTACGGTCACCCGTCATCCGGACGGAACGCCGAATCCTGCCGCCGCCCGGGCACCGCACTCACTCACCCGTACGGCAGGAGCGGGGGACCCAGGTTCTCCGCCGTCCCGGTCTCCGGGGCGGCTCGGGGTGAAGCCGCGCGCCAGCGCGGCCGGGCAGCTCCTGCTCGAACCCGACAGCTCACCTCGCAGGCGAAGGAGAGGAATGCGCCATGCGTGGAACCGGGAAGCACCGCCGCCGCACGACCACCCCGCTCGCCCGAGGGCTGGCCGTCGTCGGCATCACCGGCAGCGCCGCACTCGCCCTGCCGCTCGCCGCGGCCACCGGCGCGTCGGCCCAGACCCCGAGCGCCCCGAGGGCCGTCCACTCGGTGGCGAACGTCGCGTCCGTCACATCCGTCGCAGTCGAAAAGGCCGTGGCCCAGACGGTGAAGACGAACGGTCTCGTGCGCTATTCCGTGGTCGCCGGCGACTCGCTCTCGAAAATCGCCCGGAAGCACCACGTGAGCGGCGGCTGGAAGACGATCTACCGCGACAACCGCGCCGCCGTCGGCGCGGACCCGAGCCTCATCCGTCCCGGCCTGCGACTCGCCCTCGACACCGGGAACGCCAAGGGCACCGACAACGCCGCGCGCCCGGCGGCGGCGCGTCCGGCCGCCGCGACCGGCGCCGCCGCCGCGCTCCCGGCGGTCGCCCGTCAGGCGTCCGCCGCCTCGCCCGCCGTGGTCCAGGCCGCGGCCCAGGCGCCCGCCGTCTCCTCCGCCGCCGCCATCTCGTACTCGAACGACCTGGACGGCTGGATCCGCGAGTCGCTCGCCATCATGGCCAAGAACGGCATCCCTGGCACCTACGACGGCATCCACCGCAACATCATGCGCGAGTCCTCGGGCAACCCGCTGGCCATCAACAACTGGGACTCCAACGCCCTCGCCGGCACCCCGTCCAAGGGCCTGCTCCAGGTGATCGAGCCCACCTTCCGGGCCTACCACGTCGCCGGCACCCCCTTCGACCTGTACGACCCGGTCGCCAACATCACCGCCGCCTGCAACTACGCGGCCGACCGCTACGGCTCGATCGACAACGTCAACAGCGCCTACTGACGGCACCGCGCGAGCTCTCCCGGCCGAGGCGCTTCGCCGAGGTGTCCCTATGATTGTCGTTACCCTCGGTAGCGGCAGCATGGGGGCACCACGGCCGGAAGGAGCCATCGGAGATGACGGGCTGGAACGCGCGGAACATCCCCTCCCAGGGAGGGCGCACGGCGGTGGTCACCGGAGCCAACAGCGGCATCGGATACGTCACCGCCCGCGAGCTGGCCCGCGCCGGGGCCCACGTCGTCCTCGCCTGCCGCAGCCGCACCCGCGGCGAGGCCGCCCTGTCCCGGCTGCGCGACGAGGTCCCGCACGCCTCCGCCGCGTTCGCACCGCTCGACCTCGGCGACCTCGCCTCCGTGCGCGCCTTCGCCGCCGCCCGCGCCGAAGCCGACGAGCGACTCGACCTGCTCGTCAACAACGCGGGCGTGATGGCCCTGCCCCACGGCCGCACCGCCGACGGCTTCGAAACCCAGTTCGGCGTGAACCACCTCGGCCACTTCGCGCTCACCGGGCTGCTCATGCCCCAGCTGCTGCGCACCCCGGACGCCCGGATCGTCAGCCTCTCCAGCGGCTTCCACGCGCTCGCCGACCTGGACCACACCGACCTCAACGCCGAACGCGGCTACCGGCGCTGGATCGCCTACGGGCGGTCCAAGACGGCCAACCTCCTCTTCGTCCACGAACTCTCCCGCCGCCTGGCCGCCGCCGGCTCCGGGATCGTCGCGGCCGCCGCCCACCCCGGCTACGCCGCCACCAACCTGCAGACGGCCGGCCCCCGACAGGAGGGCCGCAAGACCGCCGCGCGCCTGATGGAACTGGGCAACCGGATCATCGCCCAGCCCGCCACCGGCGGCGCGCTGCCCACCCTGTACGCCGCCACCGCCCCCGGCGTGCGCCCCGACGCCTTCATCGGCCCCAAGCTGGGCTGGCGCGGCCCGCCCACCCGTTCCTGGCGGGCCGGCTGGACCCTCGACGACACCTCCGGCGAGCGCCTGTGGACCGCGTCCGAGGAGCTCACCGGTATCCGGTACGCCTCACTGGCCGGCTAGGCAGCGGTACGGCTAGGGCCTGCGGCCCGCAGCCCGCGGCCCGCCGCTCAGGCGAGGAACTCCCCGTCGCGGGCCACCACGACACCGCCGTGCACGACCAGGTCCCGGCGCGGCATGTCCACCACGACCTGGGGCAGGCACTCGCCCCGCACGAGGACGAAGTCGGCCGGCGCGCCGGGCCGGAGGTCGGCGTGCGGCAGGCCCATGACGTCCGCGCCGCCGTGCGCGGCGACGCCGTAGCAGTCGGTCAGCTCGTCGTCGAGGCGGACGTCCGTGACCCAGCCGAGCAGGTGGGCGCGGTGCATCATGTCCGCGTTGCCGAACGGGCTCCAGGAGTCCCGCACGCCGTCGGAGCCGAGGCCGACCCGTACGCCGTGCTCGCGGAGCCGGGCGATCGGCAGGACCAGCGAGTCGGAGGGCGCGACGGTCGTGAGGGCGATGTCCTGGGCGCCCAGATCGGCGGCGATCGCGCCCAGCTCGCGGTCGGACAGGGCGGGCAGGCAGAAGACGTGGCTGACGGTGACCCTGCCCGCGAGCGACAGGGCGCGGGTGCGCTCGATGATCCCGCGCATCGCCTTGATGCCCTTCTCGCCGCGGTCGTGCAGGTGGATGTCCACGCCCACGCCGTGCCGGTCCGCGATGCCGAAGACCAGGTCGAGCTGCTCGTCGAGGGCCTGGTCGAAGCCGATCGGGTCGATGCCGCCGATCATGTCCACGAGCCCCTGGCGGGCCGCGTCCTCCAGCAGCTTCGCGGTCCCCGGGGTGCGGATGACGCCGTGCTGCGGGAAGGCGACGATCTGCACGTCGAGCGCGTGCCGCAGCCGCGCCCGCGCGTCGGCGACGCCCTGCACGCCGGCCAGGCCGTACGCCGGGGCCACGTCGGCGTGGGCGCGCATCGCCCGGGTGCCCCGGGCGACGGCGTGGGACATCAGGCCGTACGCGCGCTCGGCGACCGGCCGGCGCTGGCTGCGGAACAGCTCCACGTCCTGCGCGACGTAGTCGGCGATGCCGCTCGCGGGGCGCCGCGACACCCAGGACCCGCCCCAGGTCGTCTTGTCGGGGTGGATGTGCGCGTCCACCAGCGAAGGAAGCGCGATCCGGCCCCCGCCGTCGACGACCTTCGCGCCCCGCGGGGCGGGGCCGTCCGAGACGCGCCCGTCGACGACCACGAGGTCCGTCGCCCTGGCCGCGCCGAAGACGCGCACATCGCGGAAGACCACCGCCCTGTCGCGCTGCCGCCCGGCTGCCGCGCCGGTGGCGGCCCCGGCTTCTACGGGCGCGGCCGTGGCGGGGGCTGCGGCGCCCACAGTGGCCGCCGTACCGGCGAGGGCGGCGGCGCCGGTGGCGGCCAGCACCGTGCGACGGGAGAGCGCGGGGGAGGGGGAGGACGGCTGCATGGGGACTCCTTGGGGAGGGGACCAACGGCTCCCCGATTTTGTATACCAATCAAATGTGCGCCGAACAAGGGTGGAGTGCCGGAGGCCCGTGAAATCCCAGATGGGAGCCGATTCAGGGCGTGGAGGGGGAGGGGGCTAGAGTCGGACCCCGCTCTTGGTATACAAAGTCCGTGACTGTCGTCGGTGGTCATCGGTGGTCATCGGTGGTCGACGGTGGTTGACGACGGGCGTCGGCTGTCGCCGTTCAGGCGTCGCCGAAGAGGGAGCGCAGGGCGACCGCCCTGCTGTCCCGCACGTGCAGCAGCGTGCAGGCCCCGGCGGCCTCCGCGTCGCCCGCCGCGATGTGCCGGAACATCTCGGCGTGCTGGGCCCGCATCTGCGCGGGCTCCTCGCGGAGCCCGAAGAGCAGCCGCAGCTGCCAGCTCAGCTGCTCCATCATGCGCGCGAGCAGCGGATTGCCGGCCATCGCGACGACACCCTCGTGGAAGGCCGTGTGCGCGGCGACCTCCCGCGCCCCCTCGGCCTCGGCCGCCGCCGACTCGGCCTGGTGGAGCGTCGCCTCCAGCGCGGTCAGCCCCTCGGCGTCACCGGCGGCCGCGACTCCGGCCGCGAGCCGGGAGGCCTGGACGGCCAGGGGCTCCCACACCTCGTACAGGTGCTCCACGTCGGCGCGCTCCAGGCGCCGTACGCGCACCCCGCTGTGCGGGAGCAGTTCGAGCAGCCCCTCGGCGACGAGGGCGCGGAGCGCCTCGCGGACCGGTACGCGCGACATGCCGAGCTCCTCGGCGACCTCCCGCTCGACGAGCCGGGCGCCCTGCTCGTACCGCCGGTCGACGATGCGCTGCAGGACGGCCTCGCGCGCCCGCGCTCCGAGCGGGCCCGATCCGGCTTCCTTGGCCGCCGACCCGGCCCTGCTGCTGTCCGCCACCTTGTCCGACCTCTTCCGTCCTCGCGCCGGGACCACCCGGGCCCGCCGCGCCGAGGATACGACGGGCGGGCCGGGCGGGCTGGGCAGGTCGGGCCGGGTCAGGCGGCGGCGGGTTCGGCCGACTGCTCGGCGGCGGGCGCCGGCGTCGCCGTGGCGCGGGGCCCCTGGGCGGCGCGCAGGCCGAAGCGGGCGATCACGGCGACGAGGGCGAAGGCCGCCGCCCCGATCCAGAAGGTGAGGGTGAAGCCGGACTCCGCGGGCAGCGGCGGCACCCCCGCCGGCAGGTGCTCCACGGTCTTCGAGGCCAGGATCGTGGTGACGACGGCACTGCCGATCGCGCTGCCGGTGGAGCGCGAGATGGAGTTGATGCCGTTGGCTATGCCGCTCTGGTGGTGCGGGACGCTCGCCATGATGACGGCGGGCATGGCCGCGTACCCGAAGCTGACGGCCGCGCCGACGATCACACCGGCGCCGATCACCGAGGCGGTGTGGCCGTGGTCCAGGGCGAGCCAGCCGAAGCCCACGGCGCCGAGCGCGGCGGCCAGGACCAGCGCCGTGCGCGGCCCGCGGTGACGGACCAACTGGCCGCCGACGGGGGAGGCGAGCAGCGACACGATCGCGCCGGGCAGCAGGAACTGCACCGAGGCGCGCAGGATCGACGCGTCGAACCCGTACCCGGTGAGTGCCTGGGGCATCTGGACGAGGTACGAGACGCCCAGGAAGTTCGCGAACATGCCGAAGCCGACGAGGATGCCGGCCAGGTTGGCCATGAGCACCGGCCGGTGCACGAACATGCGCATGTCGACCAGCGGCTCGCGCACCTTCAGCTCGACCAGGACCCAGACGCCCGTCATGACGGCCGCGCCCGCGAAGCTGCCCAGCGTACGGGCGGAGGTCCAGCCCCACTCGTGGCCCTGCGAGATGGGCAGCAGGAGCAGCAGCAGGGTGACGCCGAGGGCCAGGGCGCCGAGGAAGTCGGTGCGCCCGCCGGTCTTGTGGCGGGTCGCCGGGACCAGGAACAGGACGCCGAGCAGGGCGAGCGCGGCGAAGCCGGTGGCCATCCAGAAGGCGTCGCGGTAGTCGGCGTCCGGGCCGGAGGTCAGCAGGCCGGTGGCGACGAGCGCCAGGCCGCTGCCGAACGCGAGGGTGCCGCTGACCAGCGACATGGCGCCCGGCAGCTTCTGCGGCCGGACCTCCTCGCGCAGGACGGACAGGGCGAGCGGGAAGATCGCCGTCGCCGCGCCCTGGAGCACCCGGCCCAGGATCAGCAGGGGCAGCGAGGTCGCCAGGGCGGCGACCACGGAGCCGACGACCATGACGCCGAGCACCGCCACCAGGGTGGGCTTCTTGCCGTGCTGGTCGCCGAAGCGGCCGAGCAGCGGCGTGAACACGGCGGCGGAGAGCAGCGTGGCGGTGGTCACCCAGCTCACCTCGGCCGTGGAGACGCCGAGGTCGCTGCGGATCAGGCCGAGGATCGGGACCGGCAGGGTCTGCATCATCGACACGACCATGGCGGCCAGGCTCAGGGCGAAGACGATGACGGTCTCGCGTCTGGCGCCGGCGGTGGACGGCGGGGTGCTGCTGCTCATGTGGGGGCCTTCTCCATGCCTCATCGCTCCGCCCGTCATCGCTTCAGGACGTCGATGGTTGATGTCATCAAGTAAGTTCGTCGATGACCGTAGACCTCGATATTTAAGAGAGTCAAGTAAACAATTGATAATGTGAAGGATCTTGAGTAGGCTCGAACCATGAGCGCGACGGCCCCCGAGACCCCCAGCAAGCTCCAGCTCCTGGAGCTCCTCGCCGCCATCGGCACGGCCCAGTGGCGCGACTTCGCCGCCGCCGCCGCCCACCACGGCCTCACCTCCACCCAGGCCAAGGTCCTCGCCCAGCTCGACACCCCGCTGCCGATGCGGGCCCTCGCCACGCTCCTGGTGTGCGACGCGTCCAACGTCACCGGGATCGTGGACCGCCTCGAAGCCCGCGAGCTCGTGCGCCGCGAGCCCGACCTCCACGACCGCCGCGTGAAGAACGTGGTGGCCACCGACAGCGGCCGGGAGATCATCCGCCGCGTCCGCGAGGAGATGCAGGCCACCCACGGCGCCCTCGACACCCTCACCACCGCCGAGAGCGCCACGCTCTACACCCTCCTCGGGCGCCTGCGCCCGGGCATGGAGGAGGGCGACCGCCGGCTCAGCTCGCGTTGAGCGCCGTCGTCGGATCCAGGCGGGACGCCCGGACGGCGGGATAGAGACCCGCCAGCGCGCCGATGACGAGGGTCGCCGCGAGCCCACCGCCGAGCGACCAGAGCGGCACCACCGGCGTCCAGCCCTGCACCAGCGCGAAGCCGTGCGTGGCCGCCGCGCCCAGGACCGCCCCCGTCACCCCGCCGAGCGCGGACAGCAGCAGCGACTCGGTGAGGAACTGCACCCGGATCGCCCCCCGGGTGGCCCCGAGGGCCCGCCGCAGCCCGATCTCCTGACGCCGTTCGAGCACCGACACCACCATGGTGTTCGCGACCCCGACACCGCCCACGAGCAGCGCCACCGCCCCGAGACCCAGCATCAGCGCGGTGAGTCCCTTGTCGGTGGCGGCCTTCGCGGCGAGCGCGTCGGACGGGCGCGAGACCTTGACCCCGGTCGGGTCCCCGGGACTCACCGTACGGGCCAGCACGGCCCGCACGTCCTCGACGGACGCGTCCGAAGAGCGCTCGAAGACCGTGGACGGATGCCCGTCGAAGCCGAAGTAGCGCTCGGCCGCCGGGAATCCGACCAACGCCACCCGGTCCAGGGTGGGGACCAGCTCGATCGGTTCGAGGATGCCGACCACCACCACGTACTCGTCGTTCATCATGATCTTCTCGCCGGGCGCGGTGACACCGAGCCGCCGCGCCGCGACCGCCCCGAGCACGGTCACCGGCAGGCGCTCGTTCGCCCGGTTCAGCCACACCCCCCGGCTCACCTCCGCACCCAGCGCGGTGAGCAGGTCCGGCCGGGCCGCCTGCGCGGTGACGCCCGCCGTCCGCTCCTCCGGCACGACGTCGCTGCGCCGGATCCGCGCGTCCACGTCGGCGGTGGCCGTCACGTGCTCGACCGGCCCGATGCGCCGCACCATCGCCACGGCGTTCTTGGGCAGGGTGACCTCCTGACCGTACGGGTCCCGGCCGGCCTCGGCGGTCAGCAGATTGGTGCCGAGCCGGTCGAGACGGCTCATCAGATCCGCCCGGCTGGACGTCGACAGACCGACCACGGCGATCATGGTCGCGATGCCGATGGCGATGCCGAGCGCGGACAGCACCACCCGGGTCCTACGTGTGCGCAGACCGACCGCACCGGTCCGCAGCACGTCACGGGGGGCGAGCCGGGCGGGGCGCAGCGGTGCCGTGTTCATGCCCCCACCTCCTTGCGAAGCCGAGGGGAGCCGTCCCGCCCGGAGTCGTCCACCACCGCGCCGTCGCGGAAGCGCACCCGGCGGGGCAGGGAGTCGGCGATGTCGTGGTCGTGGGTGATGACACACACCGCCGTGCCGGCGGCGTTCAGTTCGTGCAGGAGCTCCATCACGATCCGCCCGGACGCGCTGTCGAGGGCCCCGGTCGGTTCGTCGGCGAGCAGCAGGTCCGGCGCGCCCACGAGCGCCCGGGCGATGGCGACGCGCTGTTTCTCGCCGCCGGACAGCTCGGTGGGCCGGTGGCCGAGGCGGTGCCCGAGCCCGACCCGCTCCAGCGCGGCGCGGGCCCGCGCGCGGCGTTGCCGCAGACCGACGCCCGCGTACAGGAGCCCGTCGCCGACGTTGTCGACGGCGTCGCGCCCGGTGGACAGGTGGAAGTGCTGGAACACGAAGCCGATGTGCCGGGCGCGCAGCGCGGACAACTGGGCGTCCGACAGCGTCCCGACGTCCCGCCCGGCGACAAGGACGGTGCCGGTCGTGGGCCGGTCCAGGGTCCCCATGATGTTGAGCATGGTCGACTTGCCGGAGCCCGACGGGCCGACGATGGCCAGGAGTTCACCGGCCTCGACGGTCAGGTCCACCGCGCGCAGCGCGTGCACCGGTCCCGGGTGGGTCTTCGAGGCGCCGCGCAGCTCCACGACCGGAGGTACGGGGGAGGCACCCCCCGTCGCGCCACGAGCGAGGAAGCCGTCCGGAGGGCTCGCGGGGGAGCGCGGGGCGGGGCGCGTGGCGCTGCCTGTGGTGGGGCTCGTGCCGCTGCCTGTGGCGGGGTTCGTGCCGCCGTCCGTGGTGGAGCTCGTGCCACCGTCCGAGGCGGAGCTCGTGCCGCTGCCAGTGGCGTGGCTCGTGCCGCCGTTCGCGACGGAGCCCATGCCGCCGCCCGACGCGGCGGCGCGACGCGCGCCGGCGGTCACGGGGCCGCCACCCCCACCCGCATCCCCTCGCGCAGCGCAGCCCCGCTGACCTCGATCTTCCCGTCGGCGGTCATGCCGGTCTCCACCCGCACCATCCGGCTCTTGGTCCCCTCGACGACCTCCAGCCCGTATCCGCCGTTCTCGCCGCGCAACGCCACCACCGCCTCGACGGGCACCACGAGCACCCCCTTCCTGCTCTCGCTCACGAACCTCACGCTCGCCGTGGCCCGGGCGTCCTCGCCCGCCGGCGTCCCGTCGTCGAGGGTCACCTCGACGGTGATCCCCTCCCGGGCACCTCCGCCCCCGCCCCCGGCTGCGTCACCAGCTCCGGCGCCGGCGCCGCCGGGCCGGACGGTGCCGGTCACCTTCCCCCGTACCGTCGTCCCACTGGGCAGCGTCACCTCGACGCGCGTGCCCGGCGCGGTCAGCGGCGCGTCCGCCTGGTCCAGGTCGGCCCGGACGACGGGACGGGGCGAGGCCACGGTGAGCACCGCCCGGTCGGGGCCGACCTGGTCGGCCAGGGCCGCGTCCGCCGAGACGACCTTGACCCGGCCCGGCTGGAACACCGCGTCGCCCTTGCCGACCCGCCCGGTGGGCTCCCGGTTGAGCGACTTCTGCCACCGCTTGACGGCGGCCTCCGTCGCCGCGTCGTACCGCGGGTCCACGTACAGGCCACCGCCGAACCCGAGGTCGCGCAGATTGCGTTCGAGCTGGAGGACGTCGGTGCCCCGGTCGCCGGTCCGCATCTCGCGGAACATCGGCACCGGCCCGTACAGCAGGGTGACGGGCTTGTCGTCGAGCTCGTACAGCGCCTGCCCCTGCCGTACGGTCGCGACCTCCTCGGCCGCCACCGTGACCGTGCCCGGGACCGCCGACTTCACCGGCCGCCGGCCCGCGTAGTCGAGCCGCCCGTCGACGGTCTTGCTGCTCACCAGGTCCGTCCGGACGACGGTGGCGGTCGCGGGCGGCAGCCCCCGCCCGCCGCCCGCCGGCTCCGCCTCCGGCCCGGCGCCGAGCACGACGGCCCCGGCACCGGCCGCGAGGGCCACCGCCACCGCACCACTCAGGAGAAGGGTCCCGCGCCGCGTCACTGCATGCCGTCCAGGCCGTCGAGGAGCTTGTCCTTGCAGGCCGCGACGGCCTGCTTGTACGCGGGGGAGTTACGGTCGAACGACGGGCTCGCCGGGTTCGGATCGCCGCCGGGGATCACGTTGCCCCCGGACATCGTCGGGTTCTGGAACCGCGACACGCCCTTCTCACGCATGCACTGGGCGTGCGCCAGCATCGACTCGTACTCGATCTGCGCGTCACGCTCGGGCTCCTGCTGCGCCGCCGCCGTCATCTCGGTCACGCAGACGCCGCCCTTGCCGCCCTTGGACACCTCCGGGTACGTGGCGCCCAGCTCGTCGATCTTCGACCAGTCCAGGTAGCCGCTCAGCTTGGGGTCGGGGAACTCCTTGACGCCGCCCTTGCCGCGCATGCACCGCACGTAGTTCATCTGCGCGTCGTAGAAGGCGCCCTTGCCCCCGGCCGCCGACGACCCGCCCCCGCCGCCTCCGCCGGTACCGCTCGGGGTGGCGGAGGCGGCGGACGTCTCGTCGGGGACGGTGGCGACGCCGGCCTCCTTGACCCCGCCGTCGGAGCCACAGGCGACGGCGAAGGCGAGGACCGGGAGTGCGAGGAGCGCGGCGAGGACGGTACGGGGACGCCGACGGCGCGCACGGGCGGCGGAAGCCTCCGAGGCATGCGAGACGTGCGAGACGTGCGAGACGTGCGAGGCGTGCGAGGCGTGCGAGGCGTGCGAGGCGTGCGAGGCGTGCGAGGCGTGCGACGTCTGCGAGGTGTTCGAGACGTTCGAGGTGGGGGAAGTCATGCGGACGACTCTCAGGCGCGGACGTGACGGTCTCTCCCGCACCGCTCCATGAACACGTAACACCACATGATGAGAACGTAACAATGCCGACGGCCCGCCGCTCAGGGTCCTGAGCAGGGACTACACGGCGAAATCCTCGCCCATAATCGGACGCATGCCCCATGTGCTGCTCATCGAGGACGACGCCGCCGTGCGCGACGGCATGGAACTCGTCCTGCGCCGACACGGCTACGACGTCGACACCGCGGCCACCGGCGAGGAGGCACTCGCCCTCCTGGACGGCCCGGCCGGCAAGGCCGTGGAGCTCGTCGTGCTCGACCTCATGCTGCCCGGCATCGACGGCTTCGAGGTCTGCCGCCGTCTCCGCGCCCGTTCCACCTTGCCCGTCATCATGCTCACCGCACGCGGGGACGACGCCGACATCGTCCGAGGTCTGGAGGCCGGCGCCGACGACTACGTCGTCAAGCCCGTCACCGCGCCCGTCCTGGAGGCCCGCATCAAGGCGGCCCTGCGCCGGGCCGAACCGCAGCCCGCGCACCCCGAACGCTCCGAGTACACCGGGCTCGTCCTGGACCGCGCGGGACTCACCGTCACCCGGCACGGCATCCCCGTCGCCCTGCCGCCCACCGAGCTGCGCCTGCTCCTGGAACTCTCCGCCTCGCCGGGCAGGGTCCTCAGCCGGGAGCAGCTCCTCGAACGCGTCTGGGACCACGACTTCCTCGGGGACTCGCGCCTGGTCGACGCGGCGGTGGGGCGCCTGCGGGCCAAGATCGAGGACGAGCCGGCCCGGCCGCGCTACATCCAGACGGTCCGTGGCTTCGGCTACCGCTTCGGTCCGATATGAACCCGCGCCGCCCCTCGCCGCCCGGCCGGCCACCGGAAGCCGACGGCCGCCCGAGGCGGGCCCGCCGGCCGTGGCTGGGCAGCCTGCGCACCCGCCTCGTCGTCACCTTCGTCCTCGTCACCCTCACCGGCTCCGCCACGGCGACCGTGCTCGCGTACCGGGAGGCGCGCACGGCGATCCTCAAGCGCGCCCAGGACTCCTTCCAGGACAACCTGCACGACCGTGTGACGACCATCGCCCCCGACGTGGACCTGCCGCCGACCGGACGCGGCCTCACCGAACTCGCCGAACGCGTCTCGCAGAGCCTCGCCGGCGCCCCGCTCGTCATCAGCCGCTACCGCGAACTCGAAGGCACCTCCGACGGGCTCGCCGACCGGAGCCGGATCACCCCGGAGCTCCGCGAGGCGGTCCGCACGCGCTCGGCCATGAGCTTCCAGCGCGTCACCCTCGACGACATCCCGTATCTCGTCGTCGGCACCCCCGTCACCTTCGGCGACGACGGCCGGGCCTCGGGCCTGGAGATCTACGCCGTCACCTCGCTGCGGCCCGAGGAGGACGACACGGCGGCACTGCTCACGGCGGTACGGGACGGCGTCGCCCCCGTCGTCCTGCTGTCCGCGCTCCTCGCGCTGCTCTCCGCCCGCGCCGTCCTGCGCCCGGTACGGGACCTGGGGCGGGCGACCAGGAAGCTGGCCGAGGGCGACCTGTCGATCCGGGTGACGGCCAAGGGGCGCGACGAACTCGCCAACCTGGCGCAGGACTTCAACGAGACGGCCGACGAGCTCCAGTCCTCGGTCACCCACCTGCGCGACCAGGAGGAACGCGCCCGGCGCTTCGTCGCGGACGTCTCCCACGAGCTGCGCACCCCGCTCGCCGCGATGACCATGGTCGCCACCGTCCTGGAGGAGGACGCCGACCAGCTCCCGCCGGACACGGCCCAGGCCGCCCGTACGGTGAGCGCCGAGACGGCGAAGCTGTCCCGGCTGGTCGACGACCTGATGGAGATGTCCCGCTTCGACTCCGGCGCGGCCCGCCTGACCCCGACCGACACCGACCTGGCCGGGGCGATCCGGGCCAGCCTGGCGCTGCGCGGCTGGACGGACGCGGTCCGCACGGAACTCCCCGAAGGCGTGCGCGCCCCGCTGGACCGGCGGCGCCTGGACGTCATCATCGCCAACCTGGTGGGCAATGCCCTCCGCCACGGAGCACCCCCGGTGACCCTGACCGCGACCTTGACCGTGACCGGGTCCACCCGGCGAACAGCCGTGATCGAGGTCACCGATCAGGGCCCCGGACTCTCACCCGAGGCACTGGCCCACGTCTTCGACCGCTTCTACAAGGCGGACGCGGCACGCACCCGCTCCGAGGGCAGCGGCCTCGGCATGGCGATCTCCCTGGAGAACGCCCGCCTGCACGGCGGCACGATAGAGGCCACGAACGCCCAGGAAGGCGGCGCCGTCTTCACCCTCACCCTCCCCCTGCCCCTGTCAGAGCCCGAGGCGAAGGCCCCCACCCCATGACCGCCGAACGCCCTCCCCTGCGCCCCCTGACGGCCGCACTCGCAGCCCTGCTTGCCGCAGTGCTGACCTCCTCCTGCGGCGTGCAGCCGAGCGGGGTGATCGGCGCGGGCGAACCCCCGACCGGCCTCACCAAGGGCCTCCGCCTCTACTTCGTGTCACCGACGGGCCACCTGGAAGGCGTCTCGCGCCCCGACGTGCGGATCACCGAACTGGACGCGGCCCTCAAACTCCTGGCCGCCGGCCCCACCGACCCGGAACTGGAAAGGGGCCTGACCACCCTCGTCCGTCAACTCCCGTACGACGCCACGGGAACGGGCACCCGGGTCACCCTCAGCTCACCCGGCACCACGTTCTCCGGCAACCGCCGCGACGACCTGGTCAACGGCCAACTCGTCTGCACCCTCGCCCGCGCCCAGTCCGCCCTCCACCCCACGATCCGCCCGGACGACGTCCAGGTCACCCTCAACGGCGAGGGCCGCCCCCTGGGCCCGTACCGCTGCTCCCAGTTCATGGGTGACTAGAGCCTGTCCGGCCGATCACCATCCCGGCGCGTCACCGCGGCGAGATCAGGGCGCGAAGTACCAGCAGTACAGGTCGAGCCTCTTCTCTGTACGACTGCTGGCCAGGGCTGACACACGTTCGACGAGGTCCAGCGCGTAGTCCGGCGAGATTTCATCGGCCGGTTCGGAAGCGGCCCACGCGAGAGCTACAGCTCGGAGCCGGTCTCTTCCCGCAGTAGTCAGAGCCGTGCACAGGTGCTCCGGGACAGCGAAGACGGTGAATCCGTCGTTCGCCATGGGCACTACAGCTCGCAGTGTGCTCGCGACGCCCGTCAGCTGAGCTTCCCACCTCCCCACTGCGTCATCCAGGTAGATGCCGTCGCACGGCACGGCCGGGAAGTCGTGACTGCTGTGGGGGCCCACCCGCAGGGCGGACTCATCGTCCCTTGCGAGGAAGAACTCACCTACGTGCACCATGCGCCGATCCTCACCACCAAGGTCCCTCTGAGTGCGGGACTCAAGCATGCCTGATCGGCCGGACAGGCTCCAGCGCCGCGACGACGGGTGACGCCCGCGGCTCAGACCGGCCGGATCCGTGTGCGGAGGAGGCAGAACTCGTTGCCCTCGGGGTCGGCGAGGACGTGCCAGGTCTCGGTGCCGGTCTGGCCGACGTCGGCGGGCTCGGCGCCCAGTGTGAGCAGGCGCTCCAGTTCGGCGTCCTGGTCCCGGTCGGTGGGGTTGACGTCGATGTGCAGGCGGAGTTTCGTCGGCCGAGGGTCGCTGCTGGGGCTGAGGACGAGCGTCGGCTGTGGGCCCCCGAAGCCCGTTCCGGGCGGTCCGATCTCGATGCTTCCGTCTTCCTCGCGGCCGAGCTCGACGTAGCCGAGCACCTCGCTCCAGAACGAGGCGAGTCGTTCGGGATCGACGCAGTCGATGACCAGCTCACTGATGCGGCATGCCATGCGGGTGAGTGTAGGGGCGGGTGGCGCGACCGGGTGCCTCTTCCTCGTCGCCCCGCTCGCCGAGGTGCGCCACGGGGACGCCACGGGGACGCCACGGGGACGACGAGTTCGTCAGCCGGCGTTCCGGGTGTCCCGCCAGGGGCGACGTCCCGGCCCCGTCGGGTGGGTGCCGGTGACGGACATGACGGTGGAGTAGAGGCTGGTCTCTGCGGTGATGAAGAGACGGTTGCGCTTGGCGCCGCCCCAGGAGATGTTGGCGACCGACTCGGGGACGTTCAGACGCCCGATGAGGGTGCCGTCGGGGTCGTAGCAGTGCACGCCGTCGTCCATCGCCGCCACCCAGAGCCGGCCCTCGTCGTCGAAGCGCAGGTTGTCGAAACGGGCCCGGGGTCGGGCCGAGGCGTCGGCGAAGACCTTGCCGTCCGAGAGCGTGCCGTCCTCGCGGACGTCGAAGACCCGGACGCATCCGGCGCGCGTGTCGGAGACGAACAGCTGCCGCTCGTCGGCGGAGAAGACCAGGCCGTTCGGCGCGCCGAAGCCGTCGGCGACCAGGCGCACCGCACCGGTCTGGGGGTCGACGCGGTAGACGTTGTTCGAGCCGATCTCGCTCTCCGCGCGGTAGCCCTCGTAGTCGCTGGTGATCCCGAAGTCCGGGTCGGAGAACCAGATCGAGCCGTCGGACTTCACCGTCGCGTCGTTCGGGCTGTTGAGCCGCTTGCCCTGCCAGCGGTCCGCCAGCACGGTGACCGTGCCGTCGTGCTCGGTCCTGGTCACCCGGCGATCGCCCTGCTCACAGGTGATCAGGCGGCCCTCGCGGTCGAGGGTGTTGCCGTTGGTGTGCCCGGCGGTGCGGCGGAAGACGCCGACGGACCCCGTCTCCTCGTCCCAGCGCAGCATCCGGTCGTTGGGGATGTCGCTCCAGATCACCTGCCGCCAGGCGGGCAGGTAGACGGGCCCCTCGGCCCAGCGGCAGCCCGTGTACAGGACCTCCAGGTTCGCGTCGCCGTTCATGCACCTGCCGGTACGGAACCGCTCGTCGAACATCTCGTACAAGGCCGGGCGTTCGCTGGGCGTGGGCATGCAGTTCTCCTCGCGATGTGATCTGCCGAATCACCTTCGGTTCATGGGTGACATTGCTGGATGGGATACGGTCTCGGCAAGACGGCACCGAACGGAGAGTTGTGGATCACATAGATCGCGCGTTGCTGGAGCAGCTCCAGCAGGACGCCACCCAGTCGTACGCCGCGCTCGGCCGGGCCGTGGGCCTCTCCGCCGGCGCCGCCCACGAACGCGTACGCAAACTGCGGGAGTCCGGCGTCATCCGGCGCACCACCGTCGACGTGGACCCGGCGGCGCTGGGCCGTGGTGTCCTGGCGTACGTGATGGTCGACTCGACCGCCTGGATGGGCGATTCGGCGCGGCACTTCGCCGCCCTCCCCGAACTCGTGGAAGCGCATGTCATAGCCGGCAGCGCCTCCGTGCTGGTGAAGGTCCGCACGGCGACCACCGAGCGGCTCCAGGACGTGCTGCGCCGGATCTACGCGATCGACGGGGTCAGCGGGACGCAGGCCACGGTCGTCCTGGAGACCTTCTTCGAGCGGCCGGTGTCGCCGGGAGAGGGAGAGGGGTAGGGGGGGTGTAGGGCGGGGGAGCGGGTCAGTTGCCTCGCCCTGAGGGCCGCGCGCGGGATGCTTCGCGCACGGCCGGCTACGCCTCGCGGGGCAGGAACGCCGGGCGGAGGTTCGGGTCCACGGGGTCGTAGTAGCGGTGGAAGACGGACGTGGCGGAGCCGGAGATCGGGGGGACGATCCAGCTCCAGTCGGCCGGGGTCGAGCGGCCGAGGCGGGTCTCCTGGGCGATGTGGCGCAGGAACCGGTCGGACTCGGTGTGGTGGTCGGCCATCGTCACCCCTGCCTCGTGGTAGGAGTGCAGCACGGCCACGTTGAGCTCGACCAGTGCCCGGTCCCGCCAGAGGGTGCGTTCCGACGAGCGGTCGAGGCCCAGTCGGTCCGCCACCACCGGCAGGAGGTCGTAGCGCTCGGGGTCGGCGAGGTTGCGGGCCCCTATCTCCGTGCCCATGTACCAGCCGTTGAACGGCGCCGCCGGATACCGTACGCCGCCGATCTCCAGCGTCATGTCGCTGATCGCGGGCACCGCGTACCAGCGCAGCCCGAGCTCCGCGAACCACGCGTGATCGGGGTGCCGCAGCGGGACCTCCAGCACGGTGTCGTCCGGCAGCTCGTACCAGTCCGGTCGCCGGCCGGGACGTTCCTGCACCATCAACGGGAGGGTCTGGAAGGGCTCTTCGTCGCGCTTCCAGCCCAAGTGGCGGGCGCGGGCGGTCAGCAGGGAGCTGCGGGGGTCGCCGATCCAGTCGCCGCCGGTGGCGCGGTGTCCGGCGTACCGCACCAGTTGGTCGTTGACGATCCGGGGCGCCGGCCGGTCGGGCCGGTCGGGCGGGAAGACGGACAGCACGGGCCGGACGCGGCCGTCGTTCCCGGCGAGCCGCAGGTGGTCGAAGCACGCGGCGGCGATGTCGTCCGCGTCGGTCAGGTGCCGCAGGTCCCGCACCACCATGCTGCGCCAGTACAGGCGCCCGATGCACCGCGCCGCGTTGCGCCAGGCGACCCGGGCGCCGAAGGCGAGCTCGTCGGGGGTGTGCTCGTAGGTGCCGGTCCGGTCGATCTCGTCCAGGACCGCCCGGACCCTGCGCCCCGCGTCGCCCTGGTCCGGTTGTTCCTGATGGAACTGCCGGACGAAGCTCTCCGCCTGCCGCCGGTCGACGAAACCGGACGCGCTGTCCGGCCCGGACCGGACGCGGGCCACTGCGGTTGCCGCGTCGCGTCCCAGGGCGGCCGACGTAAAGGGGCAGGCGGCGCCGGCCGGTACGGGCGCGGGCGCTGCCGTGGAAACGGACACGGCGACGGGCGCGGTGACGGGCGCGGACGCCGGTACGGGCGCGGGCGCGGATATCGGTGCGGACTTGCGGCGGCGGCTCAGGCTGAAGACCAAGGTGTTCCCTCCCGCGCTCATGATTACCCCATGGAGCCACGCGAGTGTGGAGAGTAGTCAAACCGGTCCGAGGGTGCGGTGTCGCTGATAAGGTGCCCGGTTTGTGCTACGCCATGGCTCGACGGCCGCACCTGACGCGCCCGCCGGCCCCGACGCACCCCACGCGCCCCATGGGCCCGTCCCGGTGATCCACTAAGGTCGTTGCCTCAACTGGCAGCAGATCGAGGGGGATTCATGCTCTCCACCATCCGCCGACGCGTCGGCGTGGCCGGACTGGCTCTCATGCTCGCGACCGGTGTGCTCGGCCCCGCGCAGGCGGCGAGCGCCCGGGAAGGGGAGGTACCGGCCGGGGCGGCGGCCGAGGGCGTGGCCGCCGTGCCGCAGACGGGCCCCGTGTTCAACGACCCGACGTCCGCCGACCCGGCGCGGCAGAACGCAGTCCGGGACCGCGCGCGCGAGTTCATCGCCGCCGCCGACACCGGGTCGACCATCCGGATGGCGATGTACCACCTGTGGGACACCACCGTCGCCCGGGAGCTGTCCGACGCGCACACCGCCCGCGGCGTGAACGTCCAGGTCGTCCTCGACGAGACGACCGTCAGCGACCCCGCCGGGAGCCCCGCCTCGTACGACACGCTCAAGGCGGCGCTCGGCACCGACCTCACCAAGAGCTCGTACGTCACCCTGTGCGCGAAGGGCCGGTCCTGTCTGGGGGCCGGCACGGGAGGGATCAACCACAACAAGTTCCTGCTGTTCAGCAGCGTCGGCGGCGGCGCGGTGACGCAGGCGGTGCTGCAGATGACGTCCAACCTGACGCCGTCGAACTACTCCCGCTACTGGAACAGCGCCGTCGCCTTCGCCGGCAACCCCACCCTGTACTCCGCCTACACCTCCTACTTCGCCGCGCTCGGCAAGCAGGACCGCGCCGCCTGGACGTACACGTACGCCGGAGCGGGCGACTACAAGGCGTACTTCTTCCCGCGCGCCGGGGCCACCGACGACACGGACACCGTCGTCAACGCCCTCGACAACGTCGGCTGCACCTGGACCGACGCCGCCGGAACCCACCGCACCGCCATCCGTGCCGCCATGCTGAAGATCACCCGGCAGGCCGTCGCCGACAAGCTGCGGGCCCTCGCCGCCGCCGGGTGCACCGTCGACCTCGTCTACAGCGAGACCGACAGCGGCACCTGGACCGCCCTGCACGGCCAGACCCGCCTCACCACCCGCTGCTACCAGCACGACCAGGACGCCGACCCGGCCACCCCGAACCGCATCGTGCACTCCAAGAACCTCATGATCGACGGCATGTACGCCGGGGCGCGCGACCAGCTGGTCTTCACCGGCAGCCACAACTGGAGCGGCCCGGCGCTCCGCGACAACGACGAGACGATGCTCCGCATCACCACGCCGTCGGTGTACGACGCCTTCGTCACCAACTTCGGGCAGGCCCGCGCCGCCGCCTACCCTGGCACCGCGGACGACACGGCCGCCTGCCGCTGAGCGACCGGCCCGCCGTCCGAGCATCAACCGCCCGACCCGGCATCGGGGTTCGGCCGGCCGTCATGTGTCTGGAGGACTTGTGCGACGTGGCGAGGTCTGGTGGGTCCAGTTCGACGAGCGGAGGCTGGTCGTCCTGCTGTCGGGAGACGACCCGTCCGGAATCCGGGTGATGCAGGTCGTCGCTCCGGCGGGCGTCGACATCAGCGGTCTGGGCATAGAGGTGACGGTCGGCGCCGGTGAGGGACTGCCGTTCGAAGGCGTGCTGCGGCTCGCGTTCCCGCGTCCTGGCCTCACCCCGTGCACGTGGCTGACCACCGTGTCCCGGGACGACCTGATGGAGCGGGCGGCCGTCCTGTCCTCCGAGAAGCTCAGCGAGATCGACGACGCCCTCCGGCTCGCTGAACAGGCGCAGGAGCGGACCCCGGCCACGACCGCGAAGCTCAGCGAGCTGAGGGATGCCCTCCGTCTCGGTCAACTCGGCTAGCCGGTCTCCGCGCCGGACTCGGCGTCCGCCGTGCGCTGCGCGGGGATCCCCCGGTCGTTCTGGAGCTCCAGCAGCTCCCGGAACAGGCCGGGGACCTCGGCGAGCCGGGCGTACGTGCCCTCCTGGATGATCCGGCCGTGGCTGAGCACGACGACGCGGTCGGCCACGGCGACGTTGGCGAGGCGGTGGGTGACGAGGACGACCGGCCGGTCCTTCGCGATCTCGCGGAGACCGGCGAAGATGCGGTGCTCGGCGCGGGCGTCGAGGGCGCTGGTCGGCTCGTCGAGGACGAGGAGGCCCGGCCGGTAGAAGGCGCGGGCGATCGCGAGGCGCTGCCACTGGCCGCCCGACAGCTCGACGCCGCCGAACCACTCGCGCGCGAGCAGCGTGTGCCAGCCGCTGCGCAGGCCCTGGACGACCTCCCCGGCGCCGGAGCGCTCGGCGGCCCGGCGGAGCGATTCCCGGGCGTCGGCGCGCGGCTGCCCGAGGGTGATGTTCTCCTCGGCGGTGAGCGGCCAGTGGGCGAAGACCTGCGGGACGACGGCGGTGTGCTTCCACATCGCGTACGGGTCGAGCGTACGGACGTCCCGGGCGTCCCAGGTGACCGTGCCCCCGGTGGGCAGGTAGAGGCCGGCGAGCAGCTTGGACAGCGTCGTCTTGCCCGAACCGTTCTCCCCGACCAGCGCGATGACCTCCCCGGCCCGCACCTCCAGGGTGATCCCGTCGAGCGCCGGCTCGTCCGCCTCGGGATAGGTGTACGTCAGGGCCTCCGCGCGCACCGTCGTCGGCGGGCCGGGCACGATGTCGCCGCGGTCGAGACGGTGGCCGCCGGCCTCGGTGATGAAGTCGACCCAGTCGTCGACGTACAGGCCGGTGCGGAAGATCTGGGTGCCGTAGCCGACGATCCCGTACAGGTTGTTGCTCACCGTCTGGAGCGCGAAGACGGCCGTTCCGGCGGTCGCGAGCGTCATGCGGCCGGTGGCCAACAGGCCGACCAGAGCGCCCCACATGACCGCCGACGCGAGCCCGCCGGCGAGCGACCCGGCGAACGCCCACCGCGCGCCCCGGTGGATGGCCCGGTCCGTGACGGCGTCGACGCGGGCGCCGATCTCGCGGTACCGGCCCAGGAGGAAACCGAACATCGTGCCCGCGCGCAGCTGGTCGGCGATCTGCCGGTCGGCGATGTACCAGCGCAGATGCCCGAGTGTGCGCCGCTCCGCCGACACGGCCCGGCTGCTCTCCCAGTGCAGATGGGCGCCCTTCATCCGGGCGAGCGCCTGCGGGAGCACGGCCAGCACCAACAGGGGCAGCAGCACGGGGTGCAGGACGGTGACGACGCCGGCCGCCGCGACGATCGAGGCGAGACAGGACATCAGCATCTGCGACTCGGTGATCAGGTCCTTCGCCACGTCCGCACCCCGGTCGGCGTGGTCCCACTTGTCGTTGAAGCCAGGGTGGTCGTACGCGGTGAGCTCGGCGTTCGCGGCGGCGTGCAGCATCTCCAGCTCGGCCTCGCGGGAGATCCGCGGCGACAGGCGCGAGGAGACGTTCGAGATGACGATGCCGAGCACGGCGCGCACCGCGACGGCGGCGCCGATGAGCACGATGGACGGCAGCGCCTCCGCCAGCCGCTCCCGGATGTCGCCGGCGGAGACGAGCGAGGTGATGGTGCTGCCGGTGGCGACGAGCCCCGCGGCCTCCAGGACCGCCGACACCGCCTGGCAGGAGAGCAGGACCGTCACGGCCCGGCGGTCGACCCGCCAGCCGAGCGCGAGCCCTTTGCGGACGAGTTGGGGCAGGCGGCGCACCATCACCCACGGGGAGGTCGGTTTGCCGTCGAGCGCGGCCAGCTTCGGCTGGACGTAGCGGTACTGCTCGCCGGGAGGGGAGGAGTCGGAGCCGGGAACGGAGTCCGCGTCGTGGACGGAGTCGTCGACGCTCGCGCTCTCGCTGTCACTGTCGCTTACGGAAGGCAAGGAACCGGTCCCTTCGGTGGAGTGGCGACGGAAGGAACGGGCTACCCGGCCCGGACGCCCCGCGCACCCACGCCCGGCCGGATCACTCCAGGGGGTGAGGGGCGGCGGCCCCGGCCGGGGTGCGCCGCGCGCGGCCCCGGCCGGTGGGCACCGCCGTCACGGAGCGCAGCTCGTGCCGGGCGCGACCTTCGTGAGGGACACCAGGTAGTCCTCGACCTTCCGGTCGACGCAGGCGTTGCGGCCGTACCCGGTGTGGCCCGCCGCCTCGAAGGACAGCAGCATCCCGCCGGGGAACTGCCGCGCCAGGCTGACTGCCTCGGCGTACGGGGTGGCCGGGTCGCCCGCCGTGCCCACGACGAGCACCGGCGGGACCCCCGCCGCGTCCACCCGGTGCGGCCGCTGCCGGCCGGCCGGCCAGTCCTCGCAGACCAGCTCGCCCGTCAGACCGGACGTACCGTAGACGCCCGCCGCCTTGTCGGCGGGGGCCAGCGCGTCCCAGTAGGCCCGTTCGTCGCGGGGGTGGGGGACGTCGAGGCAGTTGACGGCGATGAGGGCGGCGTCGCTGTTGTCCTCGGGGACGGAGGGCGTCCCGGAGGGGCTCGCCCCACCCGGCGAACCCGGCTCGGACGGCCGTTCCGACCCCGACTCGGACCCCGACTCGGACCCCGATCCGGACCCCGATTCGGACTCCTCGCTCCCCTCGTCCTCGTCCTCCCCCTCGGTCCCCAAAGCCGCCAGCTTCGTCCCGTTCCCGCCGTCCGCCGCCCGCAGCGCCTCGGACAGGTCCTGCCACTGCGCCTCCGGTGTGTACATGGACAGGCTGAGCGCGGAGACCAGACCCGCCGCGTCCAGGCCCTCCTCGGAACCGTCCACCCGCAGCGCCTCGGCCTGCGTCCGCCGGAGCAGCCGGTCGATCAGCGTGCGTATCTCGTCGGGCGTGGCGCCGGGGCAGGCGTCGCCGACCGTGGCGGCGCAGGAGTCCGCGTAGTCGGCGACGGCGTCCCGGAAACCCTTCGCCTGGCCCAGCATCCGCTCCCGCCAGTCCAGCGACGGGTCGACCGCCCCGTCCAGGACCATCGCGCGGACCCGGTGCGGGAACTGCTCGGCGTACGAGGTGCCCAGGCTCGTGCCGTACGACCAGCCGACGTACGTCAGCTTCCGGTCGCCGAGCGCCGCCCGCAGCACGTCCATGTCCCGGGCCGCGTCCTCCGTCCCCACGTGCGGGAGCAACGGCCCGCTGGCCTTGCGGCAGGCGTCGGCCGTGGCCCGCGCGCCCGCCAGGGCCTCGGCGCGTTCGGATGCGGTACGGGGGTAGAGCGGCGTGTCGGCGGCGGCCGGGGACGCACCGTCCGCCTCCGCCCCGGCCTCCGTTCCGGCGAGGCAGGTCAGGGCGGGCCTGCTCTCGCCGACCCCGCGTGGATCGAAGGCCACGATGTCGAAGCGGTCGCGCACCCCGCGCCCGAGGTCGTCGGCGAGGCCGTCCTTGAGGGCCTGCACGCCGCGCTCTCCCGGACCGCCCGGGTTGTAGAGGAGGGAGCCGATCCGCTGGCCGGCGGTCGAGGTGGCGGCCTTCGCCACGGGGAGGACGAAGGTCTTGCCGTCGCCGGGCCGGGCGTAGTCCCTCGGCACCGTGAGATCGGCGCACTGGTAGGAGTCGCCGCAGGCCCGCCAGGCCAGCCGCTGACCGTAGAAGCGCCGCAGGTCGGGACGGTCGACGGGGTCGGCGGAGGCGGTCGTGCCGCCCGGGCGGCCCGGTGTGGCGGGGCTCCCGGCCGTACAGGCCGCCAGGGACGTGGTGCCGAGGACGGCGAGGGCGATGACGAAGGCCTGACGGCGGCGTGCGGCGGCGCGGATCACGAGGTACTCCCGTAGCTGGTCGGTCCAGGGAATGATCACGCGCGGATGCTGAGGATTTGCTGAGGCGGTCGCGGCGGTACCGGAGGTGGATGCCGGTGGACGGCTGCCGCCCGACGAAGGCTCCCCAGATCCCGGGCGCCGGTACCGCCGGCACTCCCGGTCGTCAGCCCGGCGTGGGCAACCGCAGCACGAACCGGGCTCCGCCCCGCGCGCCCGGCCCCACGGTCAGTGTGCCGCCGTGCGCGTGGGCGACCCAGGCCGCGATGGACAGACCGAGTCCGGTGGACCCGGATCCGCTCCGGAAGCGTTCGAACATCGCCCCCGCGACCTCCGGGGGCAGCCCGGGACCGGCGTCCTCGACGGTCAGCTTCCCGTCCCGCGTCACCGTCACGAGCACGTCCGCGGGAACGCCCGGAGCGTGCCCGTGCGCGAGCGCGTTGCCGAGGAGGTTGCCGACGGCCCGGCGTACGAGGTCGGGGTCGGCCACCACGACGGTCTCCTCGGCCTCGACGCGGACCCGGTGACCGGCGACGGGCGCCTCGTCGACGACGGCCTCCGCCACCTGGTCGAGCCGCAGCGGCTGGCGGGCGACCGTGGCCGTCCCCGACATGAGCCGGGCCCGGGTCAGCAGTCCGTCGACGAGCCGGCCCATGCCCTCCGCCAGGCGCAGGGTGCGCCGGTGCACCTCCGTGCCGTCCGTCTCGCCGCGCAACGCCGTCTCGGCGAGCGTCCGGAGCGAGGCGGCCGGGGTGCGCAGATCGTGCGCCGCGTCCGCGAGGAACGCCTCCTGCCGGCCCAGGGCGGCGAGCGCGGGCCGTACGGCCCACCCGGAGAGGACGTGCCCGACGGCCGCCGACAGCAGCACGAGCACCGCGCAGCCGGCCGTCACGATCCAGACGAGACGGGCGTGGTCGGAGCGCGGGCCGGCCGCGTCGGCCAGGGTGACCAGCACGCCCTGAGGGCCTTCGTCGTCGGCCGCTTCGGGCGCGTAGAAGGGCTGCGCGAAGACCCGTACCGGCTCGCCGTCCCGGGTACGCCGGTCGAAGGCCAGCGTGTCGTCGGCGCGGGCCGCCGCCCGCCCGGCGTCCAGGACCACGGCGGGACTCACGGCCAGACAGGCCCTGGCGGGCGCATGCCGGACGGTCAGGCCGTCCGGGGCGTCGGGGTTCACGAGGAGCACGGTCAGGGGCGGGCAGTCGGTGGGGACGGTCTCGGCGAGGACGCCGGTGTCCAGCCGCCCGTCCTCGTCGGTCTCCAGGAGCCCGAGGGCCCAGCTGGTGTCCGCGTCCATCGCGTGGTCGAGCTGTTCCCGCCACCGCGCGCTGTCGCTGCGCACGGCCAGCACGCCCATCGCGACCAGCCCGATGGCGCTGGTCAGCGCGAACAGCAGGCTGATCCGCCGTCGCAGCCGCATCACCCGGGCGGTCGGTGTGAGCGCGCGGGCCCGGCCGCCGCCCCGCGCGCGCCGGCCGGCGGCCGTGCGCCCGCTACCCCGCGTACGTGCGGGAAGTCCGGGAACGCCTGGGCTCATCGGGCGTCGTCGCCCGGAGCGAGCCGGTACCCGACCCCGCGCATGGTGTGGATCGGCGTCGGCGCGCCGAGCTTCCGGCGCAGCTGCGAGACGAGTACTTCGAGGACGTTGGACTGCGGCTCCGCCATCTCGTCCCAGCAGCTCTCGATCAGCTCGGCGCGGGAGACCGCCTGGTCGGCGCGGGCGGCGAGGATTTCGAGGACCGCGAACTCCCGGCTCGTCAGCATCAGCAGCACCCCGCCCCGCCGCACCTGCCGGCGCGCCGTGTCGACCTCCAGGTCTCCGACGAGGTGCACCGGCGGGCGCACGGTCGCCGCCCGCCGGCACAGGCTGCGCACCCGCGCGACGAGCTCGGGCACGGCGAACGGCTTGACGAGGTAGTCGTCGCCCCCGCTGGCGAACCCCTCCACGCGGTCCGCCACCGTGTCCCGGGCGGTCAGGAACAGCACGGGCACGGCCCGGCCGCCGCGCCGCAGCCCGTCGACGAAGGCCGCGGCGTCCCCGGACGGCAGCATCCGGTCGAACACCGCGCAGTCGTACGCGGTGACGAACAGCGCCTCGTCCGCCTGCGGCAGATCGGCGACCTCGTCGACGGCGAGGCCCGCCGCCCGCAAGGCGGCGGCCACACCGAACCGGAGGTCTTCGTCGTCCTCGACGAGCAGTACGCGCACGCCGTTCACCCTAACCGGGGCCCGGGGGGCCGGCCTCCAAGCCAGGGACCAGGCACAACCGGTCGAAAGCGGGGTCGTACGCGACGGGGTCGCCCGGCTCCTGGAAGTGGACCGCGATCCGGCTTCCGGCACGGTAGGCGTCGAGCCCGGCCCGGCAGTAGGCGACGATCGGCTCCGGCAGCGCGTCGAGCGGGAACCAGCCCATGCCGTCGCACACCTCGGGCTCCATGACCCGTGGCGTCCCCCGCCACCGGCGCACCTCGAAGAAGAACCCGACCCGTGCCCGCCCGGCCGGCGCGCGGTGATGCACGGTGAGCGCCGCGCGCACCTCGGCCGGGTCCACCACGAGGCCCGTCTCCTCGCGCGCCTCGCGCACGACGGCGGTGACGACGTCCTCGTGCGGCCCGTCGAGGTGCCCGGACGGGAGGTGCCACATCCCCGCCGCGTACACCCCGCCGGCCCGCCGCGACAGCAGCACCTCGACGCCCGCCGTACCCGCGCCTTCCCGGACGGCCATCAGGTGCACGTCGAGCGGTTCGGTGTGCCGAGGGGCGGTCACGGGGACACCGTCCCCTGCGTTCCCGCGCCGGTCCCCGCGCCCCCGGAGCGCGGCGTCCGGCCGCCCCCGCCGCCCTGCGCCGGCACGGACGCCCGCAGGAACTGGTCGGCCTGGAGCCGGTACGCCTCGCGGAACGCGCCCGTCCCGGTGGCCGGGTCCATCAGGTCGGCGAAGGTGCCGTGTTCCACGACGCGGCCCTCGTCCAGGACGTAGATGAGGTCGGCGTGGGCCACGCTGTGCAGGCGGTGGGTGATGAGGACGGTGGTCTGGCCGGTGCCGGCGAGGCGGTGGATCTGGTCGAAGACGCGCTGTTCGGCCGCCGGGTCCAGGGCACTGGTCGGTTCGTCGACGATGAGGACCTGGCCGTCTCGGAAGCGCGCCCGGGCCAGGCCGACCTTCTGCCACTGGCCGCCCGAGATCTCCTGGCCGCCCTGGTAGCCGCGGGCCAGGAGCGTGTCCAGGCCGCGGGGGAGCCCCGCCACCACCTCGTCGGCTCCCGCGTACGCGGCGGCCGGTGTGACGGCGGCGTCGTCGATCGGGCTGCCGGGGCGCCCGATGCCGATGTTGACGCGGGCGGTGAAGGGCCACCGCTGGAAGTCCTGGGCGACCATCGCCACCTTGGCGAAGAGCTGGTCGCGGCGTGCCTCGGCGGCGTCCACCCCGCCCCACAGGACGCGCCCGGAGTCCGCCAGGTGGAGTCCGCACAGCAGCTTGGACACCGTGGTCTTGCCCGAGCCGTTCCTGCCCACCAGGGCGACGGTCTTGCCGCGCGGGATGACCAGGTCCACCTCCCTCAGGGACGGCCGCTCGGCACCCTGGTAGGAGAAGGTCACCTTCTCGAAACGGATCGCGTCGAAGTCGTCCGGCAGGTCGACCCCCGTGGTGGGGATCGCCCGCCGTGCCGCCTCGACGCACAGGCGTTCCAGGTCGGCGACGAACAGCGACTCCTCCTGGACGTCGGTGACCCGCAGGACCAGGTCGGTGATGCTCGCCGAGCCGGCCCGGATCGCGAGCACGGCGGTGCCGCCGACGGCGAGCGCCATCTGCCCGTTCCACAACAGCAGGCCGAGCACCCCGTACGCGGCGACCGTGGCGAGCCCGCGGACCCCGTCGGCGGCCAGTCCGGTGCGCGCCCCGATCCATGCCAGCCGGGTCTGCTCGCGTTCGCTGGTCTCCGCCATGCCCCGGAAGTGTTCGAGCAGGAACGGCCCCACGTCGTGGACGCGCACCTCGCTCGCCGCCTGCTGGTCGATCAGCAGCCGGCTGAGCAACTGGGCGGCCCGCGCGTGCTGGACGAACCGGTGCCAGCTCACGTACCGGGCCCGCGCCATCGTCAGGGAGCCCCAGGCGCTGGGCAGCGCCATCGAGACCAGCAGCGGAAGCAGCAGCGGGTGGAGGACGGTGAGGACGCTCGCCGCCGCGATCAGCGAGATCGCCGACCCGACGACGGCCGTGCAGTAGCCCACCATCCGCCGGGCGCCGTCGGCGCCCCACTGCGCCGAGTCCATCAGCTTGTGGAAGGCGTCGTCCTCGATCGCCTCCATCTCGACCCGCGCGACCAGGCCGAGGTACCGCTCGGTCGCGACGCGCTGGACCTTCGGCTCCAGAATGCCGGTGGAGGCCGTCGACGCGGACTTCAGCAAGGAGGCGACCACCCCCATCACCGACACGAACACCAGCGCGGGCACGGCCGCCCGCAGGCGTTCGACGATGGTTCCGGCCGCGAGGAGTTCGCTCAGCAGCGTGTTCACCGCCACCAGGGAGAACGCCTGTGCCACGCCCCGCGCGATCTCGCTGACCGCCACCGTGGTCAGCGCCCGAGGATCGGCCTGCCGGGCCAGCCGCACCGCGATCGCGACCTGCCGCGGAAAGCTCACGGCCATGCGCCACATGCCCAGCTTCAGCCAGGTCCCCCGGTGCTGGCTCCAGCCCTGGTCGAAGGCGAGTTCGCCGCCGAACAGCAACTGCTCCGAAGCCGACGTCCCGCCCTCGGCGGCCCGCTCGGTTCTCTGGGTCGTCTCGTTCACCTTGGCCTCCTCCGTGTCGCCGGGCTCAACGAGGCGGCCGGGTTCCTCGAACACATGTATTTCGGACGTGGCGCGAACCCCATGACGGAGCGAAAGCACGTTCGTGTCGGATGCATCGACCCTTGCGGCGCGAGGGCCCCGTTCTTTCGTCCAAGTGGCCGAATCGCCGACACTCGCCCCCTGTTCGAGGGAAGAGGGCGGGGCGGCGCGGGGCGCGGACCCTCGCCTGTTACTCGGCGGTAAGTCATGATGTCCGTCAACATCCACACGGCGCCCGGGGACTGAGGTAACGGTGACGACTTTCGAGGACAAGGCCACGGTGCACGCATTCCGGGACGACGCCCTGGGCGAGCACGACGCCGTCGGGCTGGCGGCGGCGATCCGGCGCGGCGAGGTCGGCGCGGCGGAGGCCGCCCGGGACGCGGCGGCGCGCGTACGGGCGGTCGAGGCGCGGCTGAACGCGGTCCAGGTGCACCTCGACCGCCCCGTGCCGCAGCCGGCGACCGCCGGCGGCGCCCTCGCCGGGGTGCCGACCTTCGTCAAGGACAACACGGACTACCTGGGCCTGCCGACCGGGCACGGCAGCGCGTCCTTCGCGCCCCGCCCGGCGCGTCGGCACGCCCCGTTCACCGGCCAGTTCCTCAGCAGCGGCGTCACCGTGCTCGGCAAGACCCGGCTGCCCGAGTTCGGCTTCAGCCCGAGCACGGAGTACGAGGGCGCCGAGCCGGTCCGCAATCCGTGGCACACGGGATTCTCGGCGGGCGGCTCCTCGGGCGGCAGTGCGGCGCTCGTCGCGGCGGGAGCGGTCCCCCTCGCGCACGCCAACGACGGCGGCGGTTCGATCAGGATCCCCGCCGCCTGCTGCGGCCTGGTCGGCCTCAAGCCGACCCGCGGCCGGGTCGTGACCAACGCCCAGAGCCGTCAACTGCCGCTGGACATCGTCTCCGACGGCGTCGTGAGCCGTTCCGTACGGGACACGGCGGCGTTCCTCGCCGCCGCCGAGACCCACTGGCGCAACCCCGCGCTGCCGCCCGTGGGCCTCGTCGAGGGCCCCGCGGAGCGCCGGCTGCGCGTCGGGTTCCTGGTGGACTCGCCGAACGGCGTCCCCACCGACGCCGCCACCCGCGCGGCGGTCACGGAGACGGTGGCGCGGCTCGAACGCCTCGGCCACACCGTGACGCCGGTGGAGCTGTCGCTCGACCCGCGCTTCACCGACGACTTCCTCACCTACTGGGGCCTGTTGTCGTTCCTCCTGGGCGTCACCGGCCGCACGCTCGGTGCGGACTTCGACCGGCGCCGCATGGACGGCCTCAGCCGGGGCCTGCGCGAGGCGTACCTGAAGGACTGGCGGCGCACACCCGGCGTCCTGCGCCGGCTGAAGCGCACCAAGGAGGCGTACGCGGCGTCCTTCCGCGGCCTGGACCTCGTGCTCTCGCCCGTACTCGCTCACACCACGCCGCCGATCGGGCACCTCAGCCCGGCCGTTCCGTACCCGACGCTGATCGAACGGATCCTCGCGTACGTCGCGTTCACCCCGGTCAACAACGTCGTCGGCACCCCGTCGCTCTCCCTCCCCGCCACCGGGACGACGGACGACGGGCTGCCCATCGGGGTCATGTTCTCGGGCCGCCCGGGCGCCGAACGCACCCTGCTGGAGCTCGCGTTCGAGCTGGAGGCGGACCGCCCGTTCCGCCGGATCCAGGACGTGTGACGCGCGGAGGCGCTGAATCGGAGGCCGTACGGCCTCGCGTCCATCGAAGTCCCAACTACCCGCCCTCCCAGACCTGTTGACGAATGGTCTGGACCAACCTACCGTCGGCTTGAGTGCACGCCCCGGACCTTCTCCATCCCCCCACGTCCCAAGGAGCACGCATGCCAGTCCGCCGGATCGCCCGCGCCCTCGGCGCGGGCCTCGCCGCCCTGTTGGCCACCACCGCGCTCGCCGCCACCGCCGCGCAGGCGGCGCCCACGCCCGCCCCGTCCGCCGCCCCCACGGCGGACACCTGCGCCCTCAAGCCCAGGCCCACCGGCAAGGTGCTCCAGGGCTACTGGGAGAACTGGGACGGCTCCGCGAACGGCGTGCATCCGCCGTTCGGCTGGGCGCCCATCGACGACCCGCGCTTCGCCGCCCACGGGTACAACGTCATCAACGCCGCCTTCCCGGTGATCCGTTCGGACGGGACCGTGCTGTGGGAGGACGGCATGGACGCCACCGTCCGGGTCTCCACCCCGGCGCAGATGTGCAACGCCAAGGCCGCCGGCGCCACCATCCTGATGTCGATCGGCGGAGCGGCGGCGGGCATCGACCTGAACTCCCGCGCGGTCGCCGACCGGTTCATCGCGACCATCGTCCCGATCCTACAGAAGTACAACTTCGACGGGATCGACATCGACATCGAGACCGGCCTGGTCGGCAGCGGCAGCATCGGCACCCTCTCCGCCTCGCAGGCCAACCTGACGTACATCATCGACGGAGTCCTGTCCCGGATGCCCGCCGGATTCGGCCTCACGATGGCCCCGGAGACGGCGTACGTCACGGGCGGCAGCGTCGCCTACGGCTCGATCTGGGGCGCGTACCTCCCGATCGTCAAGAAGTACGCCGACAACGGGCGCCTGTGGTGGCTCAACATGCAGTACTACAACGGCAGCATGTACGGCTGCTCCGGCGACTCCTACTCGGCGGGCACCGTCGCCGGCTTTGTCGCGCAGACCGACTGCCTGAACAAGGGCCTGGTGATCCAGGGCACCACGATCCGGGTCCCGTACGACAAGCAGGTCCCCGGTCTGCCCGCGCAGCCGGGCGCGGGCGGCGGCTACATGTCCCCGTCCCTGGTCGCCCAGGCGTGGAACCGCTACGGCGGTCAGCTCAAGGGCCTGATGACCTGGTCGGCCAACTGGGACGGCTCGAAGGGCTGGACCTTCGGCGACAACGTCAAGGCCCTCCAGGGCCGCTGACCCGCTGACGCGCCGACCTGCTGACTCGCCGCCCCGCTGACCCGCCGACCTGCTGACTCGCCGCCCCGCTGATCCGCCGGACCGGTCGGATCGGTCTGACCGGTCCGACCGGTCCGACCCCGTCCGACCCGTCCCACCCCGACCCCCCACGGGAAAGCGGGCGTTCCTCCCGCGCACGGCGCCGCCGTGCCGGAGGAGCGCCCGCGCGGACGCGCCACCGCGCCGACCGCCATCGGCCGCCGGTGCGACGGGCGCACGTCCGTCGGTGGTCAGGCCACCCGCTCGCCCCGGGCCAGCGCGTCCCGGGCCGCCTCCTCGGCGACCGCGCGGTCCTCCGGCACCAGGCCGACGCGGGTACGCCGGTCGAGGAGGTCGGAGGTGTCCAGGGCGCCTTCGTGGCGGACCGCCCACAGGAGTTCGGCGCCGGTGACGGGGTGGCCGGGCACGACCGGCCGGGCGAGGGCGGGGTCCTCGACGCCGAGCGCGTGGACGCCCGCCGCCTCGGTGCCGTAGCGCTGCACCAGCCGCGGCGGGAGGTCGAGACCGGCGAGGGTCCGCGGGGCCGCGGCGCCGGCCAGGGGGAGCGACGAGGTACGGCACGGGCCGGCCGTCAGACCGCGGGCGGCCACGGCGGCGTCGACGGCGTCCTCGGCCATGCGGCGGTACGTGGTCAGCTTGCCGCCGACGACGGTGACGACGCCGTCGGGCGAGGTCAGCACGGCGTGCTTGCGCGAGATGTCGGCGGTGCGGCCGCCCTCGTCCCGGACGTCGAGCAGGGGCCGCAGGCCCGCGAACGCCCCGACCACGTCGGAGCGCTCGACCGACACGTCCAGCGCGGAGCCGAGCACGTCGAGCAGGAAGCCGATGTCCGTCTCCGGCACCTCCGGCACGTCCGGGATCTCGCCGTCGACGGGCTCGTCGGTGAGGCCGACGTACACGCGCCCGTCGCCCTGCGGCAGGACCAGTACGAAGCGGTTCGTCTCGCCCGGGATCGGGATGTGCAGACCGGCGGAGAGCTGCCCGAGGGTCTCGGAGCGCAGCACGAGGTGCGTCCCGCGCGACGGGCGCAGGCGGATGTCCGGGACGAGGCCGCCCGCCCACACGCCGGCCGCGTTGACCACCGTACGGGCGCGGATGCGCAGCTCCTGGCCGGTGGTCTCGTCGCGGACCAGGGCCCCGTCGCCGTGGAGTTCCAGGGCCCGGGTGCGGGTGAGGACACGAGCGCCGTACGCGGCGGCGGTGCGGGCGATCGCGGTGACCAGGCGGGCGTCGTCGGTGAGCCGCCCGTCCCAGGAGAGCAGCCCGCCGCGCAGCCCCACCGGGCGCAGGGCCGGGGCGAGGTGGCGGGTCTCGACGGCGGAGAGCGTACGGGGGCGCGGCAGCGTACGGCGCGAGGTGCGGGCGCCGACGCGCAGCATGTCGCCGGCGACGAACCCGGCGCGCGCGAGGGCGGCCTGGCCGCGGCTGACGAGCGGGGTGAGGGGCAGCACGAACGGCTGGGCGCGCACGAGGTGGGGCGCGGTGCGCTCCATGAGGATGCCGCGTTCGACGGCGCTCTCGTGGGCGACGTCGAGCTGGCCGGAGGCGAGGTAGCGCAGCCCGCCGTGGATCAGCTTGGAGCTCCAGCGGGAGGTGCCGAAGGCGAGGTCGTGCGCGTCGATCGCGGCGACGCTGAGCCCTCGGGCGGCCGCGTCGAGCGCCGCTCCGGCCCCGGTGGCACCGAGCCCGACGACGAGGACGTCGACGACGGCGCCGGGGTCGCCCCCGGCGAGCCGGTCCAGTTCGCGGCGGCGCCGTTCGGCGTTCAGGGAGGAGGAACCGGGGCGGGCGGTGCTGCTCGTGGGGGTCATGGGGTGAGGGTCCTCTCCAGCAGGGTGCGCAGCTCGCCGAGGAAGGCGGCCTCGCTCAGTTCGGGATCGGTCTCGTCGGTCATGGTGCGCATCGACAGCGTGAAGGACTGGACGACGAGCAGCAGGGAGCGGGCCTGGAGGTCCGGCCGCACCCGCCGGACGGAGCCGTCGTCGTGCCCGTCCTCCAGCGCCGTGTGGAGGAGCCCGAGCAGCGCGTCCTGGCTGGCGCCCCGGCGGTCGAGGACGTACGGCAGCAGCAGTTCGGGGTCGACGTCGAGGATCTTGTGGAACAGCGGGTGGGCCCGGAAGGCGGCGGCCCCCTCGACCAGTCCCTCGACGATCCGTTCCCGCTCGGGCCGGTCCTCGTCGGAGGGCGGCATGGCCTCCGCGGCGACGGCGATCCACTCACGGGTCATCAGGTCGCCGACGAGGCTGCGCACATCGGGCCAGCGCCGGTAGAGCGTCATCCGGGACACGCCGGCGCGCCGGGCGACATCGGTGAGGGTCGTCCGGCGTACGCCGACGGCGAGCACGCAGTCGCGTGCGGCGTCGAGCACGGGATCTGCGTCCGCATGGTTGTGACGAATGGGCGTCATCTGTCACAGTGTAATGCCAGCGCAGGCCGATTGGCAGCGCCGTCCGTGAAACAGACCGTGAGGAACCTCTCGAAGTGGACATGTTGTGGAGCGGCTGGGGCGACCCGGCCAAGGCGGCGCCCCTGCCCGAGTCGGTCACCGGCCTCCTGCGGGACCTGCTCGGCGTCACCCCGCGCGAGAGCGGCCCGTCCGCCCTCGCCCAGATCGAGGCGCCCGCCCCGGGCCTGACCGACGAGGCCAACGGCGCGCTGCGCGCCGCCGTCGCCGCACCGGACGGCGTACGGGACGACGCCGAGAGCCGCATCCGGCACACCCGCGGCAAGTCCACCCCCGACCTGCTGCGCATCCGCGCCGGCGAGGTCGAGGACATCCCGGCCGCCGTGGTGCTCCCCGGCAGCCACGACGAGGTCCTCGCCGTGCTGCGCGCCTGCGCCGAACACGGCCTGTCCGCCGTCCCGTTCGGCGGCGGCACCTCCGTCGTCGGCGGCCTCGCGCCCACCACCGAGCGGCCCTTCGTCGCCCTGGACCTGCGCCGGCTCGACCGGCTCCTCGCCGTGGACGAGGTGTCGCGCACCGCGACCCTGGAGCCCGGCCTGCGCGGCCCCCGGTGCGAGGAGCTGCTCAACGAGCAGGGCTGGACGCTCGGTCACTTCCCGCAGTCCTTCGAGTGGGCGTCCGTCGGCGGCTTCGCCGCGGCCCGCTCCAGCGGCCAGGCCTCGTCCGGCTACGGCCGCTTCGACGAGATGGTCCTCGGCCTGACCGTCGCCACCCCCGAAGGCACCCTGGAGACCGGCCGGGCCCCCCGCTCGGCCGCCGGCCCCGACCTGCGCCAGCTGGTCCTCGGCTCCGAGGGCGCCCTCGGCGTGATCACCGCCGTCACCGTGCGCATCCGGCCGCTGCCGGGCACGCGGGTCTACGAGGGCTGGCGCTTCGCCTCCTTCGAGGCGGGCGCGGCGGCCCTGCGCCGCGTCGCCCAGGACGGCCCGCGCCCCACGGTGCTGCGCCTGTCCGACGAGTCGGAGACCTTCATCGGCCTCGCGCAGCCCGACGCCATCGGCAGCGCCGCGCTCCCGGAGAACCCGGGCTGCATGGCCGTCGTCGGCTTCGAGGGCACGGCCGAGGACACCGCCGCCCGCCGCGCCGCCGTCCGTGAGGTCCTCCTCGCCTGCGACGGCGAGTACGTCGGCGAGGAACCCGGCGACAAGTGGCAGCACGGCCGCTACGACGCGCCCTACCTGCGGGACGCGCTGCTCGACGCCGGCGCCTTCGCCGAGACCCTGGAGACCGCCGCCTTCTGGTCCGCGATCCCTGGTCTGTACGCGGCGGTCCGCGACGCCCTGACCCGGACCCTCACCGAGGCCGGCACCCCGCCGCTCGTCATGTGCCACATCTCGCACACCTACGAGAACGGCGCCTCGCTCTACTTCACGGTCGTCTCCGCGCAGGGCGAGGACCCCGTCGCGCACTGGGCGCCGGTGAAGCGGGCGGCCAACGACGCGATCCTGGCGGCGGGCGGCACCATCAGCCACCACCACGGCGTCGGCACCGACCACCGCGACTGGTACGCCCAGGAGATCGGTCCCCTCGGCATCCGCATGCTCCAGGCGGTCAAGGCCGAGATCGACCCGTCCGGCGTGCTCAGCCCCGGGGTCCTGATCCCGATCCGCTGAGCCGCCCGCTCCACCCCCGCTCCTTCTGTTCCCTCCTCCCGACCCTTCTCCTGCCGCCCGGAGGCCAGATCCATGCGACAGTTCACCGCCGTCGTCAACCCCACCGCAGGGGGTTCCAGCGGCACGGCGGGCCTCCTCCCGCTCGCCCGGCTGCTGAGGGAGGCGGGTGCCGGACTCGACACCGTCTACAGCCGCAGCCTGGAACACGCGCGGGAAGTCGCCAGGGAGGTGGGCGCGAAGGGGCACGTCGTGCTCGCCGTCGGCGGTGACGGCATGGCCGGCACCGTCGGCGGCGCGCTCAGCGGCACCGACACGGTCTTCGGCCTCGTCCCGGCGGGCCGCGGCAACGACTTCGCCCGCGCCCTGGAACTCCCCACGGACGCCCCGGGCCTCGCGAAGGTCCTGCTCCATGGCGAGCCGCGGGCCGTCGACACCATCGAGGTCGAGTCGGCCCGGCACACCAGGACCTGCGTCCTCGGCAGCGTGTACGCGGGCGTCGACGCGGTGGCCAATCGCCACGCCAACGCCTCCCGCGTCCTGCGCGGCGCCGCGTCGTACTACGCGGGCGGCCTGCGGGCGGTCCTCGCCTGGAAGCCCGCCACGTACCGGATCACCGTCGACGGCATACGCCACGAACGCACCGGCTACACGGTCGTCGCGGCCAACTCCGGCTTCTACGGCTTCGGCCGCAAGGTCGCGCCGGGCGCCCGCGTCGACGACGGTCTGCTCGACGTCGTCGTCATCAAGCACGCGCCGAAGCACCTCTTCTTCACCCTGATGAACGAGCTCAAGACCGGCGCGCACGTCCAGCGCCCCGAGGTCGAGATCCTGCGGGGCGAGGAGATCCGCATCGAGGCCGACCGCCCCCTCCCGTACGGCGCCGACGGCGAGGTCGACGCGACCCTGCCCGTCACCCTCCGGGTCCGCCCGGCGGCCCTCAAGGTGCTGGCCTGACCGACGGGACCGGCCGGACGGCCCCACGGCGGATCCGGGGGGACGGCCCGACGACCGTCACCGTCCCCCCGGGGCCGTGTCACCGTCCCCCGGGACCGCGTCACCGAGCCCCCGGGAGCAGGTGCCGCTCGAAGAAGTCCCCGACCCGGCGCCGGAGAACCGCCCCGGTCCGCGCCGGGTCGCCCGGGCCGACCAGCGCGGTCCGGGCGGCGTCCGACACCAGACCGGCGGCGTGGAGTCGGGGGACGAGCGTCCCGTAGTCCGTGAACGCACCGTGACCGCCGCGGCGGAGCAGCGCGCGGTGGGCGTGCAGACCGGCCCACGAGCTGTCGATGCGGGCGGCCCCCTCGAAGCCGTCGGAGCGGAAGAGCAGCAGGGGCCGGTCGAAGCGGGCCGGGGCGTCGAGGGGGCGCAGGTCGAGATAGCCCTCCAGGTTCGCCACCGCGCGGATCCGCCGGTCGTCGTGCGCCGCGTACACGGCGGCGGTGCCGCCGGCCGAGTGCCCGAAGGCCCCGATCCGCGCCGGGTCCGTCACCGCGGCCGTCGGCAGCTCGCCGAGCCGGTCGAGGACGAGGCGCAGGTCCGCGACGCGGGTGTCGACCATCGTGCGGAAGGTCGCGGGGTCCGGCGGCCCGAAGAGGACGGTGGTCCGCATCCCGCCCGGCAGCTCCACCTGGGTCGCGTCCCCGGGATGGTCGACCAGGACGACGACCCGGCCGCGGCTCGCGAGGTCCTCGGCGAGACCCGTGCCGAGGGTGCGGGAGTCCCCGCCGCCCGGGCTGTACAGCAGCACCGGCCGACGCCCCGGCAGCGGCGGCGCGCCGACGTGCCCGTGGGTGAGGACCGCGCCCCAGTCGACCGCTCCCGGGCCCGGCAGTCCGGGGTGCACGAGCGGGGCGTAGTCGGCGAAGACCCGGGCGGCGGCGGGGGACAGCTGCGGGGCGCGCGGACAGCCCCGTACGGTACGGGCCGGATACAGGACCGTCAGCATCACCTCCCGCACCCCGCCCACCCACGGGTCGGTGCGGGAGGGGTCGGTGAGGTGCACGGTGCGCAGGCCGACCGGGTACGGCCCGGTCGGAGCCGGCAGGCGGAGCGGACCCCCGGAGCCTCCGGCGGCGGCCGGGGTCCGAGCGGGCCGGGCCCTGGCAGCCGGGGACCCGGAGAGCGCGGCCCCGGCGGGAGTCGTGCCCGCCGCGGCGAGGAGGGCGGTCGCGGAGCCGAGGAGTGCGCCCCTGACCAGGGAGCGGCGGCCGATGGCGTGGTTCGTCGTCATGACGGCATCCTGGGAGTGGGACGGGGGTCCGCGCGAAGGTTCAGGCCCTCGCCGAAAGGCTGGTGTCGAGCGAGGAGTTGTGCGGGTGCTGCGGATCCATTTCACGGCGGACGACATCGCGGCACTCCGCTTCGCGCCCCGCCCGGCGCCGCTGCAGGAGCTGCACGCGGCCCTGACGACGGCCGTCGCGCCGCGCGCCGCACCGCTCTTCGGACCGTGGCGGGGCAGGGTGCTCCGCGCCCTGCCGGCCGCCTCCACGCCGCTCGCCGACCTCGCCCCGTCGGGCCGCCCGCCCACGTTCCTCGACGTCGACGTCGAGGGCGACACGCTCGCCGCCGGGTTCGCCCACATCCGTTCGACGAGCCCCGGCACCGTCCGCTCGGAACTGGAGCGGGTGTACGGCACGGCGCCCGCGCCCCCGTGGATCCAGGGTCTGTACGCGGGGGACGCGACGGCGTGGCGCACCGTGCGCCGGGCGCAGCACGCCGCGTACGAGACGGTGCTCGCCCCGGTCTGGTCCGTCGTGCAGGACCTGCACCGCGACGAGTTCACCCGCCACGCCCTGGCCGTCGCCGCGCACGGACCGGCCGCCGCGCTGACCGCCCTGGCCCCGGGCAGCCGCTTCCACGAGGGCGTGTGGGAGTGGCCGGGCGCCCGGGCCCGCGACGTACGCCTCGCCCGCCGCGGCCTCGTCCTGCTGCCGACCTTCCACCACCCGGCGGGCCCGCTCCTCCAGGACCTCCCGGGCCGCCCGGTGCTCCTCACCTACCCGGCGGGCCCCGGCCTCCCGCCCGTACCGCAGGGGCCCGGGCCGCGGGACGAGGCCCTGGCGCCCGTCCTCGGCCGCACCCGCGCCGAACTGCTCCGCCTCCTCGCCGCACCCCACACCACGACCGACCTGGCCCGCGCCCTGCGCGTCAGCAACGCGACGGCGTCGGCCCACGCGGCGGCGCTGCGCGCCGCGGGCCTGGTGACGACCCGGCGCACGGGACGGTCGGTGACGCACGAACGGACTTCGCTCGGGGCGCTGCTGGCCGGGGACACGGGCCCGTGACGCGGCCCGGAGCCCGGCCGCGCCCCCTGACACCTCCCACCGGGCCCCGGCGTCCCTCTCGTTGAGGACCGGCGGGCGCTCGCGTAGCACTTGAGGATGACCCGGTGCCCCCACCGAGAGGGATCTTTACGGGCGAGCGGGAACCCCCGGGCGTGAGCGCCGTCTTGAACCTCGTGCCGGCTTGATCGTCGAGCCGGCCGGAGGAGGGTCTGATGGCAGGTCAGGTGGGTGCGGCGACGCGGGAGAAGGCGTCCGCGCCGGAGTATCAGGGGGCGCTCGGGTCGCTGTCGGTGAACGCCTCCCTGCCCGAGGTGCTCGCCAAGGGCGTCGAGGAACTCCGGTCCGCGGAACGGTCCGGCGACCTGGGCGAGGTGGCGCGCTGCGGCCTCGCCGTGGCCGAGGCCTGCCGCAGGCTCGGGCGGATCGAGGAGGCCGACCGGGCGTGGAAGGCGAGCTTCCGGGCGGCCCGGGCCGCCGGGCACGAAGGGGCCATGGCCTGGGCCCTGTGGAGCGGCGGAACGCTGGCCCGGCAGCGCGGCGCGCTCCGGCTCGCCTACCGGCTGCTCGGACTGGCGGCCGAGGCCGGCGAACGGGGCGGGGACGTCGTCGTGCGCGGCTACTCGCTGGCCGGGCTCGCCGAGACCGGGCGCATCCAGGGCGACTACGAGGCCGTCGGGCGGCTGCACGAGCAGCTGCTCGCCGAGGCCCGCCGCCGAGGCGAGGCCCGGCACACGGTGTGGGCGCTGGAGGGCATCGCCCAGATGCACCGCAACACCGGCTCCTACGACAAGGCCCTCGCCCTGTTCGAGGAGGCGGCCGAGACGGCGTCCGCCGCCGAGGACCGGCGCGGCTGGGCGTGGGCCCTGCGCGGCATAGCCGACGTGGTGTCCGTACGGGACGGGGACGTGGACAGTGCCCTGTCCCTGCTGTCACGGGCGGAGGAGGCATGCCGGGAGATCGAGCTGGCCGGCGCCCTCGCGTACAACCACAAGATGCGCGGCAACGTGCTCTACCGGGCGGGCCGGTACGCGGAGGCCCGCGACCTGTACGCGCGGGCGCTGGAGGAGTTCCGCGGCATGGAGGAGCCGCGCGGCACGGCGCTCTCGCGGCTGGGACTGGTCAAGTCCGAGGCCCGCCTCGGCCGCGACACCGCGCGCACCGCCGCGGACCTCGCCGAACTGCGCACGACCCTGGACCGCATCGGGCTGCGGCACGCCCGCGACATGGTCGACAAGGCCGCCGCCGAACTCGGGGTCGGCCCGCTCCCGGACCCCGCCGCCGACGGACGGGGACCCACCGAACCGGTGCTGCCGGCCGTCGGCGCCGAGGCCCTGCGCGCGGCCGACGTGGCGGCGCTGCGGTGAACGCCCTCCCGACACCGCCCGCGCCGCTCCGCGCGCCCGCCGCACCGCCGGGCGCGCCGGCCCCGACCGTGCCCCGCGCCGCCCGCCGACCCGCCCCCGCCGCGCCCGCGGTCCTGGAACGCGCCCGCGAACTGACCCGGCCCGCCCTGGCCGAGGCCGTGGGCGGCCTGCATCCGTGGATCGCGGAGATGGCGGCGTACGGCCTCGGCTGGGCCGACCCGGCCGGCACCCCGGACCCCGGCGGGTCCGAGGGCAAGGGCGTCCGGCAGGCCCTCGCCGTGCTCGGCGCGGAGGCCGTCGGAGCCGACGCCCGCGACGCCGTCCCGGGAGCCGTGGCGGTCGAACTCGTCCACACCTTCTCCCTCCTCCACGACGACATCATGGACGCCGACGCGTTACGGCGACAGCGCCCGGCCGTCTGGAAGGCGTACGGGACGGGCCCGGCCGTCCTGGCGGGCGACGCGCTCCACGCCCAGGCCGTGTCCGTGCTGGCCGAGGCCCCGGGCCGGCACACGGGGGCCGCGGTCCGACACCTCTGCGGGACCCTCAACGCCCTCGTGTCCGGGCAGGCGGAGGACCTGCGCTTCGAGCAGCGCCCCTGGCACGGGCCCGGCGCCGTCGCACCGGAGGAGTACCGGGCGATGGCCGAGCGCAAGACCGGGAGCCTGCTGGGCTGCGCGCTCGCGCTCGGCGCGGTGCTCGGCGGTGCCCCCGAGCGGACCGTGACCGCGCTCGACCGGGCCGGGCGCCATCTCGGCCTGGCCTTCCAGGCGGTGGACGACATCCTCGGCATCTGGGGCGACCCCGCGGTCACCGGCAAACCCGTCCACGCCGACCTGCGCCGGTCCAAGAAGACCTACCCGGTCCTCGTCGCCCTGGCCGGCGGCGGGGAGACCGCCCGCGCGCTCGCCCCGCTGCTCTCGTCGTCCCGGCCGGTCGACGCCGCCTCCGCCGAACTCGTCGCGGCCCTCGTGGAGGAGTCCGGCGGGCGCGCCGCCACCCGCGACGAGGCGCGCCGGCACCTGGACACCGCGCGCCGCGCCCTGCGCGACACCCCGCTCGCGCACCCGGCCGCGCGGGAACTGGACGCGCTGTTCACGTACCTGCTCGACCGCACCTGGTGACCGGGGGCGGCCGGCGGCGTCCCGCCGGCCGCCCCCAACGACCGAACGGCGCCACCACCCGAGGGCGGTGGCGCCGTCTCGGGCCGTGTCGGCGGCCCGGTCGGTCAGCGCGTGCGGCGATCCTTGTGCGACGGCGGGACCCGCCGACCCGTCGGATCGACGTCAGGGCTGCCCTCCACGCGTTTTTCACGGACAGGCCCGCCGGTGGCCGGAGCAGATGACTCCGATCGGCTGTAATCGAACGGAACCGAGGACGCGCCCCGTTCGAGGCGCAGGGGGCTTCCGTTCCCGGCCGGTGGCGCGCTCTCCGGGCCGTGTTCCCCGCGGCGCCGGCCCCTGTCAGCGGGACGGCTGCTGCGGGCGCGGGTAGACCCTGGACTGCTTGACGCTGCCGAAGGCGAAGCTGGACTCGATCGACGCGATGCCCGGGATGGCGTGGATCCGGGTCCGGACGAGGGCTTCGTACGCCTCCAGGCTCTCGATGACGACCCGCAGCAGGTAGTCGCTGCTGCCCGCCATCAGGTAGCAGTCCTGGATGTGGTCGATGAGCCCGACGTGCTCCTCGAACACGTTCACCGCCTCCGCGGTGTGCCGCTCCAGCCGGATCCGGACGAAGACCGTGATCGGCAGGCCGAAGGCGACCTGGTCCACGGTGGCCGTGTAGCCGCTGATCAGGCCCGCTTCCTCCAGGCGCCGCACCCGGCGCAGACAGGGGGAGGGCGAGAGCCGGATCCGGTCGGCGAGGTCCTGGTTCGACAGGCGCCCGTCGGCCTGCAACTCGTGGATGATCTGGAAGTCCACGGCGTCCATCGTCACTCCTTGGCAGATTCTGCCCCCAGGCTATGTCTGGAGGGCAGAACTAGCAATCATCTGCCTGCAGGAAAGCTCTACGGTTGCTCATCGGGGGAGCCAGGGGGCGGGGAAGTCGACTGCCGGTTCCGCCCGTACGGCTCCGAGCGGAAGGGATCTTTGGTGGCGGCGACGCGAACGACGGAGGTGCGGCCGGTGCAGCCGCCGCCCGCCCGGGGGCTCTCCCCACGGGCGGTGGGCATGGGCGCCCTGCTGCTCACCGTGATGATCTGGGCCGCCTTCGCGCTCAGCGCCCGCGCCCTGGGCACCTCCACCCTGCTGCCCGCCGACGCCGCCCTGCTGCGCTTCGGCGTGCCGCTGGTGGTCCTGGCGCCCGCCCTGTGGCGGCGCAGGCGCCGACTGGCCGCGGTGCGCCCGGGCCCCGCCCTGAAGATCGTCTGCGGCGCCGGGGTCCCGTTCTTCCTCGCCGCCATGTACGGCGGCTCCCTGACCTCGGCCGCGTTCGTCGGCGCGATCGTGCCCGGCATGGTCCCGCTGTTCGTCTCCGCGCTCGTCGTCGCCGGCGGGAAGAGCGCTCCGCGCGGCACGCAGGCGGCCGGCCTGGCCCTCATCGTGGCGGGCGTCGCCGCCCTGGTCTGGCGCCACCTGACGGACTTCGACGCGGACGCCCTGCTCGGCACGGGAACCCTGCTCGTCGCCAGCGGCCTGTGGGCGCTCTACACGGTGGGCCTGCGCGAAGTGGACCTGGACCCCGTCGGCTCCATCGGCCTGCTCTGCCTCCCCTCCCTCGCGGTCGTCGCGCTGCTGACCCTGACCGGCGTCCTGCCGTCCGGACTCGCCCACGCCACCGGCTCCGACATCGCGCTGTTCCTCGTCGTCCAGGGCCTGGGCGTCGGACTCTGCGCGGGACTGCTGTACGCCTTCGCCATCCGCCGGCTCGGCCCGGAACGCAGCGCCGTCGTCGGCAGCCTGAGCCCGGCCGTCGTCGTCCTGCTCGCGACGTTCCTCCTGGACGAGACGCCGACCCTGCCCGTCGTGGTCGGCGTCCCCCTCATCACCCTCGGCGTCGTCCTCGCCAACCGACGCCCCCGAACCGAGGTTTCACCCGATGCTTGAGCTCCTCCCCGCCCCGCCCGTCGACCCGCTGTGGGACCTCACCGCCGAGTACGCGGACGACCCGCGCCCCGAGCGGCTCAACCTCGTCCTCGGCGTCTACCGCGACCAGACCGGGATCACCCCCGTCATGACCGCCGTCAAGGAAGCCGAGATACGCCTGGCGGAACGTTCCGGCTCCAAGGAGTACCTCGGCCTCTCCGGCAACGCCGCCTTCAACCGCGCCATGCTCACCATGGTCCTCGGCGACGGGGACCTCACCGGCCGTGCGACCGCCGTCCAGACCGTCGCGGGCACCGGCGCCCTGCGCCTCCTCGCCGACCTCGTACGGCAGACCCGCCCGGGCGCCACCGCGTGGATCAGCGACCCCGCGTACGTCAACCACCGCCCCATCCTGGAAGGAGCGGGCCTCAGGGTCCGCACGTACGACTGGGTGGACCCCGCGCGCATGCTCGCGGACCTGCGGGAGGCCGGGCCCGGTGACGTCGTCCTGCTCCAGGGCTGCTGCCACAACCCCACCGGGGTGACCCCCTCCGCCGAGGCATGGGAGGAGCTCGCCGGCCTCGCCGCGGCCAACGGCTGGGTCCCCTTCGTCGACCTCGCCTACCACGGGCTCGGCGAGGGCCTCGACGCCGACCTGGCCCCGACCCGCCTGCTCGCCGCCCGCCTCCCCGAGGTCCTGATCGCGGTCAGCTGCTCCAAGAACTTCGGCCTCTACAGCGACCGCACCGGCTGCGCCATCGTCCTCGGCGGCTCGGCCCGGACGCTCCGGCACGTCGAGACCACCCTGCAGAACGCCGCCCGCACCCTGTACTCGATGCCGCCCGACCACGGCGCCGCCGTGGTCGCCACCGTCCTCGCGGACGACCGGCTCCGGGCCGCCTGGCACACGGAACTCGAGACGATGCGCCTGCGCATCACGGCCAACCGCACCGACCTCGTCGCCCACCTGGGCGCCCTCGGCCACGAGCAGCGGGCGAACGCCCTAGCCCGGCAGCGGGGCATGTTCTCGATGCTCCCGCTCCGGCCGGACCAGATGGCCCGGATGCGGCGCCGCTCCGGCATCTACGGCACGAGCTCCGGCCGCATCAACATCGCGGGCGTCCCCGCCCACCGCGTCCCCTTCCTGGCCCAGGGCATCGCCGAGGCCCTGGCGACCGGCGAGGTCTGACGGGCGGCCCGCCCACCCGCGGCGGCGGGCGGCGGTCCGTCAGGCGCGCAGCAGCGGGAACGCGGCCCCGGCCCACAGGGCCCGGCTGCCGGCGGGCCGCTCCCGGACGGAGGGGGTGTCGCCGGTGCGCCACGTCATCTCCCGGGGCGGCCCGTCGGCGGTGCCGCCGTCGGCGGCCGGCCAGCCGGGATCCCCGGTGCGGGCGAAGTCGGCCCAGGCGCGGACCATGCGGTCGGCGAGGTCGTGGTCCTCGGGGGTGGGGCTGCCGCCGATGAGGAAGGCGAGGGCCTCGTCGTGGAGATTGCCGAAGGCGAACGGGATGTCCGCGCAGTGCCAGGCCCGCACGGCTTCGCCGGTCCCGCCGGGGCCGCCGCGGCGCCGGTCGAAGCGGGCCGCGTGGGTCCGGCCGCCCGCCCGGGCGTGGTGTGCGGCGAGCCGGTCGGCGTACGCGCCGAAGAGCAGGTCGCCGAAGACCGCGAGGTAGACGTCGCGGACCGGGGCCTGGGGCGCGGCCTCGCGATAGGAGTCGACCAGGCCGTCGGGAAGCCCGAAGTCCCGGGCGAACGCGGCGAGTCGCTCCTCGGTGTCGACCTCGGCGCAGCTGCCGACGGCGTCGAGGAGCCAGTACTCCTCGGTCGTGTGGCAGACCAGCAGGTCGACGTCCCGGCTCAGTCCCCGGTCCATCCCGGTGAGCGGGTCGACGGGCAGGGTGTCGCCGTCGAGCACGGGGGCGTAGAGCGAGGGGTCGTAGTGGCGCGACCCCGAGCCGGGGTCGCGCCGGTACTCCTCGACGACCCGGTCGCCGGCGCGGACCAGGACCTCGGGGGCGGTGGCCGCCAGCCCCTCGGGCGTGGCGGGGCAGCCCGCCGCGGCGGCGATCTCGCGGGTGGTTGCGTCGGCGATCTCAGGCGGGTAGCAGGGGCTGGCCGGGCTGTGCGCGATCGCGCGCCGGAACAGGCCGCGGGCCCGCTCCATCACCATCAGGCAGGCCACGGAGGCCGCACCGGAGGACTGGCCGGCGACGGTGACGGCGGCGGGATCGCCACCGAACGCGGCGATGTTCCCGCGGACCCAGCGCAGTGCCGCGATCTGGTCGAGCAGCCCCCGGTTGTCCGGGTACGCGCCCCCGTCGGCCGCCGGTACGCGGCCGAAGCCCTCGAAGCCGATCCGGTAGTTGAGGGTGACCACCACCAGACCGGCGCGGGCGAGTGCCGTGCCGTCGAAGTCGGGCTGGGCCGAGGAGCCGAAGGTGTACGCGCCGCCGTGGATCCACACGAGCACGGGCAGCCCGGCGCCGCCCTCAGGATCCGGAGTCCACACGTTCACGGTGAGGATGTCCTCGTCGCCGGGCGACCAGGCGGGCGCACCGGGCAGCTCCGCCGACTGCGGGGCGACGACGCCGAAGCGCGTGCAGTCCCGTACCCCGGCCCAAGGTGCCGCGGGGCGGGGCTCCTTGAACCGGTCGGCGCCGAACGGCGGTGCGGCATAAGGAATGCCGAGCACCGCGACGACCTCCTCGGAAGCCCGAAAGCCCCGCACCCGGCCGCTGCCCGTCTCGAAGAACACCACGTGGACTGCCTCTCGCTCGACGCCGGACCGCCCGGAAGGGGCGGGGCGCCCGCCCAGCTTCACACCGCAGGCCCGCCGCACACCAACACGGGGACAACGAGGATCGGCGCACCCGCGAGGAGAATCCCTCCTTCCCGCCGGCTCGGGGCCCTACTTGATCAACGCGTTGGCCACCGCGATGGCCAAGCCGATCGTCGCGTCCGCCAGTCCCACGAGCACGGCGGAGCGGCGCCGGTAGCCGGACTTCAGCGCGGCGAAGGTGCCCCAGCCGCCGAGCAGCAGGGTGTTGAGGGTCAGGCCGACCGTCGTGACCGGCCCCTCGTCCCAGTCCGCCGCCCCGGCGAGGAACAGCAGCGCCACGGTGGGCAGGACGGCGACCACGAGGGGCCATTCCTCTCCCAGCGCGGTGAGCAGACGCCGCCATCGGACGGCGGCGCTGCCGGTGTGATGGGTGGCCATGTGGTGCGCGTATCCGTGCACCAGGCCGGCGGCGATCGCGGTGACGAGGATCCAGAGGGCGTCGTAGACGGGCGTGAAGCGCTGGCCCTCGCTCTGCAACGCCGCGAGCAGGGCACTTGCCAGGACTGTCCCGTAAATTCCACCAAACATCCAATTTCGCATGATTCCCCACCGTACGGGACACCGCTCCGGCCCCGGAACCGGCCGTTACCCGGGCCTTATACGCGGACGTCGTACGGTGAGGGCCTCAGCGCCGGGAGAGCGGGGCCCCGGCGCCCAGCAGGCGGTCGACGCGCCGCGGGAGGTCGGACCACGGCCGCGGGGCGACCACCGGCACCCCGGCCGCGCGGGCCTGGTCGGCGAGCCACCGCCCGTACCGGACGCTGACCCGCGCGCGATGCCGCTGCGGTCCCTCCTCGGGCTCGCGGGCGAGGTAGTGGGAGACCACCCGCGCCTCGTCGTCCTCGTGGACGACGACACCCCGCACCGGGCCGTCCGCCGTCGCGAGTCCGGGAAGGACGTAGTCCCCTTCGAGGATCACCGGGGTGTCCGTGTCCACGTGGTTGGCGACGACCGCCTCGACGGCCGGTGCGAGGGCCCGCGCGATCGCGATCTGCCGCTCGACCACGAACTCCGGTTCCCGGTGCGCGGCTTCCGGATGCGTACGCCAGTAATGGACCTCGGGCAGGTGCTCGGGCCGGGTCACCGCCAGCAGCGCCTCCACGATGTCGTCGAGCTCGACGACGGGCACGCCGTACCGCGGCGCCAGGTCCCGGGCGAGCCGGGTCTTGCCCATGCCCGACGCGCCGCCGACGATGAGCACCCGCCATCCGGGCCTGTTCCGTACGCACTTGTCACTGTCCACGCGGGAACTGTAATGACCTCCCGTGATCGCCCGGAACCCGATCCGGGCCGAGCCCGCCGCATAGGATCGGCCGATGAACGCCACCGCACTCCTGCGCGCGGACGCCTCGCCGTCCGCGCCCCCGCTCGTCCTGCGTCCCTGGTCCATGGCGGACGTCGCCGCGCTCGTCGAGGCGTACCGGGACCCCGCCATGCGGCGCTGGATCACCACGGTCGTGGACGACGAGGCCGACGCCGAGCGATGGGTCGAAACCCAGGAGGCCGGATGGGCGTCCGGCACCCGGTTCAGCTTCGCGGTCCTCGAAGCGGGAGCCGGCGAGGACCCCGGCCGACTGGTCGGCAACGTGGCCCTCAAGGGCGTGGCGGCCGGGAAGCCGACGGCCGAGGTCGGCTACTGGACGGCCGCGCCCGCCCGTGGACGGGGGGTGGCGCAGCGGGCCCTGGAAGCCGTCACCGACTGGGCGTTCCGCACCTTCGGCGACGCCGGTCTGGACACCCTCGAACTGCTCCACCAGGTGGACAACGAGGCGTCCTGCCGCGTGGCCGAGAAGAGCGGCTACCCCCTCGACCGACTCCTGTCCGCGACGCCGCCGGCCTTCCCGCGCGACGGCCACCTGCACGTACGGCACAGGAAGGTCTGACGCCCCGGCCGTCGGCGGCTACGGCTCGTACAACGGGAGGAAATGGATGACCGCCTCCTCGTAGGGGTGGGCAGCGCGGACGGCCCGCTGGACGGCGCGGGCCTGATCCGTGTCGCAGAACGACTCGACCCGGCACTCCTCGCTGCGCTGAACGGCGCCCACCGCGCCGTCGTACGGCCGCGCGCCGGACTCGGCCTGCCAGCTGCCGGTCACCTTCCAGACGCTGGAGCACCGCGCGTACGCGCCCACGCGCCCCGCACCGGCCGTGTGGAGGGCCTCGATCACGGCCTCCGCGTGACTCTCGGGGACGGATATCTCGATCTTCAGACGCGCCATGCCCTACACCTGCTCGAAGTGGAAGGAGCGGATGAAGCAGTCCCGTGGCTGGCCGATCGCGAAGAGGACGCAGTCGAGGACGGACCGGGCGGTCAGCGGGTCGTCCGCCGTGCGGGAGTCCCGCTCCCAGCCGGGGCCGAGCGGGTCGCCGTCCGTGAAGTCCGGCGGATAGAGCGAGATGACCCGGATCCCCTCGGGGCGGAGCCGGTGCGAGAGGACGTCGGCGAAGCCGGCCTGGGCGGCCTTCGCCGCGTAGAACGCGGGATGCGCCTGCGACCGGTGGTTCCGGGCCTCCGCGGCGGCGGAGACCAGGTTGACGACGTCCGCGCCCGCGGAGGCGCGCAGCAAGGGCAGGAAGTGCTTGACCACCAACAGGGTCCCGGTGGCTCCGGAGGCGACGGTGTCGCTGATCGCCTCGTCGTCGGCGTCCCACAGGTCCGGGCCCGCCAGGTAGCGGGCGCCGTTGTTGACCAGCACGTCCACCCGGTCCGTGTGCGCGGCGACCCCTTCCGCGAAGCCCCGTACGGTGGCCGGGTCGGCAAGGTCGCACGCGAACGCGTCCACGCGCGCCCCGCTGTCGGCCGCCACCTCCTCGGCCACCTTCCGGGCGCCGGCCTGCGTACGAGCGGAGAGGAACACGCGCGCCCCCCGCTGCCCCGCCTGCAACGCGAACGCCCTCCCGAACCCACGCCCGGCCCCCGTGACCACCACCGTCTTTCCGGTGAGATCCATCCGCGCACCCCCTTCGACCTTCTGGTTCTCGATCATGGTGAGCGTAACCGCGGCGGCGACGCGCCGAGCCCCGGGCCTCCGGCACACGCGGACGTCCTAGTCGGCCCGCACCGAAGCCCAGATGCGGTCGGACAGGATCCGGGCCGCCCGGTCGAGGTCGAGTTCCTCCGGGGTGGCCAGCCAGCGGTGCGCGGCGACCGCGACCGGGCCGACGACCAGGACCTCCAGGAGGGGGCCCGGGAGCGCGGCGAGCTCGCCCGTGTCGGTCCAGCGCTTCAGGTGGTCGGCGACGCGGGGGAAGTGGTCCGGCGGGACGCCGCGGGCGCGGTCGGCGTCGACGGCCAGGTAGCTGGAGTACGCCGAGCCGTGCAGGTAGCGGGCCACGGCCGGGTTCTCCGCGATGAAGCGCAGGTACGTCGTCACGAACGCCCGGATGCCGGTGCGGGCCGTCCGGGCGCGGTCGACGGCGCCGAGGGCCGCCGCGTACGTCTGCTGGAGGCAGTGCCCGTACAGGGCCGCCGCCAGACCGTCGAAGCTGCCGAAGTGGTGGTACAGGCTGCCGAGGCTGACCCCGCTCGCCCGGGTCACCGCGTGGACGGTGAACCCGGCCTGCCCGGAGGTGGAGAACACCTCCAGCGCCGCCGTCAGGAGGCGTTCGACGGTGGCCTCGCCACGGGACTGCTTTGCCATGGGGGGAGTATAGACAGACGTGAAGATCTCGAATATTTTTCTAGAACTAAACTCTAGAAGTGGCGTCGGCGGGGCCATACTGCGGCCATGGACGATCTGATGATGAAACTGGTCTCCGCCGCCCTCACCGGCGGCCTCGTGGCCCTGGTCGGATACGCGGGCGCCGCGCGCCGCCGCCGGCGGGCCACCCGCGCCGAGGCCGTGCTGACCGCGACCGAGGACCCCACCCAGGCCCTGCTCCGGCACGCCGAGGAAGCCGACCGCAACCGGGACGAACTGGTCGCCCAGGGCCGCCTGTCCGAGGCCCTCGACCACGCCCGCGACGCCGTCGACCACTGGACCGCCCTCACCCAGACCCGCGTCGGCCGGTTCCAGGGCGAACGGCAGTCCGCGCTGCGCCGCTTCGAGGAGCTGCGCAGCCGCACCGGGTCCGCCTGAGCACGGAAGGGCCCCCATGGCCCTCGCCGACTGGTCCGGCCGCAGAGAAGTAAATATGGACTAAATAGTAGCATTATGTGATAGATCGCTACGCTCGGTGTCCATAGTCTTGTCATGACGAGAAGCAACTGCGGACCCCCGAGGTCGCGTACCCGGACGCCCCGCTTCGTGGCGGCCGCGGCGATCCTCGGGCTGCTGGGCAGCGGACTGGCCGGCTCCCTCGCTCACGCCGCGGGCCCCGCCGACCGCCCCGCGGCCCCCACACCCCGTGCGGGTGCCCCGCTGCTCGACGAGACCTTCACCGGCGCCACCGCCGACTCCCGGTTCACCGCCGTCGGCGCGGCCTGCCTCACCGGCGCCGCCCCCGCCCCCGGTGGCTCCGGCAACCATCCGCTCACCGGCTGTCCCACCCCCGGCACCGGCCCGGTGCCCCCACAGAACGGCGCCCCCCACGGCTATCTGCGGCTGACCGACTCCGGGAACGACCAGAGCGGGGCCGTCCTCTTCGACCAGGCGCTCCCTGCCGGCAACGGCCTCGACGTCACCTTCGACCAGTGGCAGTACGGCAGCACCACGCCCAACACCCCGGCCGACGGCATCTCCTTCTTCCTGGTGAACGGCGACGTCTCGCTCGCCCACCCCGGAGCCTTCGGCGGCAGCCTCGGCTACGCCCAGAAGCTCCCCGACGACAACCCCAACCTCGACTTCCTGCCCGGCGTCGACCGCGGCTACCTCGGCGTCGGCCTCGACGTCCTCGGGAACTACTTCGGCGACTGGGAGCAGCGGGGCAACGGCTGTCCGACCCGCTCCCCGGCCGGCACCGGCTTCCGCGTCCCCGGGCCCGGCCGGAACATGGTCACCGTCCGCGGCCCCGGTGACGGCACCGTCGGATACTGCTTCCTGACCGCGACGACCAGTAACTTCACCACCACCGCGCCGTGGCCGTCCACTCTGCCCGGCTCCCTCCAGGGCCCGCTCACCACCCTGCCGGCCGATGTGACGCCGCAGCAGGCGGAGACCCTGCTCGAACCCTCGCGGCGCCGGGTGAACGTGCACCTCACCCCGGCCCCCTCCCCGGTCCTCACCGTCTCGGTCGACTTCAACGACGGCCAGGGCATGCGCCAGGTCCTCCAGACCCAGGCCCCCGAGCCGGTGCCGTCGACCTACAAGTTCGGCTTCGCCGCCTCGACGGGCCTGTTCACCGACGTGCACCTGATCCGCAACGTCTCGGTCAGCACCGAACAGCCGCTGCCCGAACTCAACCTGGTCAAGCAGGTCCACGAGCCGAGGCCGGGCGAACTCGTCGTCGGCACCCCCGTCGCGTACGACTTCGTCGTCACCAACGCCGGCAACACACCGGTCAACGACATCGCGGTCCACGATCCGACGGTCGGCGACATCGACTGCCCGGTCACCGTCCTCGAACCGGGTCGGACGATCACCTGCACCGGCACCTACCTGATCACCGCGGCGGACGTGGCCCGGGGCCACGTCACCAACACCGCGCGCGCCACCGGCACCTCCGGCGGCGACCCGGTCACCTCCCCCGACTCCACCGTCAAGGTGCCCATCGAGGCGCCCCCCGGCATGACCATCGTCAAGAGCGTCGACGCCGCCGGACCCTTCGACATCGGCGACACCGTGCCGTACGGCTACGTGGTCACCAACGAGGGCGGCACCGAGATCACCGGCCTCGCCATCACCGACAACCGCGTCACGGGCATCACCTGCGACTCCACCACCCTGGCCCCGGCCGGCAGCCCCGGCGACAGCACCACCTGCCGCGGCACCTACACGGTGACCGCCGCCGATGCCCAGACCGGACACGTCACCAACACGGCCAAGGCCACCGGTACCTCCGACGGCCGGCCGATCGAGTCCCCGCCGACCGAGGCCACCGTCACCGTCGTCGGCACCTCCTCCCTCGGTCTCACCAAGAAGGCCGACACGGCGGGACCGGTCCGTGTCGGACAGACCGTCAGCTACACGTACACCGTGACCAACACCGGCCGGACGACCCTGGACCACCTCGCCGTCCAGGACGACCACGCCCCCGACGTCACCTGTGAAGCCACCACCCTGGCCGCCGGCGAGCACACCACCTGTCGGGCCACCTACCGGGTGACCGAGGCCGACCTCGCGCTCGGCCACCTCACCAACCAGGCCCGGGCCACCGCGACCGACCCGCGCGACGAGACCGTCGTCAGCCCGTTCGCGGAGGTCACCCTGAACGTCGTCGGCGTCTCGAAGCTGACCGTGACCAAGAAGGCCGACACGGCCGGACCGGTCGAGCCCGGTGACCGGATCACCTACACGTACAACGTGGTCAACGAGGGCTCGACCTCCCTCGAAGGCATCGCCGTCACCGACGACCGTGCCGCGGACGTCGTCTGTGAGCCGACGACGCTGGCACCCGGCGCCCACGCCACCTGCCGCGCCACGTACACGGTCACCGAGGAGGACGCCGTCGCCGGCCACGTCACCAATACCGCCAAGGCCACCGGCACCGATCCCGACGGCGCCACCGTCGAGAGCCCCCCGGTCCGGCTCCGCATCCCCGCCGCCTGCCCGCCCAAGGGCTACGGCGACGCCGGCTGCGAGGCGGGCGAACACGAGGGCGGCTACGGCGAGGGCTACGGCGAGGGCTACGGCGAGGGCCGCGACAAGACCGCGAAGCGGCCCGGGAAGGAGACCGCGCGCTGATCCGACCTCGACGTGACACGGGACCGGACCGAGCCGCAGAGCGGCCGGTCCGGTCCCTTCGCGCAGGGCACTACCGGGCCGGTCCGCCTCGGCGACGTCGCGTCGCGTCGCGTCGCACGGATCGTCCCGGTCCCCGAGTCGCCGGGCTTTCTGCCGCGGCCTGGTCCAGGGTGCCGGTCGGCAACCGCGGGCAGGGGTCAGACGGCGGAACGGAAGGCGGGCAGGTATCCGCCCGACTGTCCGGCGGCCTTGGGGTGGTAGGAGTCGTAGACTGGAATGGACAGGCTGTGCAGCCAGGAGTCCGCGGAACAGATCTCGTGGCCGGTGAACTCGTCGACGACACTGGAGAAGGTGAATCCCGCGTTCGCCGCCTGCTTCGCCAGCACACCGTTCAGGGTGTCGGAACCCCGGTTGATCGCCGCTCGCTCGGTCTCGCTGAGTCCGGCGATGCAGCTTCCGGACAGCTTGTAGAACCTGGGGTACCCGAGGACCACCACGCGCGCCTGGGGTGCGCGGCTGCGGATGTCCCCGTAGAGGGCGGAGAGGCCCCCGGGAAGCGAGCCGTTCATCTTCGTGATGGCGGTGTTGACGGCCGCGACGCAGGTGGCCTCGCTGTTGAGCACGCATGTCTGCATGATGTCCGCGAACCCGACGTCGTTGCCGCCCGCTGTGACGCTGACGAGGGTCGTGGTCGAGTTCAGGGGGCCGAGCTGGCCGCTGCGGACGGTTCCGGTGGTCGCGCCGGAGCACGCGGTGGAGGAGAACGAGGCGGGGGAGTTGGCCGCTGCCCACAGGTAGGGGTACGAGTTGGTGCTGCGACGGCAGCCGCCGCTGTCCGAGAGGTAGCTGCCGGCGCCCACGCCGGAGGAGTACGAGTCGCCGAGAGCCACGTAGCGGTGGCCGGCGGCGCTGGCCGGCTGGGCGATTCCGAGGGCCGTGGCGGCCATGGCGAGCGCGGTGGACGCGGACAGCGCGATTCTTCGCCAGAGCATGGCGATCAGCCTCAAATCCAGAGTGTGGGGGGTGAGTTGGTTGAACGCGACACTTCTAGCAGGGCGGAGATACCGGCGGGTAGCCCCTGGCGCGGATGTCGTCCGCTTTGGGCGCATGTTTAATTCTCCGCGCGTAGACTCGTCCTGATTGCGCCCCGTACGCGCGGCGTCGGCCCGCGGGCGGGTGCGGCTGCAACAGGCCGCTCGCCGGGGGCGCTTCGGCATCGGTGGCGCACGGCACGCCCTCGGGACCCGCGACCGCTGCGGCCCTCGTCGGCCGGCTTCGCGCATGATCGGCCGGACGGGCCCTGGCCGCCGCGCGGGGCCGGACACGGGGGGTTCGGCCCCGCGCGCGTCGCACGGGCGGCGCGCGGGCATTCCGCGCTCTCGCCGAAACCTGTCGCCCGACCTCTTGTCGGGGCGCCTTCGTCTCTCTAATGTGAACCTTCAAATTCCAGGGATGCCATGACCCTGGCTTCTTGAGGGGCAAATTTTGAACGATCAAATTCGTCGGCCACGAGGCGGCCCGCCGGTCGGCTACCTCGACTACGCGCGGGTCGGCCCCCTCACCCCCGAGTCCGCCTCCGCGCTCGCCGACGCCGTCGCGGTGGCCGGCCGATGCGGGCCCGGCGACATCGACGGGCTCTTCGCCCTCAGCGACGCCGCCCGCGCCTCGGCGGCCCGGCTCCTCGACGCCCGCCCCCACGAGATCGCCCTCGCCCCGTCCACCAGCAACGGCCTCTTCACCGCCGCCGCCGCCCTGCGCGGACCCGGAACCGTGCTGGTGCCCCGGGACGAGTTCCCCGCGAACGTCTATCCCTGGCTCCGCTTCGCCGGCCGCGGCGGCCTCGGCGTGCGGTTCGTCGACCCGGACGGGCAGCGGCACATCACGCCCGACCTCCTGCGCCGGAACCTCACCCCCGACGTCACCGCCCTCGCCGTCAGTGCTGTCGACTCGCTCACCGGACACCTGGCGCCGCTCGCCGCCCTCAAGGAGGTCCTCGGGCCGGACCGCCTGCTGATCGTCGACGCGATCCAGGGACTCGGCGCCGTGCCCCTCGACGCGGACGCCGCCGACATCCTCGTCGGCGGCGGTCAGAAGTGGCTGCGGGCCGGCTGGGGAGCCGCCCTGCTGATGATCCGCGACCGGTGCGCCGAGCGGCTCACGCCCGGGCTCGGCGGCTGGGCCGGCGTCACGGAGCCCTTCGCGGACCGTCATCCGGCACCGCCGCTGCCCGGGGCCGCCGCGCACCTCGCCACCAACCCGGACTTCCCGGCCGCCGCCGCCCTCGGCGCCGCCGTGGACACGCTGCTCGCCCAGGGCGGTCCCGCGGTGCTCGGCGCCCGGATCCGCGCCACCCTCGCCGAACTCCTCGACCGTGCGCGGAGGGCGGGCGCGGATGTCCTGCTGGACGGACTGGGGGAGCGGGAGCGGGCCGGCATCGGCACCTTCCGTCTCCCCGGCCACGACCCCGCCGCCGTCCACCTCGCCCTCGAAACGGCGGGCGTGACCACCACGCGCCGCGGCGAGTGGATCCGGCTGTCGCCCCACGCCACCACGACACCCGCCGCGACGAAGCTGTTCGCCGACGCGCTGGGCGCCCTCACCCGGCGCGGGAGCCACATCCCCGCGAGCGACGTCCCCACGGGCCATGTGGCCACGGGCCATGTGGCCACGGGCCATGTGCCCGCGAGCCACATCCCCGCCAGCCACATCTCCACGAGCGATGTCCCCACGGGCCATGTCCCCGCGAACCACGTGCCCACGGGCCATGTGCCCACGAGCCATGTCCCCGCAAATCACGTGCCCACGAGCCACATCCCCACCACCCACACCCACCCCCGTAGCCAGGAGCCGACATGTCCCACCACGCCCACCCCCTGACCCGCCGCCGGATACTCCAGCTCGCCACCGCATCCGCCGCCGGACTCGGCCTGACCGCCTGTGGCAGCGGCGGTTCGGGCGGTGGCGCCGGTGGGGCCGACGGGGACAGCGGGCCGATCACGGTCTGGAGCTGGACCACCGCGGCCGAGGCGCTGCGCGGCGTCGTCCCGTCCTTCGAGCGCGACAACCCCGGCATCAAGGTCGACGTCCAGGACCTCGGCAACCCCGCCATCTGGGACAAGATCACCGTCGGTCTCGCCTCGGGCGGCAAGGGCCTCGCCGACGTCCTGCACATCGGCGTCGACTACCTGCCCGGCTACCTGGAGAAGTTCCCGCAGGGTCTCGCCGACCTGTCCCGGCTGGGGGCCGACCGGCACAAGGACGCCTTCGCCGAGGGCCTGTGGCCGACCGTCGTGGGCAAGGACAGAGCCGCCCACGCCCTCCCCTGGGAGGTCAACCCGCTCGGTCTCTTCTACCGGCACGACTACTTCGAGAAGGCCGGCGTCGACCCCGCCTCGATCACCAGCTGGGACGACCTGATCGCCGCCGGGCCGAAGATCCGCGCCGCCACCGGCGCCCGGCTGCTCGGGCTCGACAAGCCCGGCTCCAACCAGGACGTGGACTTCTTCCAGAACCTGATGCAGCTCCAGGGCGCCTTCTACTTCGACGCCGAAGGCCGGGTCACCCTCGCCTCCCGGCCCGCGGTCGAGGCCCTCACGGTCATCAAGCGGCTCAACGACGCCGGCCTCGTCTCCGACATCGCCGGCGAGGGCACCTGGAAGCGGCTGGTCGGCCAGGGGAAGCTGGCCACCGCGCCCGATCCCGCCTGGGCCGTCGAGTACCTGGCCGGCAAGTTCCCCGCGCAGAGCGGCAAGTGGCGCGTGATGCAGCCGCCCGCCGCCGTCCCCGGGGGAGGGCGCAGCGCCATCGTCAACTCCACCTACCTGGCCGTCTCCGCCACCAGCAAGCGCCGCAAGGCCGCCTGGCGGTTCATCGAGTACGCGCTCACCAAGCCGGTCGAGATCAACCGCATGTTCACCTCGGGCGGCGTCTTCCCGGCCCTCAAGAAGGCGTACGACGACCCGAGGTTCAGCGCCCCGCACCCCTTCTACGGCGGCCAGCAGGTGCTGCGCTCCTTCGTCACCTCGCTCGACTCGGGGGCGGCGCCCACCAACTTCACCGGCGACTACAGCCGGGCCATGAAGTTCGCCACCGACGCCCAGACGCAGGTGCTGCTCAAGGGCGCCGACCCGGCCACCGTGCTGAAGGCGGCGGCCGAGCAGCTCGCCCGCCAGACCGGCCGGAAGCTGGCGGCCTGACCATGTCCCTCGCCCCGCCCGAACGCCTCCGAGCCACCGGGGACGCCGCTGCCGAAGGCCCCGACGGCCGACGGCGCGCGGCACCCGCCCCCACCCGCCGACGCCCGCGCGCCGGCTCCGCCCGGCCCGCCGGCCGGCGCCGGCTGCTGACCCGCGGCTCCATCCCGTACGTCCTGGTCATGCCCGCCGTCCTGGGCTTCGCCGTCTTCAAGGCGTACCCGATCGCCGCCTCGTTCTGGATCAGTCTCACCACCGGCAACGGCGACTCCCAGCGCTTCGCCGGACTCGCCAACTACCGGCGCCTCCTGGAGGATCCGCTCTTCTGGACGGCGCTCAGGAACACCGCGCTGATCCTCGTCGTCCAGGTCCCGCTGATGCTCGGCCTCGCCCTGCTCGTCGCGCTCGGCCTCAACCACTCCAAGGTGTGGCTGCGCCCGCTGTGGCGGCTCGGCGTCTTCATCCCGTCCCTGACCGGCCTGGTCGCCACCGGCGTGATGTTCTCCGTGATCCTCAACCGCGACGCCGGACTGCTGAACTGGGTCCTCTCCCTGTTCGGCATCGACCCGGTCGACTGGCTCGGCAGCTCCTTCTGGGCCCGCATCGGCGTCGTCCTCGTCCTCAGCTGGCACTACACCGGCTACAACGCGGTGCTGTACCTCGCCGGCCTCCAGGGCATCCCCAAGGAGCTGTACGAGGCGGCCATGGTCGACGGCGCCGGACCGGTCCGGCGTTTCCTCTCCATCACCCTTCCCCAGCTGCGGCCGATCCTCCTGCTCACGGTCGTGCTCTCGACCATCGGCACCCTCCAGCTCTTCGACGAGCCGTACGTCCTCACCGGCGGCGGCCCCGACAACGCCACCCTGACGGTCACCATGTACCTCTACGACAACGGCTTCAAGTACTTCGACTTCGGCTACGCCTCGGCCCTCGCCTACGCCCTCGCGCTGATCGTGTCCGTGCTCGGCGTCCTCCAGGTCCGCCTGATGGGAGAACGCCGATGAAGTCGCGCGCCCCGCTGCTCACCGTCCTCCTCGCGGGCGCCTTCGGGCTCTGCGTCGGCCCGTTCTACTGGCTCGCCATGGCCGCCACCCAGGACGACAGGGACGTGTTCTCCTGGCCGCCCAAGCTGCTGCCCGGCGGCCACCTCCTGGACAACCTCCAGGGCCTCCAGGACTCCATCGGCCTGACCCGCGTCCTGATCAACAGCCTCGTCGTGGCGGGGCTCCAGACCGTCGGCGCGGTCGTCGTGTCGGTACTGGCCGGCTACGCCTTCGCTAAGTTCGAGTTCCGGGGACGGAACCTGTTCTTCGTCCTGCTGCTCAGCACCCTGGTCATCCCCGACACGGTGATGCTGATCCCGATCTTCCAGATGATGATGGACCTGGGCCTGATCGACTCGTACCCGTCCGTCATCCTGCCCGGCCTGGTCACCCCCTTCGGCATCTTCCTGATGCGGCAGGCGCTGCGCTCCATGCCCGACGAACTCCTCGACGCGGCCCGAGTCGACGGGGCGGGCGAGCTGCGGGTGCTGTGGCGGATCGTCATCCCGGTCAACCGGCCGGTCATCGCGGCGCTCGCGCTGTTCGTCTTCCTCGGCGGCTGGAACCAGTTCGTCTGGCCGCTGATCGCGCTGCGCAGCCCCGAGATGCACACGCTGCCCGTGGCCACCGCCACCCTGCAGGGCCTCTCGACCACGAACTACGCGCAGGTCCTGCTCGCCGGCGCCCTCGCCGCCATCCCCGTGATGGCCCTCTTCCTCGTCCTGCAGCGCCAGTTCATCTCCGGCCTGCTGGCCGGCGCGACCAAGGAGTGACCACCGTGACCACCACCCCGGACGCCGCCACCCCGGATCCCGTCACCCCGGCCGGCACCGCCCCGGCCACCGCCTCGCCGGACGCCGCCACCGCCCAGCCCGTGCCGGCCTGGCGGCCGAACACGCCCGCGGAGGACGCCTCCGGCACCGCCCGCCCCGCCGTCCACCGCAACCTCCCCACCGCCCTGCTCCACTCCACCGGCGCCCCGCTCACCGTCCACCTCACCGGACTCGGCGGCGACGGCTGGCAGGCGGCCGTCAGCCCGGTCGCCGACGGTGTGGCGCTCGTCGAGGTCACCGCGACGGAAGCGGTCACCGTCCGCGCCGAATGGCGGGTGCCCTGCGTCGGAGCCGTCGCCTACTGGACCCCCGACACGAGCGCCACCCGCTGGCTCCCGCCCTCCTGGAGCGCCCCGCGCACCGTCTCGCTCGCCCTGGGCGCTCCGGTCGCCAGCCTGGTCGGCACCGAGGACCGCGCCCTGTGCACCGCCGCGGCGGGCGAGACGACCGCGCCCGTACGGGTCGGGGCCGGCGTGGTGGAGGAGAGCGGTGAGTTCGCGTTCACCTTCGAGCAGGAACTCACCCCGGACGGGCCCCCGTTGCGCGTCCGGATCGACCTCAGCGGCCGGCACTTCGCCGGCACCCTGCGGGCCGTCACCGACTGGTGGGCGGCCGAGGGCCCGGACCACCCCGGGGTCGCGCCCGCCGCGCGGACGCCCGCGTACTCCACCTGGTACAGCCTCCACCAGAACGTCGACGCCGGCACCGTCGAGCGGCAGGCGGCGCTGGCGGCGGCCGTCGGCTGCGGCAGCGTCATCGTCGACGACGGCTGGCAGACCGCCGACCGTACCCGCGGCTACGGGCACTGCGGCGACTGGGACATGAACACGACCGCCTTCCCCGACCCGGCCGGCCACGTCGCCGGGGTGCGGCGCCTCGGCCTCGCCTACCTCCTCTGGTACGCGGTGCCGTTCATCGGGCGCCACAACGAGGCATGGGACCGGTTCAAGGGCCTGATCCTCCGGGAGACGCCCCGGCTGGACGCGGCCGTCCTCGACCCCCGGCACCCCGAGGTCCGCGGCTACCTGATCGACAAGATCGCCCGTGCCGTCGAGGAGTGGGACATGGACGGCGTGAAGCTGGACTTCCTCGACCTCTTCGCCGTCGCCGAACCCCCGCCCGCCCCCGCCGGCGCCGATCACGACACCGTCCACGACGGCGTACGCCGGCTCGTCGCCGATCTCGACGCCCGGCTGCGCCGCGCCAAGCCCGACGTGATCGTCGAGCACCGCCAGCCGTACGTGGGCCCCGGCCTCTGGCCGTACGCCACCATGGTCCGGGCCACCGACTGCCCGCTGAGCCCCGCCGAGAACCGCCAGCGGACCGTCGACTGCCGGCTCGTGGCGGGTCCGCTCGCCGTCCACGCCGACATGATCATGTGGCATTCCGCGGAGACGCCCGAGGCGGTGGCGGTGCACCTCGTCAACGCGCTGTTCTCGGTCCCGCAGATCTCCGTCGACCTCGGCGCCCAGACCCCGGACCAGCTCGCCGCCCTGCGCTTCTGGCTCGGCGTCTTCCGCCGGTACGCCGACGTGCTTCAGCTGGGTGCCCTGGAACCGGCCCGACCCGACCTGGGCTACCCCCTGATCCGCGCCCACGACCCCCGCACGACCGTGGTCGCGCGCTACGCGCCGCTGCCCGTGACGCTCCCGGACCGGGGCGCGGGGGAGGCCCCGGCGACGCTGCTCGTCGCCAACGCCGACAGCGATCCCGTGGTGCTCCTCACCGCCGCCCGGCCGGAACGGGCCCTCGTCCTCGTCCAGGACTGCCGTGGTGAGATCCTGTCCGAGACGGCGCTCGACCTCGTCGCCGGGGTGAACCCGGTGACCGTGCCGACCGGCGGACTGCTCACCCTGACCCGCGAGGACTGAACGACGGTGGTCCGGGGCGGCGCCCGGCGCCGCCCCGGACCACCGGCCACCCTGCCCCCACAGAGGAACGATGACCGCTCCACAGGTGACCATCGAGGACGTCGCCCGCACGGCGGGCGTCTCCCGCCAGACCGTCTCGAACGCCCTCAACGCCCCCCACCGGCTGCGCGCGACCACGCTCGCGCGGGTCACCGCCGCCATCGAGGAACTCGGCTACCAGCCCGACCAGTCGGCCCGCAGCCTGCGCACCGGCACCCGCAAGGTCATCGGCTATCCCGCGCCCGCCGACAACCCGGCCGACCCCAACCCGCTGATGGGCGGCTTCCTCCAGGCCCTCGTCAGCGCCGCCGACGCCGTCGGGCACCGCGTCCTGCTGTTCCGCTGCGACCCCCAACAGGGCGCCGGGGCCGTCGCCAAGTCCTTCCACGGGCTGATCGCCGCCCGCCAGGTCGACGGGTTCGTCCTCTCCGACGTCGTCCACGACGACCCTCGGGTCGACGTGCTCGCCGAGGCCGGCTTCCCGTTCGTCGCCTTCGGCCGCACGGCGCCCGGACGCCCGCAGAACTGGGTGGACATCGACTCCGCCGCCGCCACCGCGGACCTGGTGGGCCTCCTCCTCGGCCAGGGCCACCGCAGGATCTGCTACGTGAACTCCGCGGCGTCCCTGCCCTGGCTGGCCGACCGCCGGGCCGGCCTGCTCCAGGCCGCGGCGGCCGCCCCCGACGGCGCCTTCGAGGTCGGCGTCCCGGACGACGACCCGGCCGCCCTCTCCCAGGCGCTCCAGCGGCTGCTGGCCGGCCCGGACCGTCCCACCGCCCTGGTCTGCGCGAGCGACTGGCTGGCCCTGCCCGCCTATCAGGCCATCCGCGCCGCCGGCCTGACCGTCGGCACCGACGTCGCCGTCACCGGCTTCAACGACATGCCGCTGTGCACCCTGCTCCAGCCCACCCTCACCAGCGTCCGGCTGCCGCTGCCCGCCATCGCTCAGGCCCTCCTCGACCGCCTGATCAACGCCGTCGAGGACCGCGGCACGACCGCGACCCGGGGGCTGCTGCTCCCGGCGGAACGCGTGGTCCGCGACAGCACGCCGAGCCGGTAGGCGGTGGGCTCCGCGCGGCGTGCTACCCGAGCGCCGCGCGGGCCCGGTTGAGGTAGTCCCGGAAGGCCGTGCGCTCGCGGGTGGTGAAGCCCTTCAGCATCGCGTCCTCCAACGCGCGGACGGCCGGGGCGTGGAGGGCGAGGAGGGCGCGTCCCGCGTCGGTGAGGCCGATGACGTGGCGGCGGCGGCTCACCGGGTCGGGGGACCGGGTGATGAGGCCGCGCCGCTCCAGCGCACCGACCAGGTCGGACATGGACTGGGGTGTGACGAAGGAGTTGCGGGCGAGCTCGGCCGCGGACATGCCGTCCCGGCGTTCGAGCACGGTCAGCGCCGTGTACTGCAGGGCGGTGACGCCGGAGGGCTTGAGCAGCTCGTCGAGCCGGGCCCGGGTGGCCAGCTCGACCTGCTTCACCGAGTACAGCAGCGACGGCGGAGCGACGTCCTCCACTCACCCTCCCCAGTATCAGGAATCCTGTCGAATCCCCATCGTCAGGAATCCTGTCGAAAATTCTAGCTCACCCCCCTTGCTCGGCGGCGGCTCGTCCTTCGATACTCAGGATTCCTGATGATTGAGGAGCCTTCCCTTGAGCACGCTTTCCATTGACCGGCGCGACGGAGTGGCGCTCCTGACGCTCCGCCGTCCGGCCAAGCGCAACGCCCTCGACGACGCCACGGTGCTGCGCATCGAGGAGTTCTTCCGCAAGCCCGGCCCCGACGTGCGGGCCGTCGTCCTGGACGCCGAGGGCGACCACTTCTCGGCCGGACTCGACCTCGGCGAGCTGACCGAGCGCTCCACCGAGGAGGCCCTGGAGCACTCGCTCATGTGGCACCGCGTCTTCGACACCCTGGAAGGCGGCCGGGTCCCCGTGGTCGCCGCCCTCAAGGGCGCGGTCATCGGCGGCGGCCTGGAGCTGGCCGCCGCCGCGCACCTCCGCGTGGCCGACCCGACCACCTTCTACGCCCTCCCCGAAGGGCAGCGCGGACTCTTCGTCGGCGGCGGCGGCTCGGTCCGCCTCCCGCGCCTGATCGGCGCGCACCGGATGGCCGACATGATGCTCACCGGCCGCGTCCTCGACGCCGCCGAGGGCCAGGCCGCCGGCCTCTCGCAGTACCTGACCGCCGAGGGCGGGGCCCGCGCCAAGGCCCTGGAACTCGCCGCGCGCATCGCGGCCAACGCGCCCCTGACCAACTTCGCCGTCCTCCAGGCGCTCCCCAGGATCGCCGAGGCCGCACCGGCCGGCGGCCTGCTGCTCGAATCCCTCATGTCGGCCGTCGCGGCCGGCAGCGCCGACGCCCAGGCGAGGATGCGGGCGTTCCTGGACGGCCGCGCCGCCAAGGTGGCCGCCACCCGTGGCGACGCCGACGCGCCGGCCGAGACCTCCGCCGCACAGGCCGCCGCCGGAAGGGCCGCCCGATGAACGAGATCCTCAGCACCCCCGGCCCCACCGTCCGGGACGACACGGAGATCGGGCGCTTCCTCCGCTGGCTGGAGTCCGAGCGGCAGCTGGACTTCCCGGACTACGCGAGCCTGTGGCAGTGGTCCGTCACCGACCTCGCCGGGTTCTGGTCGTCGGTCTGGGAGTTCTTCGACGTCCGCCCGCACACCCCGCCCACGGCCCCCCTCGGCCGCAGGTCCATGCCGGACACCGAGTGGTTCCCCGGCGCGACCCTCAACTACGCCGAGCACGCCCTCGGCCGCGACGAGGACCTCGACGCCGTCGCGGTCGTCGCCCGCTCCCAGACCCGGGCGCCGGTCGAGCTGACCTTCGGCGAACTCCGCGAGCAGGTCGCCCGGGCCCGCGCCGGACTGCTGCGCCTCGGCGTCGGCAAGGGCGACCGGGTCGTCGCGTACCTGCCGAACATCCCCGAGACCCTGGTGGCCTTCCTCGCCACCGCGAGCATCGGCGCCGTCTGGGCGGCCTGCGCACCGGAGTTCGGCTCCCGCAGCGTCGTCGACCGCTTCGCCCAGCTCGAACCCAAGGTGCTGCTCACCGTCGCCGGCTACCGCTACGGGGAGCGCGACATCGACCGCCGCACCGAGGTCGCGGAGATCGCCGCGAAACTCCCCACCGTGGAACACGTCGTCCACGTCCCGTACGGCGGGAACACCCTGCCCGACGCGCTCTCCTGGACGGACCTGCTCGCGGCACCGGAGGGGGCGAAGGACCGGCCCGAACTCGCCTTCGAGGCCGTGCCGTTCGACCACCCCCTGTTCGTGCTCTTCTCCTCCGGCACCACCGGCGTCCCCAAGGCGATCGTGCACCGGCACGGCGGCATCCTCCTGGAGCACCTGAAGAACAACGCGCTCAGCTGGGACCTGAAGCCCGGCGACCGGATGCTCTGGTTCAGCACCACCGCCTGGATGCTGTGGAACACCCTCGTCTCCGCGCTGCTCGTCCGCGCCTCCGTCGTCATGATCGACGGCAACCCGGTCCACCCGGACCTGCGGGAACAGTGGCGGATCGCGGCGGACACCGGGGCGACCCTGATGGGCGTGAGCCCCGGCTACCTGATGGCCTGCCGCAAGGCCGGGATCGGTCCCGCCGAGGAGTTCGACCTGTCCCGGCTGCGGCAGCTCGGCGCGGCGGGCAGCCCCCTCGCCGCCGACGGATTCCGCTGGGTGGCCGAGCAGTTCGGCGACCGGGTGCTCCTCAACGTCGGCTGCGGAGGCACCGACGTGTGCACCGGCATCCTCCAGGGCGGCCCGCTCCAGACCGTGCGCGCCGGCGAGATCTCCGGCCCCTGCCTGGGCGTCGCCGCCTACGCGTACGACAGCGAGGGCCGGCAGGTGGTCGGCGAACTGGGCGATCTGGTGATCACCGAGCCGATGCCGTCGATGCCCGTCGGCTTCTGGGGCGACACCGACGGCTCCCGCTACCGGGCCGCGTACTTCGAGGAGTACCCCGGCGTGTGGCGGCACGGCGACTGGGTGCGCTTCGCGCCCGAGGGCCACTGCGTCGTCGCCGGCCGCTCCGACGCCACCCTCAACCGCGGCGGGGTCCGGCTCGGCACCGCCGAGTTCTACGCGGTCGTCGAGGACCTGCCGGAGGTCGACGACAGCCTCGTCGTCCACCTCGAGGACCCCGAGGGCGGCAACGGGGAACTGCTGCTCTTCGTCGCCGGACCCGAGGAGCTGGACGACGCCCTCCGCACGCGCATCGCGCGCACGCTGCGCTCGGCGCTGTCGCCGCGGCACGTCCCGGACGTCATCGAGCGGGTGCCCGCCATCCCGCGCAACCGGACCGGCAAGAAACTGGAGGTCCCGGTCAAACGGATCCTCCTCGGCGCCCGCCCCGACGCGGTCGCCAGCACCGACGTCCTCGCCGACCCGCACTCCCTGGACCCCTTCGTCACCTACGCGGCGGACCGCGCGGCCGACGCCGCCGCCGAGCGGGCCGACGACGCCGCACCGGGCGAGAGGAGCGGGTCATGAAGGTCGCCGTCGTAGGGACCGGAGTCATCGGCGCCTCCTGGACGACCCTCTTCCTGGAGTACGGGCACGAGGTCGTCGCGACCGACCCCGCACCCGGCGCGGAGGCACGGCTGCGCGCCGCGGTCACCGGCCCGCAGGAGCGCCTGTCCTTCACCCCGGACCCCGCCGAGGCCGTCGCGGACGCCGGCTTCGTCCAGGAGAACGGCCCCGAGCGCCCCGAGCTGAAGGACGAGGTCTTCGCCGTCCTCGACGCCGCCGCCCCGCCCGGGACCGTCCTGGCGAGCAGTTCGTCCGGCCTGCTGCCGTCCCGGATCCAGCGGGCCTGCGCGGCCCACCCCGAACGGGTCCTCGTCGGCCACCCGTTCAACCCGCCCCACCTGATCCCGCTGGTCGAGGTCGTCCCGGGCGAGCGGACCTCCGAGGCCGCCGTCGACACGGCCATGGCCTTCTACCGCACCCTCGGACGCCACCCCATCCGGCTCCGCCAGGAGCTCCCCGGCCACGTCGCGAACCGGCTCCAGGCCGCGCTGTGGCGCGAGGCGTACTCGCTGGTCGAACGGGGCGCGGCGAGCGTCGCCGACATCGACGCGGCCATCGCCCACGGCCCCGGACTGCGCTGGGCACTGCTCGGCCCGTTCCTCAACCAGCACCTGTCGGGCGGCCCCGGCGGCATCGCGCACGTACTGGAGCACCTCGGCCCGCCCATGGAGGAGTGGTGGGCCGACCTCGGCGCACCGCGCCTCACGCCCGAACTGACGCGCGCGATCACCGAGGGCGTGGCCGACGAGCTCGCCGGCACGCCCGAGGCCGAGCTGGTCGCCGCCCGCGACACCCTCCTGACCCTCCTCCTCGACGCGAAGAAGCGGACCGACCACCTGTGAGCACCCCGATGAACCCCGCCGACCTGACCGCGATCGACTTCCACGTCCACGTGGAGCAGGACGCCCACGGCCACCTCGCACTCGACGCCGAGCTGATGGACGCCTCGGCCGCCTACTTCAAGGCGGGTCAGGACCGCACCCCGACCGTGGAGGCGATCGCCGCCCACTACCGGGAGCGCCGGATGGCCGCCGTGATCTTCACGGTGGACGCCACCACGGGCCTGGGCCACCCGGCCCTGTCCAGCGAGGAGATCGCGGAGGCGGCGGCCGCCCACCCGGACGTCCTCGTCCCGTTCGGCTCGGTCGACCCGCACCGCCCGGACGCCGTCGCCCGCGCCCGCGCGCTCGTCCGGGACCACGGGGTCCGCGGCTTCAAGTTCCACCCCAGCCTCCAGGCGTTCGCGCCGAACGCCCCCGAGCACTACCCCCTCTACGAGGCCCTCCAGGAACTCGGCGTCCCCGCCCTCTTCCACACCGGGCAGACCGGCATCGGCGCGGGCCTGCCCGGCGGCCGGGGCATCAAGCTGCGCTACTCCGACCCGATGCTCCTGGACGACGTCGCCGCCGACTTCCCCGGCCTGACGATCGTCCTGGCGCATCCGTCGGTGCCCTGGCAGGACGAGGCGATCTCCATCGCCACCCACAAGTCCAACGTGTACATCGACCTGTCGGGCTGGTCCCCGAAGTACTTCCCGCCGCAGCTCGTCAAGGCGGCCGGCTCCTTCCTCCGGCACAAGGTCCTCTTCGGCTCGGACTTCCCGGTCGTCACCCCCGACCGCTGGCTCGCCGACTTCGACGCCCTCGCCCTCAAGCCGGAGGCCCGCTCCCTGATCCTCAAGGAGAACGCCGTCCGCGTCCTGGGCCTGTGACCGGGGCACGGAACACACGAAGCGCACGGAGCGGGCGGGGTGCCCCTGTGCTCCGTGCGCTCCGCGCGTCCGTCACGAGCCGGCGGCTCCCTTCCCGGCCTCCGCCCGTGGCCGGGCGAGGGTGCAGACGCCGTCCGCGCACCGGCGTTCCAGACGCCCCCGGGAGATGGTCTGGGCGAGTCCGACGGCCCAGCAGGTCGGGCAGCCGCGGAAGGCGATCAGGGCCAGCGGGGCCGCGAGCAGAGCCACCGGTCCGACGGCCGGCACCGCGGCGATCGAGCCGATGATCAGCCCGAAGCCGACGGCGCCGCGCGCCAGGTGGCGGGGGACGGACGCACTGGCGAAGTCCGTCGGACGCGGCGGGGGCGCTGCGGGGACACCGGCCTCGGTGGTGTGCGGGGGAGGGGCGGTCTTCACGACGGGTCTCCTTCGGCTGGGGCTGGTCCGGTGGTCTCATCGGGGGCGGGCCGGGCGTCCCCGCCAGGCGTCTCCAGGGCGTCACGCAGTGCGGTACGGGCCCGGTGCAGCCGCGACTTCATCGCGGCGGTGCTCAGGCCGAGCGCGTCGGCGACCGTCCTGCCCGGCAGGCCCTGGACGTCGCGCATGACGAGGACCTGCCGCTGGTCGCGGGGGAGCGCGCTGACGGCGGCCGCGATCCGTTCGGCCTCCAGCCGGCGCAGCACCGCCTCCTCGGCCGACGGCTCCGCGTCCGTGCCCCCGTCCTCCTCGGTGCCGGGCTCGTCCGGCCGGCCGGCGCGCCGGGTCGCCGCCAGCAGCCGGACCTGCCGGAGGCATTCGTTGCGCACGATCCGGAACATCCACGAGGCGAGCGCCCCGGTCGCCCGCAGGGTGCCGATCTTCCGGTACAGGATGATCAGCGCCTCCTGCGCCGCGTCCTCGGCGTCCTGCGGGGAGGCGCACAGCGACAGGGCGAACCTGCGCACATGCGGCTGCGACCGCAGCACGACGGTGGTCAGCGACGGGACGTCGCCGTCCTGGGCGGCCCGGATCAGGCGTTCGTCGGGCCAGCTGAGGCGATGGTTCATGGGCGGGCTACTCGCAATCACAAGGCGTTCCGTGCGGTGGGCGCTGATCAGCCGCGGCTCTTGTAGCGCCGCAGCAGGTGCCAGCCGCACGCGCCCACGAGCAGGGCCGCGACCGCGACGAGACCGATGACCATCATGGGTGTTCCTCCTGGTTCCGCCGGCCCCTTCGGCCGGTGCACCCACAAGAGGCGGCGGGGGCGGAAAAGGATTCACCGGCTTGCGCGGGGTCCCACCGGCGGCGCGGAGGGGCCGTTCGGCCGCGTGGGCGAGGACCTTGGACTCTGCGCCGACCCACCCACCCCTCCATACCCTGGGGGGTATAAGGAACGGGTGTTGTCGAGCATGAGGAGGACGACGTGAAGGTCGTCATCGTTGGTGGGGTCGCGGGCGGTATGTCGACGGCGGCACGGTTGCGGCGGCTGGACGAGCGGGCCGAGATCGTGGTCCTGGAGAAGGGCCCGCACGTCTCGTACGCGAACTGCGGCCTCCCGTACCACCTCGGCGGCGTCATCGAGGACCGCGACGCGCTCCTCCTCCAGACCCCCGCGTCCCTGCACGCCCGCTTCGCCCTCGACGTACGGACCGGCCACGAGGTGCTCGCCGTGGACCCGGCCGCCCGGACCGTGACGGTACGGGACGGCGGCGGCACCTACGTCGAGGGCTACGACCACCTGGTCCTGAGCCCCGGTGCGTGCCCCGTCGTCCCGGACGTACCGGGGATCGAACGGGCGATGACCCTGCGGGACGTCACCGACACGGACCGGATCAACGCCGCCGTCGCGGCAACGGCCCCGGGCCCCCGCGACGGCGCGGACGCCGCGAGCTCCCCGGACGCCGCGAGCTCCCCGGACGCCGCGAGCTCCCCGGACGCCGCGAGCGCCCCGGGTGCCCGTACGGCCGTCGTCATCGGGGGCGGCTTCATCGGCGTCGAGGTCGCCGAGAACCTGCGCCTGCGTGGCCTGGACGTGGCCCTCGTCGAACTCGGCCGCCAGATCCTGCCGCCCCTCGACCCCGAGATGGCCGGACCGCTCGCCGCCGAGCTCACCGCCCACGGCGTCGACGTCCGCCTCGGCACCCAGGTCACCAAGGTGCTGCCGCACGACGTCGAACTCTCCGACGGCACCACCCTGCCCGCCGACCTCGTCGTCCTCGCCATCGGCGTCCGCCCCGACACCACCCTCGCCCGCGCCGCCGGCCTGACCATCGGAGCGCGCGGCGGCATCGCCGTCGACGCCCGCCAGCGCACCAGCGACCCCCGCGTCCACGCCGTCGGCGACGCCGCCGAGAAGCCCGACCACCTCACCGGCGACGCCACCCTCGTCCCGCTCGCCAACCTGGCCAACCGCCACGGCCGCCTCGTCGCCGACGCCCTCACCGGCCGCCCCGTCCGCAGCGCCCCCGCGATCGGCACCGCCGTCGCCAAGGTCTTCGGCCTGACGGCGGCCTCCACCGGCTGGAACGAGAAGCGCCTCGCCGCCGCCGGGCGCCCCCACCGGGCCCTCCACATCCACCCGGCCTCCCACGCCGGCTACTACCCCGGCGCCCGCCCGCTGGCCCTCAAGCTCCTCGTCGACCCCGGCACCCAGCGCATCCTCGGCGCCCAGGCCGTCGGCGCCGAAGGGGCCGACAAGCGCATCGACGTCCTGGCCACCGCCATCCGGGGCGGGCTGACCGCCCCCGAACTCGCCGACCTCGAACTCGCCTACGCGCCCCCGTACGGATCGGCCAAGGACCCCGTCAACATGCTCGGCCACGTCGCCGACAACCTGGCCACCGGCACCACCGACACCGTCCAGTGGCACCAGCTCGACGCGGCCCTGACCGAAGGGGCCGTCCTCGTCGACGTCCGCACCCCCGCCGAACACGAGGCCGGCGCCGTGCCCGGCGCCCGCAACATCCCCGTCGACGAACTCCGCGCCCGCGCGCACGAACTCCCCACGGACCGCCCGGTGATCGTCTACTGCCAGGTCGGCGTCCGCGGCCACACCGCCGCCCGCCTCCTGACCCAGCACGGCCACCGGGTCCGCAACCTCGACGGCGGATACCTCACCTGGCACGCCGCCCACGCCGCCCGGTGAGGTCCGGCGTCCGCGGTCAGCCGCGCACGTGCAGCCCGAAACCCGTACGGCCCGCGGGCTCCAGACCCTCCTTCAGGCGCAGCGAGGGAATCTCGTAGTCGCCGAAGTTCTGCCGGCGGAACGCGATCGGCTCGGTGGACTCCAGCGTGAGCAGGCGCTCCCGCCACGCCTCGGCGACCGCCGGGTACTCCTCGACGCCCAGCCGGTCGACGGCGTGCAGCACGAACGGCGGCAGCACCTCGATGCCCGGGTAGTAGAGGACACCGTGATGGATCGGGAACAGCAGGTCGTCGATGGGCCCGTTGATCCCACGGGCGGAGTAGTGCGAGTCGGGTCCGCCCACGGTCACCGACAGCAGGGCCCGCCTGCCCGCGAGCGTGCCCTCGCCGAAGCGCTCGCCGTACCGGGTGTCGCTGTGCTCGCCCACGCCGTACGCGAAGCGGTAGGTGAACACCCGGTCCACCCAGCCCTTGAGGATCGCGGGCATCGAGTACCACCACAGCGGGAACTGGAAGATGATCGTGTCGGCCCACAGCAGCTTCTCCTGCTCGGCGCGGACGTCCTCGGTGAGCGCCCCGGCCTCGAAGGCCCGGCCCGAGTCCAGGGCGACCCGCAGCGGACTGGAGGCGTGCGAGCCGTAGTCCTCGGCGTCCACGACCGCCTTCCACCTCATCGCGTACAGATCACTCACCCGCACCTCGTGCCCGGCGGCCTCCAGTGTGGACACCGCGAGGTCCTTCAGCGAGCCGTTGAGCGACTCGGGCTCCGGGTGGGCGTGGACGATCAGCGTCTTCACGGGAACTCCTTCGTATCGGATGCCCCGATCCTGGCCGCCGCGGCGCCCGCCGTTCAGGGGCTCCTCTTCCGTAGGACGGGACTTCCTGGTACTGGCAGGGCCACCCTCGACGCCGACGTCGAAGCCATACTGGGGAGATGGACGATCTGGCAGGCTTCCTCCGCACCCGTCGCTCCCGCGTTGCTCCGGCGTCCGTCGGCATCCCCACCGACAGCCGCCGCCGGGTCGAGGGGCTGCGCCGCGAAGAGGTCGCGCACCTGTCCGGAGTCAGCGTCGACTACTACGTGCGCCTCGAACAGGGCCGCGCGACCCAGCCGTCCGCGCAGGTCCTCGACGCGCTCGCCCGGGTCCTCGGCCTCGACGAGACCGAGCGCGGACACCTCGACCGGCTCGCCCGCCAGCCCCGCCGCCCCGCCAGGACACCGGGCGAGCGGATCCGGCCCGAACTGCTGCGCGTCCTCGACCTGGTCGCCGGCGCACCCGCGCTGATCATGAACCACCGCCTGGACGTCCTCGCCAGGAACCGCCTCGCCGGACTCCTCTTCGGCCGCGCGACGCCGGGCCTCAACATCGCCCGGAACCTCTTCCTGGAGGAGGCCGAACACGGCCTGTACGTGGAGTGGGAGGTCTGCACCCTCGACGTGGTCGGGCACCTGCGGCTGGCCGCCGGCACGTACCCCGACGACCCCCGGCTCGCCTCCCTCATCGGCGAACTGGCCATGGGCAGCGAACGCTTCCGCCGCCTCTGGGCCCGCGCCGACGTACGCGCCCGCACCCACGGACGCAAGGTGTACCGGCACCCGCTCGTCGGGCTCCTGGAACTCCACCAGGAGAACTTCGCCCTCCCGGACGAGTCCGGCACGGAACTCCTCGTGCTGTCCGCCGCCCCCGGCACCCCCGCCGAGGACGGACTGCGCCTGCTCGCGAGCCTGGGCACCGCCGACGGCGCCGCGCATCCCCAACAGGGCACGCGGGCGCCCGAGTCGGCCGACCCCAGGTAGGGCCCTCCCCACCCCGCTCCAGGGGGCCCGTCGGCGTGTCCGGGCCCACCGCCGGATGATCAGCTGTCCGTACGGGATCAACGCGATCATCGGGATCGACGGAGCGGAAGGTGGACAGATGCGAGTCCGGATCGGGTACGCGGCGTGGACGGTGGGCGTCGTGCAGTTCTTCGCAGCCCACGTGTGGACGGAGTCGGCCTGGGCGAGGCCGTACAGCTGGGCACGGAACAACATCAGCGACCTGGGAAACGCCCACTGCGCCCTGCAGGCGGAGCCCGAGCCGCGCTACGTCTGCTCCCCGGAACACGCCCTGATGAACGGCTCGTTCGTCACCCTGGGGGTCCTGCTCGTCGTCGGCACGCTGCTGACCGGTGGTGCCCTGTGGCGCGGGGGCCGGACCGCCGCCGTGGCCCGCCTGCTCCTCGCGGGCGCCGGGCTGGGATTCGTGCTGGTCGGGCTCGCTCCCGCGGACGTCGACGAGAACCTGCACGTCCTGGGCGCCCTCCTCATCATGGCGACCGGCAACCTCGGCCTGGTCCTGGCGGGAGCCGCCCTCGCGGACCGCACACCGGCCGCCCTGCGATGGGGCACCGGCCTGCTGGGAGTCGTGGCGATCACGGCCCTCGGGCTGTTCCTCTCCCACCACTACCTCGGACTCGGCATGGGCGGCATGGAACGGGTCGCCGCGTTCCCGGTCCTGCTCTGGGCGCTGGCCGCGGGCGTGCGCGGCCTCGTCCCCCGGGCGGTGCGCCCGCACGGGGCGACCCCGAGGGAGCGCCTCGGCCGCGCCGCTTGAGGGCGCGGGTCAGACGAGGAGGCCGAGCCGCGGGCCGCCCCCGGCGTGCAGCCGCCTGAAGAAGGCCAGCACGCCCGCGGAGCCACCGGCCCAGGTGGCGCTCGCCCGGGCGAGACCGGTGTCCGGGAACACGGGCCGCGACCACGTGCCGCCGCTGCGGCTCAGGACGAGCACGGCGACGGTCTCGGCCGCCTCCCGGAACTCCTCGGCCCCGGTCGCCTCCGCGACGTCCACCATCAGGTCGCCGACTCCGGCCAGTCCGCAGCACTGCGTGACCAACGGCATCCGCGGCGCCAGTGCGGCGCAGGCGCGCGCGGACCGCTGGGCCAGGTCGAGGTACCGGGGCTCGTCGAGCCGTTCGGCGGCCCGAAGGAGCACGCTCCCGATGCCGGCCAGGCCCCGGCACCACGAGCCGTACCGGCGGGTCGCCCCCGGCGCGGCGGCCGCCGCGATGAGGTCCGGGGTCACGCCGGCCAGGCGGGCGGCGGCCTTCTCGGCGCGGCCGATCGCGTCGGGATCCCCGGTCACGGCGCCGTATTCGAGCAGGAAGCAGACCACCCCCGCCTCACCGTGCGCGAGGCCCTCGCGGAGCGCGGCGCTGCCGGCCGTGTCCGGACCGGCCGGTGTGAGGCGGGCCGTTCCCGACGCCAGCATCCGCTCGCAGGCGGCGGCGACGGCGAGGTGCCGGTCCGCCGCGGGCCGGTCACCGGACCGGAGCGCGAGCCGGGCGAGCAGTAGCCGCCCGAGACCGATACCGGCGGCGCCCGCTATCAGGTCCGCCTCAGGGGGGCCGCCGTCCGGCGCGCGGTCCGGGAGACCGGGATCCCCGGCCCGCACCGGGGAGCCGGCGCCCACGCCCGCCCCCGCACCGGAGGACGACACCGCCCCCGTCCCCGCGTCCAACCCCGCCTCCGCGAGGAAGAGTTCGACGCCGGTACGCCCCGTGTAGAAGGCGGGCGACAGGCTCCTGGACTGGTCCGCCGTCCACCGCGCCAAGGCGGTGACGGCCGCCCGCACCGGGGGCCGGTCCGCGTGCCGGAGGAGTTCCAGTCCGAGCCCCGAGCCGCCGCCGTACACGTCGAGCGAGGTGGGGACGTTCAGCCGCGCGGCCCGTTCCGGGTCCACGATCGCCTGGGCTTCGCCGACGCAGTACGTGGTGGTGTGCTCGATGACCTCGGCCAGCAGGTCGCCGTCGATCCGCGGGCGCGCGGGCCGGTGCGCGGTGCCGTCGGCGCCGGTGCGCAGACGGTCGGCGGCGGCGGTCCGTACGGCCGGGTCGCCGTCGAGGAGACCGGTGATCGTCGCCCGGATCCGCCGGTGGGCGGGCCCGGGCAGCGCCCAGGCCAGGCAGGCCAGGGTCCGGTCCCGGTTGACCTCGTGGTCGGTGTCGACGATCACCGGGTCCATGCCGGTGGCGGCGAAGAACAGGGTCGCGCCGAGGGAGTAGTGGTCGTCGGCCGGCGTGGCCGGTCCGGCCGCGCGCAGCATCGGTTCGCTGTATCCGGGGGTCGCGCCTCCCGGACCGTCACCGTTCCACTCGCTGATGCCGAAGTCGATCAGGTGGCAGTGGCCGGCGCCCGCGTCGTCGAGCACGACGTTGTCGGGCTTGAGGTCGCGGACGACCACCTTCCGGCGGTGGATCGCGTCCAGGACCCGCAGGAGCCGGGCGGCGAGGACGGACAGGGCGCGCGCCGGCCGGGCGCCGTCGTCCCGAAAGGGGCCGTCGCGCAGCACCTCCCTGCGCAGGTCCCGGTCGCCGCAACTGCTCATCACCAGGTACTCGTCCGTCTGGTGGGCGAAGTAGTCCAGCGCGCGGGGCACCCCCGCGACGCCGTCGAGCGCGGTGAGGACCACGCGCTCGTTGCGGAGCCGGTGACGGCCGTCCGTACCGGCCTCGTCCTCCCCGACGAAGGCCCGCGCCTGCTTGACGACCACGGGGAGCCCGTGCGTGCGGTCGACGGCGCGGTAGACGTTGCCCCGGGCCGAACGGGCGATGCCGGCGGTGACCGTGTAGCGTCCGCCGCCGAAGCCGGACGCGGACGTCTCCGCGGCGCGTCCGTCGCCGACGGGGAAGGGATCCTCCGCCCACGGCGGGCACCGGTAGCGGCCGACGGCCAGGCCGTCGAAGATCCGGCCGTCCGGCCCGGTCATGACGGATTCGAGCCGCCCGCTCCGGCCGGTCCGGTACTCGCCCGTGAACGGGCCGTAGCGGTAGTAGACCGGAGCCCTCGGGTCGACCCGCCGGTCGCTGACGACCCGCGGACCTTCCCGGTCCCGCAGGACGGCGGCGAGTTCCCGGGCGACCTCGACCACGGTCCCGTCCATGGGGTACACGGTGATCGCCTTGCCGACGGCTCCGGCGCTCACCACCCCGGAGTTGAGCCGGCGCAGCGTCTCGGGGTCACGCGCGAACTTCGCGTGACAGACGTGCCGCTCCAGCACCGGCAGGACGAGCCGGACCACGGCGTCGAGGTCGCCGGGACGCGCCGAGACGTGCAGTTTCCAGCCGTGTTCCATCGCCGGCATCCGCGGATCGGTCAGATACGTCCACGTGTCATCGGCCCCACCGATGCGGCCGGCGATGGAAACGGCCACCGTTACGAGTTCAGATCACAGGCGAAGCGGGTGGTGGCGGTCACCCAGGGGTCGGCGAGACACGCCGAGTACTCGCGGTCGCTGCGGTCGTCGTCCTCGAACGCGAGCGTCTCGTCGTCGATCTCCAACGGACCCGCGTCGCGGAATCCGTCGACTTCCAGAACGTCCGGCACGGCTACGGGCATGTGACGCCTCCATATGTCTGTCGTGCGCTGAGGAACAGGAACATGGCCGGCACGGGCCGGTGGACCCGGTGGGCCAAGGACTCGCTGGACCAAGGTAGGGAGGGGCGTACGTGCTGACAAGAGGGCATCGTCACTGCCCTTGGGTGGGGCCGCCGAGGGCAGCGCCGCCCCGCGCCGTGGCCGGTGGGTCGCCCCCGCGCGCCGGCCGGTCAGGGGGCCGCGTGGACCAGGTGGGGGCCGTTGTTGCGGACGTTGTTGACGGCGGGGGAGACCGCCAGGGCGGTGAGCCGGCCGTCGCCGGGCTGGGTGAGCAGGGCGCGGAGACCGGCCGTGTCGGTGTGGTGGGGATCGAGCCACGCGTCGTAGTGGTCGGGGGAGAGGGCGAGCGGCATACGGGGGTGCACGCGGCCCGCCGCGTCGGTGGCCTCGGTGGTGATGATCGTGCAGGTCGTCAGCCAGGCGGCCGGGTCGTCGCCGTCGGCGACCTCGGGGTCGCGCCAGAACTCGTACAGACCCGCCATCGCCAGCACCTCGCCGTCGGCGGGCCGGATGAAGTACGGCTGCTTGCGAACCTTGCCGGTCGTCTCGTCCGTGACGGGGTCCCATTCGTAGAAGCCGTCGGCCGGGAGCAGACAGCGCCGCTTGGCGAAGGCGCGCCGGTAGGCGGGCTTCTCGTGCACGGTCTCCACCCGCGCGTTGATCATCCGCGCCCCGGCCTTCGGGTCCTTCGCCCACGACGGCACCAGGCCCCACTTCAGCGCCCGCAGCTCCCGCCGGACCTCCCCGCCGTCCTCCTCGCGCGCGGCGCGTTCGAGGACCGCGTAGACGGGGTCGGTGGGGGCGACGTTCCAACTGGGCGCGAGCGTCTCCTCGGGGCGCCACTCGGTGACGTCGAAGAGCCGGGTCAGGTCCTGAGGACCACGGGAGGAGGCGTAACGACCGCACATGGCGGCAACTCTGCCACGCCGGACCGCCCCGCCGCTCGATGTGTGCCGTGAGGCGCTTCCGGGTAGCAGGGTGAGGGCCGGCGAGGGCCGGCGAGGGCGAGGGCTGAGCAGGACTGGACAGGTCCGAGCAGGGCCGGACAGGGCCGGACCGGGCCGGACCGGGTCGAGTCGGGCCCGGTCGGGGAGATCCGCCCGCGAGCCGGGCGTCGGGGAGGTCGCGTTGTCGTCCGCAGGCACATCCTTGAAGGGCCTCCTGGCAGCCGGGGAGATCGTCCTGGCGCCGGGAGCCGCCGACGCGGTCACCGCGCGGCTAGTGCAGGCGGCGGGTTTCCCCGCGGTGTACATGACGGGGTTCGGGGCGACGGCCAGTCGGCTCGGCATGCCGGACGTCGGTCTGCTCAGCCAGACCGAGATGACCGAGCACGCCCGGAACATGACGCGGGCGGTGTCGATCCCGGTCGTCGCGGACGCCGACACCGGCTACGGCGGACCGAGCAACATCGACCGCACCGTGCGCGAGTACCTGCAGGCCGGGGTGGCGGCGATCCACCTGGAGGACCAGGCCATGCCCAAGCGCTGCGGGCAGACCAGCGGGGTGCGCCTGGTGGACGCGGAGAGCGGCGTCAAACGCCTCCGATGCGCGGTGGAAGCGCGCGGGTCGGCCGACCTGCTCATCATCGGCCGCACCGACGCGCTGCCCGTGGCGGGCGTCGAGGAGGCGGTCCGGCGGGCCCGGCTGTACCGGGACGCGGGCGCCGACCTGGTCTTCGTCGACGGGATCAAGAGGATCAAGGACCTGGAGGCGGTGGCCGCCGCGGTCGAGGGCCCGAAAGTGGTGTCCCTCGTCGACGGCAACGAGACGGCCGGCCTGACCGCCGCCGATCTTCAGGAACTGGGCTTCTCGCTGGCCTTCTACGCGCTGACCGCCCTGTTCGCCGCCACCCGCGCCGTCGCCGACGCCCTGGCCCACCTCAGGGCGGCCGGCACCCCCGAGGGCGGGCCGCCGCGCCACAGCTACGAGGAGTTCTCCCGGATCGTCGGCACCGGTGTGCACCAGGACCTGGACGACCGATTCGGCGACTGATCCGGGCGAGGCCGGCGCACGATTCTGGGCAGCGCCCCCCCGCGCACGGCATCGTGAGCTCAGCGCCGCCGACCGCCGCGCAACTCCAGCGACTCCCCTCCGAACCCCGCGCGGAAGTGCCGGTCGTGCGAGACCACGACGACGGCCCCCGGGTACGCGGTGAGCGCGGCCTGGAGTTCCTCGGCCAGGTCGAGGGTGATGTGGTTGGTCGGTTCGTCGAGGATCAGGAGCTCGGCCGGCCGGGTCACGAGCCGGGCGAGCTGGAGCCTCCGCCGCTGCCCCGCGGACAGGGTGTCGACCGGTACGTGGAGGTCCTCCGCGCGGAACAGGCCCAGGGCCAGGAGCTGTTCGGCGTACTCGTCCGGCGGCCCCGGCCGTCCGGCGGCGAACGCGTCGAGCAGCGGGAGGTGCGGGGCGCGGCGGGGCAGCTCCTGCGCGAGGTAGCCGATCCGGGCCGCGCGCCGTACCGTACCCGCGTCCGGCTCCAGGTCACCGGCCAGGACGCGCAGGAGCGTCGTCTTGCCCGCGCCGTTCTTTCCGGTGACCAGCAACCGCTGCCCGGGCGCGACCGCGAGCGTCCCGTCCAGGCGCAGCCGCCCGCCGACCCGTACGCCGTCGAGCTCGGCGAGCGGCCCCGGCGCGGCCTCGTCCGCCGCCGTGAGCGTGGCCGTGAAGCGCAGCGGCGGCGGCGGTTCCGCGACCGGTTCACGACGCAGGTGGGCCAGCCGCTCGCGGGCGGCGCGCACCTGCCCGCCCAGCTTCGCCTCGCTGGAGCGGCGGTGCTTGCCGAACCCCTGCTTGGGGTCCCGGCCGGTGGTGGCGAGCCGCCGCCCCGCGCTGTCGAGCAGTTCCTCCACGCGGGCGACCTCCTCGGCCCACTCCACGTGCCGCTGCTCGGCGCGGCGCCGGGCGGCGGCCTTGGCGGCCCGATATCCGGCCCAGCCGTCGCCGTACCGGTACACCGTGCGGGTGTCCCGGTCGACCTCGAGGATCGTGGTGGCGACGCGTTCGAGGAAGGCGCGGTCGTGGGTGACCGCGACGACGGTGCCGCGATGGGCGCGCAGGTGCTCCTCCAGCCAGCGGACGGCCGCCGCGTCGAGGTGGTTCGTCGGCTCGTCGAGGAGCAGCAGTTCGGGGGCGGCGGCCAGGACGCAGGCGAGCGCGAGCCGCGACTGCTCACCACCGGACAGCGAGCCGAGCACCCGATCGCGGGCGATCCCCGCGAGCCCGAGCCCGTGCAGGGCGGCGTCGACACGGACGTCGGCCTCGTACCCGCCGCGCTCCTCGTAGGCGATCAACAGCTCGCCGTACGCGTCGAGTTGCTCCTCATCCGCCTCGCCGAGCCGCTGCTCCGCCGCACGCAGCCGGCGCTCCATGGCGCGCAGGTCGCAGAGCGCGAGATCGACGAGGTCCCGCACGGTCCGGTCGGGGGCGAGGGGGAGCGTCTGCGGCAGGTGGCCGGTGCCGCCGGGAAACCGGACGGTGACCTCCCCGCCGTCGGGCGTCTCGGTCGCGGCGAGCAACCGCAGCAGGGTCGACTTGCCGGATCCGTTCTCGCCGACGACGGCGGCCTTCTCGCCCGGCCGGACGGAGAAGGAGACCTGATCGAGCACGGTCCGGATGCCGTACGACTTGCTGACGTCCCTGACGGACAGCTGTGCCACGGCGGCGGGACCGGAGGCGGAGACGGTGGTCGGGGCGGTGGTGGGGTCGGTGGGGTGGGCGCGATCGCGCATAGGGCTTCCTGGCGTACGAAGGGTCGACGGGCAGCACGAACGGCTGGGGCAGCCGTGCCCGGACTCAGACGAAGAAGAAGGCCATGCCCCCACCATAACAAGACGAGCCGTCTCGCCTCGACGGATTTATGGACAGGGCGCCGGGGAGGGTCGGTGTCATGGCACCGGCTGTTCAACTGTTCTTAAGCCAGGGGCAACTTGCGTGCTGATGATCCACTTCGCAAGGCGAGTACGTGACGTGTGTCACTTATTAAGGGTTGTTTAAGAACCAACGTCGTGAGTGCCCGGATTTGCGGGTTCATGTGCACAGTTGACGCTTACTTTGAACGCCGGTCAGAGTCTCCTCGGCATCCCGCGTACCTCCGCGTTCTCGCCACATCGACCACAGCTTCGCCACTTCTGGAGCACATGCATGCGCAACAGGACTGCCCTGACCCCAGCAGTCACGTCCAGCGCCCCTGAGCCGCAGTCACATCCCGGGCGGGACGGCCTCGTCTTCGGGATGGTCGCGGGGCCCGGTGCCGACGGTCCGGGTGCCCGGGATCAGGACGTCGAGCTCTTCGACACGACGCCGACGCTGCCGCGCGCCCCCAGGGAAGGCCGGTCCCGTGGACGCCATGTGGCGGAGAAGTCGCGGCACGGGCGCAACGCGTCGCGGACGCGGAAGCCGGTCAGGAAGCAGGTGGAGAAGCAGGCGACGAAGCAGGCGACGAAGCAGGAGCGCGAGCAAGGGGCCGGGCTGGCGCTCCCGCTGCTCATCGCGGGCGCCCTCGCCGCGGGGATCGGGCTGACGGTGGGGTTCACCTCCGGGCTGGAACAGCAGACTCCGGACGACCGGTCGCTCATGATGCCCGATCTCCTGCCGCCCAGCTCACCCGCGGCATCCGAACCACCGGTGGTCACCCATGTGTCCACCCCACCGAGGGCGCCGGCCACCCGGGCCGCCGCCACCGCCACTGGACCCGGCCCGACGCCGTCGCACGCGTCCGCCACACCCCGCACTCCGGCGCGTACGACCGCGCCGCCGCCCCCGGTCACCCCCCCCACGTCCTCGCCGAACCGCCCCTCGCCCCCGCCCCAGCGGCCGGACGGGGACGTTCTGAGGCGCGGCAGTACCGGGCCAGAGGTCAAGGAGCTCCAGCGCTGTCTCGGGCGGCTCCACCTCTACCTCGGATCCGTCGACGGGTCGTTCGGCGCGTACCTGGAGGCGGCACTGATCCGCTTCCAGGCCTCCCGCAGCATCACGGAGGAACTGGGCGTCTACGGCCCGGTGACGCGCGCGGCCCTGCGGTCCGAGGCCGACCGCGAGGCCGGATCGGACCGGGACCCCTGGGGCGGCTGGGACGACGTGGACCGGGGCGGCTGGGGCGGCGTGGGCCGCGACGGCTGGGGCGACTGACCCCTGTACGGCGGCCCCTTCCCGTCAGCGCTTCCTTTCGACCCGATCCTCATCTTCGCCCCCATCCCCATTCCCATCCTCGATTCTCCTTCTCATTTCTCACCCTCCCCTCAAGAGAACGGCACAGCCATGTCCCAGACAGTCACCCCCGGAATGCGCGCGGGAACGCGAAGCGCCGTGGCGCTCGCCTTCGTCCTCGGCCTTTCGGTCCCTTGCGTTGCCCAGGCCGCGCCGCTCGCCCCCGCGGCCGGCCAGCTCCCCGCGTGCCCGGCCGCCGGCAAGGAGCCGGGAATCGGCCACGAGCCCCGGTTCACCGATGCCAACGTCGCCCTCTTCGCGGGCGGCGACTACACCGCGGACGGCGGGACGGCCGAGGCCGAGGGCCTGCTGGTCGTCAACGGGAACGCCACCTTCGCCAAGACGTCCGGCGGCGTCTTCAACGTCGGCCGGGTGGGCGCCGGATCCGGCATCCTGCCCCCGTCGGGCTCGGTCATGCTCGCGGTCGGCGGCGACCTGAAGATCGCCTCGGGGACGACGGTCGACGTCGGCCACGGCCTGACGGCGGGCCCCCGCTACGGCGGCTCCGTCCAGGTGGGCGGTGCCATCGACGGGAAGGGCGACCTGGTCACGAACGGAGGCTCCCGCGCCTCCGGCATGGGCGCGAGTGCGGCACTGAGCCCCTACGCGTCGTTCGGCGACACGGTCCGCCGCGAGTCGGCCTCGCTCGCCAAGCTCAAGCCCACCGGGACGACCACCGTGTCGGGCGACACGGTCACCTTCAAGGGAGGCGCCGGAGCGGGCAGCGGCCCGCAGGTCTTCGAGATCACGGCGGCGGAGCTCGACGGCACGTCGACGTTCCTGTTCACGTCGATCCCCGCCGGGGACGCGGTCGTCGTCAACGTGACCGGCGGCCGGCCGGTGGGCATCTCGCCCATGTCCGTCGGCTTCAACGGGGACCGCGCGGACACCTACGACTCCGCGCACTTCGGCGAAGCGGCGTCGCGGATCCTCTACAACTTCGAGGACTCCACCTCGATCCGCCTCGGTGGCGGAGGCAACTTCATGGGCTCCATCCTCGCGCCCAAGGCGACCGCGGACCTGACCGCCAGCACCAACGGCCGCGTGTACGTCGGCGGGGCCATCCGCACCCACGGCTCGGGCAACGAGAGCCACAACTACCCGTGGACCGGCTCGTCGACGTTCGACTGCAAGCCCACGCCGCCGGCCCCGGAAACCCCGGGAACGCCCCCGACCGCCCCGCCGGCCACCTCCCGGCCGACCCCCACGCCGAGCCGGCCCGGCGAGGAGACCACGAGCCCCACGCAGCCGGGCACCTCCACCCCGACGCCGGGCACTCCCGACCAGCCGACCCCCTCGTCGTCCACGACCCCGCCCGCCGGCGGCGGCAAGGGCGGCGGCTCGCTCGCGACGACCGGTGGCCAGGTCGCGCCCTACCTCGTCGGGGCCGCGGCGCTGGGCGCGGCCGGCGCGGCCGTCCTGCTGGTCACGAAGCGTCGCCGCACGCGGATCTGACGCGGCGGGAGAGAAGGGCACTGGTGCGTGCGTGGCGGTTCGGTCAAGCTGCCACGCATGGACTGGACGCCCTTGCTCTCCACGTTGACCGGTGCCGTGATCGGCATCGCCGCCACACTGATCGCCGACCGGAACCGGTGGCGGCGGGAGGAGGCCAGGCACGGTCTGGAAGTGCGGCGCGCGGTGTACACCGAGTACGTCTCCGCCCTCAAAGCCGCCGGTGAGGAGATACGCGCCGTCGCCCTCGGCGACCACAGGTCGGAGGCGGTGCGCGACGCGGCGGTACGGGAGGCCGTGCGCGGCACGGGCATCTACACGGCGAGCGAGCGCCTCTGGCTCGTGGGCCCGCCGCAGGTCGTCGCGGCGGGCAACGAGGCGTTCCACTGCCTGCGCGCGATCCGCGACGCCTACGCCCGTGGCGCGGCCGTCGGCTCGGCCGACGACGCGCCCCTGATCGAGCGGCGGCGCAAGGCCATGGCGCAGATGCGTCGGCTCATGCGCGAGGATCTGGGCATCGGGCCCCTCGGGTTCGAGTGACGGGGCCGGCCACCGGGCCCCGACGGACCGGCCGGGCACCCGTCCCCCGGCCGGGCACCCGTCCCCCGGCCGGGTGCCCGACGTGCGCGGCCCGGCCCTCCGCCCGCCCCGCCCCGGGCCGGGCGCTGTCAGGACAGTGCCTCCACGGCGACGGAAGCGGCTTCCGCGATCAGCTTGTTGTCGTAGGCGGCGTCCTTCGTACCCCGATTCGACATGATCGCCATGACGATGGGCGCGGCGTCGGGCGGCCACACCACGGCGATGTCGTTGCGGACGCCGTAGTCACCGCCTCCGCCCGTCTTGTCGCCGACCACCCAGCCCTTCGGCACTCCGGCCCTGATGAGCTCGTCGCCGGTGGTGTTGGTCCGCAGCCATGTCGTGAGCTGCGCGCGCCCGTCCGCGCCGAGCGCGTCCCCGAGGACGTAGGCCCGCAGCGCGCCCGCGAAGGCGCGGGGCGTGGTGGTGTCCCGCGTGGCGCCCGGGGCCCATCGGTTGAGCTCCGGTTCGCGGCGCTCCACGAGGGTCGTGGTGTCGCCGACCTCCCTCAGGGCGGCTTGCAGGCCCTTCGGCCCGCCGAGCGCGTCGAAGAGGAGATTCGCCGCGGTGTTGTCGCTGTAGCGGACGGCGGCGTCGCAGAGCGCGCGGAGCGTCATCCCGGTACCGACGTGCCGCTCGGTCACCGGGGAGTGGTCCACCAGGTCCTCCTTCGCGTACCTGACCACCTTCTCCATGCCGCCCGGTGAGTACTTGCGTAGGACGGCGGCGGCGGCCGGCGCCTTGAACGTCGAGGCGTAGGCGAAGCGTTCGGTGGCGTTGTGCACGACCTCTCGCCCGCTGCCGGTGTCGATCGCGTAGACCCCGAGCCGTGCGCCGTAGACACGCTCAAGCCTCTTGAACCCGCCCGCGTACGGCGTCGTGGACGGCGTACTCCGCGAAGCCGGGGTGTCGGACCGGCCGTCCGGCCGGCCGTCGTCCGGTGCGCCGGCCTGGGGCGCGGAGGTGCCGCAGGCCGCGAGAGGGAGTACGGCCAGCGCGGCGACGCCTCCGAGCACGAGACGCCGCGCAGCCGCGCGGGGCTTCCGCATGGCCGGTCCTCCCTCCCCCCGGCCTTCGTCCGTCATCTGTTCGGGCCCCGGAAAAGGCCGAACGATTTCGTGAAGGTCTTCAGCGGCGAGGTCTCCGGTTTCGCCGCCGCCGGTGCGGAGGGCCGGGCGCCGCCGTCGCTCCCGGTCGCGTCGGCGAGCGCCGCCAACGCGGACTCGGCGGCCTCCCGGTACAGGTCGCAGGACGAGGTCATGGCCTCCAGCGCCTTGGCGTACCGGGTGACCATGGCTCGCGCGTGGACCAGCTCCTCGTCCGGCGTGAGCAGGTGCCAGCCCTGACGCAGGCGGGTCAGGGCCTGCTCGGCCTCGGCCGGCATCGGCTGCGGGAGTGCGGCGAACTCCTTGATCTTGTCGAGGAGTTCGGTCGGCTCCGTGCCGTCCAGGAAGACGTTCCGTACCGTGAAGCGCTGCGCGTCGTGGTCGGGTGCCTGCCCTGCCGCGGGCAGTACGACGGCCCCACCGCGCGGTATCCCCACACCCAGCTCGCGCTTGAGCACGAAGTCGGCGGACAGCGCCTGCTCCGGGGTGGCCCGGTGCTCCACCACCCGGTGCCGCAGGCTCGGGGGCAGGAACGCCGTGATCGGTCGCCGCCCCAAGGTGTCCGGCGTCATCGCCTCGTGCACCAGGACATGGACGAACCAGCTCTGCCGGGTGCAGTCCCGCAGCAGGCGACGCACCTCGTCGTCGTCCTTCGGCAGGTGGTTCGTCGCCCGCAGGCGCACGCCCGGCGCCTTGTCGTGATCCCAGGGGACCTGATCACTGTCGGGCCAGAACACGGTCGCGGGCGAAAGCCAGCCCGGCTCCCACGCCCGCTCCGCCTCGGCGGCGAGGACCCAGGTGACACCCTCGCCCTCCGCGCGCCGGGACTCGGGGTCGTACGTGGTCAGTTGCGCACGCACCGTGACGCCCTCGGCCGCCTGCCAGCGGGCCTCGAAGAGGCGGCGGGCCAGCGGTCCGGGGTCGGCGGACTCGTCCCGGGGATACAGGTCGGTGGATCGGGCCGCTTCGACGGGGTCGAGGTCCAGGAAGTCGTCGATCACCCGGGCCGCCTTGAGCGCGATCAGGTTGCGCCGGACGTCCCGCTCGGGCTCGGGCCCGAGGTGACGCCCACGCCCGAGCCAGGCGGTGTCGGGGACGGTGGTCGAAGAAGTGCTGTTCTTGGCCATGGAACCGTTCAGTCGGTGATGCGGGCCCGACCAGTATGGTCCGTGGCCCCGGCGAAGGGAGCGGTACCCCGCCCATGCCGTCTCGATTCCTACGCCACAGCAAGCTGCAACAAGCCACGTCACGCCGGGTCACGTCAGGTCGCGCGGCGTCACGCTCGCGCGGCCACGCGGTCCCGGGCGGGACCCGGTCACAGGTCCGAGGTGACGTTGCCCCCACCGGGTCGTTCCCCCTTGTATGCAGTCCCCTCAGGCGAACGCCCCACTCGACCGCACGCCCTCGATACCCTCCCCGTCCTCCCCGCGACCGCCTTCCCGCGAAGCGGCCGAGGCCGCCCTGGTGGAGCACTACCCCGCCCTCGTCCGGCTGGCGCACCTCATCCTGCCGCCGCACCTCGGCCGCCACCGCAGGGTGCTCGCCGCCCACGCCCTGGTGCAACGCGGCCTCGGCCGGTCCGGCGCCGGCGCGTACCCCGGAGCGGGCGGGCCACGGAGCACGGCAAGGGACACGGCCGGGGACACAGCGCGGGACACGGAAGGGTCCACAGCAGGGTCCAAGGCAGCGCCCACAGCAGGGATCCCTCGATCCCGCACCGGCGAGGAACCCGCGCGTTCCGCCCACGACTGGCTCCGCGCCCGTGTCGTCCGCGATGCCCTCCGGCCGCCGGTCCGTGTGACGTACGGGGCGACCCTGCCCAAGATGCTCGGCCTGCGGGTCTTTCCCCGGGCCGGCGGAACGGACGAACTCGCGCTCGACCGCGCGCTCGCCGCGGCGGAGCCCGCGACCCGCGCGGCCCTCGCCCTCACGGCCCTGGAGGGCCTTGCCCCCGCCGCTGTGTCCTCCCTGCTCCGTGGGGCGGGCGTGGCCGCGCCGGAGCGGGCCGTGGGCGAGGCCGAGCGGCTGCGCGCGGCCTGCGCTCCCGACCTGGCCGAACTGCTGAGACGCCCGGAATTCGATCCCTGCACGGTCCATCTGCGGCCGACCGATCTGCTGCGCCGGGGCAGGCGCGTCCGATGGGCCACTCTCGCCGCCGCAGTGGTGCTTCTCGCCGGCACCGGCGCCGCGGTCCTGGGCGGGTCACCCGCGTCCCCGGCGCGCCCCGCCGGCTCGGCGGTCCGCGAAGGGACGGCTCCGGTACGCACGGTCCGCGTCCCGCCCGACCGGTGGGCCGACACGTCGCGGGTCGACTTCACGGCCTGGCCCGCCCGAGGCGACCGGACCGGCGACCAGGCCCTCCTGGGGCGGGCGTTGACGGAGGGGACGGGAGGCGCGGCCCTCGTGGCCGGCTCCGAGCCTCCCTCGCTGCTCTACGCGGGCACCGTGGACGGGACGGCCGTCGTCCTGCTGCACACCGGCCGGACGCTCCTCCGCTACACCGAGCCCGGAGCCGGGAACGGCCGCCCGTCCCTGGCGAAGACCCCGGCCGACGCAGGCGACGTGACCACGGCGGCGGCCGTCGTACTCGCCCGGGCGGGGAACCGGACGGGGAACCGGACCCGCTATCTCCTCGCCCCCTGGGTCGCGGAGGCGGGGACGCGGGACCTCCGTACTCCAGGTTCCGCCGCGCGGGCCCTGCGCGTGGCGGCGGACGGCGTCACCGAGCCCGTGACGTCGCCCGAGCCGCGCACCGCCCCCGCCGCCTGCGGCGAGGTGCCCGTCCTCCAGCTCCGTTCCTCCCGACGGATCGTCGAGGACCACGCCTTCCTCCTCGCCGACCTGGGCGGCCTCGTCGCCGCCCATCTGACCTGGACGCCCCTGCCGGTAGCCGGCGAACCGGCGCGTCGGCCGCGCGAGGCCACGGGACCTCTCGGACTCGCCGCCTGGGCGCACTCGGCGTGTTCCCTGACCCGCCTCCGGGACGGTGGCGTCCGCTCGGTGAACCGCTGGGAGTTCGCCGCGCAGCCTCTCCCGGAGAACGCGGGACGTGCCCTCTGGATCTGCTCACGGGCCGACACCTGGGACGGGCGGGGCACGGCGGACGTCACGCTGGAGGTGCCCGGACGCTCCCTCCCCGTCACGACCGTGCGCGACACCGCCGCCTGTGGGCGGTTCGGGCAGGACGTCCTCGCGGGCTCGTACTGGACCGGGCCCGCCGGGTCGCGCTACGTGCTGGCGGCGGCCAGTCGCCGGGTCGTGGGCGTCACCGCCGGAGGCGCCGCGAGCGTCGCCGCGCAGGGGCGGCTGCTCGCCGCGCGCGTCACCGGGACAGCACCGCTCCGGCTCGTGGGACGGCTGCCGGACGGCTCCTCGCTGACCGGATGGAGCGGATGGAACGGAGGGACCTGAGGGACCTGAGGGACCTGAGGGATCTGAGGGACCTGAGGGATCTGAGGGGCTGGCGGGACTGGCAGGACTGGAAGGGCTGGAAGGACTGGGTCGGCGGTACGACGTGAGCGCCGCCGCCCTTGTACGGCGCCGGCGCTCACGGCCGGGCGGTCCCGCCGCCCGGCCGTGCGGAGAGGGCCCGGGTCCCTCCGGGCCCGGACACGTCAGCCGTCCGCGCGTTCCCGTACCGCCGAGAACGGAACCAAGGGCCACGTGTTCGACAGCTTCATCGCCGCCTCCGTGACCGCCGGGTCGGACGAGCCCTCGGCCACTCCCATGAGGTAGGCGTGGGCCACCGATTCGTAGAGGCTCGTCGTCGCCCGCTGCCGCTGCCGGCTCGCGTCGGCCCGCAGTTCGGCACCTTCGTGCACCGAAGCCGCTGTCGCCCGGGCGTGCTGGGCGCGGACGGTGGCGGCGTCTCGTTCCATCTGGAGGCGGCGGGACTCCTCCAGATGGGAGCGGTACGTGTCGAGGGCGGGGTGTTCCCGCAGCAGGCCGGTCAGGAGGCCGATGCCGCCGGACAGGACGAGGAGCGCGACGAACATCCAGGTCACGGTGGTCTGTTCGAGATGGAGACTGCCCAACAGGCTGGTGGGGCGGGACGATTCGAGATCGGTGACGCCGGGGAGATTCGAACCGGTGGGGCTGCTGCGGAACACCAGCTTGGTCCGCAGGTGCGCCAGGGCCCAGGTGGAGAAGGCCCACGTGCCGAGCAGCGCGAGGGCGGGCAGGTTCGTCCACTTCGACGCGCCGGTGCCCGAGCTGCCGCGCAGGGCCCGGCCCACCAGGTGCGGGACGACGACCATGACGAGCGCCGCCGACACGGCGAGGGTGCCGGTCAGGGTGTCGGCGCCCTTGCTGCCGACGCCGTGGAAGGGCTGGAACGCCATCCAGTAGATCGGCACCTCCACCGCGGCGACGACGACGAGCAGGGCGGCGACGATCCAGTCGGGCAGACCCGGGCGGCTCTGCAGACCTGGCCACCGTTCGATGTCCGTCCAGGTGGTGGACACGGCCGCGGTCAGGTCCGGCGGCGCGAGCGGGTCCGATCCGGGCGGACGTCCGGTGTCGCCGTCCGAGGGCGGCGGGGCGGCGGGCCCACCGTTCTCGTCCAGGTTCTGGTAGTCCTCCTCGTCGCCCTCGGACGGGCCCTCCGACACCGCCTCGGACCGTCCCGTGGGTCGGGGCTCCGGCGCACCGGAGCGCCCGTCCGCCGCCGCGCCCCCGCCCGTGTCGGCGTCGTCGGCCGCCTCGTCGAAACGGTCCTGGAGCCGGCGGGTCTCGACCAGCTCCCGTACGCGGTCCCGGTACCGCTCCCAGCGCACGGACCGGGCGGCGAGCCGGTCGAGCTGGTCGCGGTTGGTCCGCAGCCACTCCGCGTTCTCGGCGCGCTGCCGGTCCAGCCGGGCGATGTCGTGGTCCGCGTTCTCGGCGGCCCCCTGCGCCAGTGCGCGCCGACTGCCCAGCCGGTGCTCCTCGCGCGCGTGCTCTTCGGCAATCCGGGCGTGCAGGAGGTCGCGTACGGAGGCCAGTTCCGCGAAGTAGGGGACCCGGTCCCCGCTGCCGAGGATCCACGGGTTCAGGTGGCGGCGCCTTGCGGCCTTGCGGCCCCGGCGGTTGGCGCGGCGGCGGAGGCGTGCCTCGTGCCGGGTCTCCGTGGCGGGCGCGACCCTGCGCTGCACGGTGAGGTCCTCCGCCGGGCGGATCCGGCCGCCCCTGCGGCCGGAACCGCGCGGGAAGGGAACGCCGAACCGGGCCCTGCGCGGCGTCCGTCCGGGGTCAGCGCCGGTAGTCGTCGTGGACACGTGCCTTGCCCCTCTTCGTCAGGATCTCCGTCCAGAACGCGTCGAACGGCTCGAACTCGCTGGGCTTGGCCTTGCGGTTCATGCCGTAGCCGACCGGGAAGACGTCCATGCCGGTGAGCGGCGGGACACCCCGGGAGGCCATCAGCTTGTCCACGGACTTCGCGCGGGCCTCCGGGGTGGCTATCGACTTCGCGGTGAGGCCGAACTCCGGGTCGTACTGCTCGAAGTCGCTGACCACCAGCAGGGCCTTGCGGCCGTCGCCCGAGCCCAGGGTCTCCGCAGCGCGCGCGATGCCGCCGAGGACGTCGGAGCCGCCGTTGGTGCTGCTCGCGCAGACGAGCATGGTGTGGGCGGCGCGCACGGCCTGGACCCTGGCCTCGTGGCGGATGGCCTCGACGTCGTCCGTGTTCTCCGTGGCCGGGTCGAGGTTCACGTCGTTGGCGTGGCACGGGGACGCCTTGGACGAGGACGTGATGGGCGCGTACGCGAGCGAGCGGCAGCGCTGTTGCTTCATGAAGGGCACGATCGTCGCGTTGAGCTTGGCCTTCGCGTCGAAGCCGTTGGCCGCCGATCCGGAGCCCGACCCGTCCAGGACGACGGCGCACGCGGCGTCCAAGGTGTCGGCCTGCGGGCTGGAGCAGCCGGTCGCGGCGATCAGGAGGGCCGCCAGGGGCAGGATTGCCGCCAGCGGCCGGGCCGGGCGCCGGGCGCGCGGCGGGCGCGGGTGCGCAGGGTGGGACGTCATCGGGTTCCCCTCCTGGGGGCGTCGGTGGTTTCGTGGTGGGGCTGGACGTCGAGGATCCGGAGCGCCCGCGCGACGGCGTGGGTGCGGTCCGGGTCGACGGCGGCCGGGGCGGGGACCGGCCCGGAGTACAGCCAGGCATCGAGGTCCTCCCAGGTCTCGTCGAGCGTGACCTGCCCGGGCAGCCACCGCTCGGGGCGCACCGCGAAGGCCGGATGGGCGGGGAGGCCGGCCTCGGGGACCGGCCCCCGAGGCCGCGCCCCGCTCGCCTCCTCGGCCCGCATCTGGTGGACCGTCAGCCAGACCGCGTCCCAGTAGCAGGCGAGCCGCTGGTTGGCCTCGTGGGTGAGCGCGACGGCCCGGGCGCGGCACAGTTCGGCGTCCGCCCGCCAGGCCCCGATCCACTCCCCGTACCGCGCGAGGGCGGCCGGCAGGGGCGCGCCCCGCTTGTCGTACTGGGTCACCACGCGCACCGATTCGGCGTGGAGGCGGGCGATCGTCCTCCTCCGGTCCTTGAGCAGGCGGGAGCGCAGCTGGCCCACGGCGCGCAGCGTGTCCGTGCGGGTCTCCATCACGAAGGGGGTCACGAGCTCCGGGAGTTCAGGGAGTTCAGGGAGTTCAGGGAAGTCCCGGTGGCCAGGGGCGGCGGCGCCGGGCTCCGGCGGGTACGCGGGCAGCAGCGGGCGCAGTCCGGGGGCGTCACGGCGGCCCCGCCGGCGGGCCCGCAGCGCGGTCACCCCTCCGAGCCGGGCCCGGCGGGCCGGTCCTCTGATCTGGTCCGTGGTGATCATGACGACGGATTCCCCCTTCTCCGCTGCCCTCGTTCCGGATGGAGGGCTACGCGAAGGAAAGCAGAAAGGGGCCTTTCGTTCGAGACGCATTCCGGGTTCCCACCGGCCCGTCCCGAATCCGTCCGGGTGCCGCCCGGAAAACGACCGGAACATTCTCCGGAATTGTTTGCCGTTCCCCGTCGAATACGTTGATACTCGATTTCGGTCCAAGGGGGAGGGCGTGATGCGCATCAGGATCGGCGGGACGCATTTCCCGCTGGAGACACTCGGCCCCGGCCGGCGCCTCGGCGTCTGGTTCCAGGGGTGTCCGCTGGCCTGCGCCGGGTGCATGTCCCGGCACACCTGGGACGCCGAGGGTGGCCGGGACGCGTCGGTCGGGGAACTCCTCGGCCTGTGGCGGGACGCGCTCGCCCAGGGCGCGGAGGGGCTGACGGTCAGCGGCGGGGAACCCCTCGAACAGGCCTCGGGACTCGCCGAGTTCCTGGCCGGGGCCGACGCGGCGCGCGGCGCGGCGGGGCGCGAACCGCCCGCCGACATCCTCGTCTACACCGGGTACGAGCAGGACGAGTGGGACCCGGACCGGCTGCGGGCCCTGCGGCACGCGGACGCCGTGATCGCCGGACGGTTCAGGATCGCCGAGCCGACCGGGCTGGTCTGGCGCGGCTCGGCCAATCAGCGACTGCTGCCGCGCACCGCGCTCGGACGGGCCCGCTACGAACCCCACCTGCACCGGCGGACCACGGGGCCGTCGGTGCAGGTGGTCGTGGAACAGGCCGTGGAACCGGCCGTGGAACCGGCCGCGCAACGCGCCGTCCGAACGGCACTGGAAAACGCAGACGAGCCCGCCGGAAAGCCCGCCGATGGATCAACGGAAGCGCTCACGGAAGCGCTCACGCAAGCGCCCACGGAAGCACCCACGGGAACACCCGCCGGAGCACCCGGAAGGCCGCCGGCGGCCCGCCTCCTCGGCGTACCGGCCCGTGGAGAACTCGCTTTCTACGAGAGGTGGTTGGGGGAACGTGGTCTGCGACTCAGGGAGCGGAGCTGGCGCCCGTGAGGAGTGGGGCGAGCTCGGGATCGCGGGTCACGAAGTGCACCGCCCAGCCCGGATGGCGGCTCAGCTCCTCCTGGACGGCCCAGCTGAGCCAGCGGGCGGCCTTGACGGGGGTGAGGCCGCCCTGCCCGGAGCCGAGCAACGGGAAGCAGAGGGACCGCAGGGGCGGGTCGTAGGCGTCCCGTTCGGCCTCGGCCAGGGCGAAGACGGCGGCGACGGCGTGGACGAGCGTCTCGGGGTCGGTCCGGTACCCGCCGCCGTCGTCGACCGGCCGGACGACGGCCGCGTGGTAGACGCGCCGCACGCCCCGGCCCGCCAGGGCGCCGGCCGAGGTCGGGGCGACCGTTCCGGGCCGTACGGGCAGACCGGTGCGGCCGTGCGACCGCATCCACGCGCCGAGTTCCCTGGCGAGCACGTCGTCGGTGATCTCACCGACCTCGTTGCGCACGGCGGCGGCCCTGCGCAGGGCGCCCGAGACGGTGGGCCGGAAGGTCTTCGACATCTCCATGTGCGTGTTCTCCGACGACACCAGGATGTCGATGTCCCGGAGCAGTTCCAGGGCGGAGAGGTGCACCGTGACCCGGTGCGGGGCGGCGGGCGCCGGTCCGGGTCCGCCCGCCCGGCGCGGCGGGTCGGGCACCGGGTCGGGGGTCGCGCGCCGCTGCCCCGCCCCGTCGCCCCCGGCACCGGACCGGGGCCCGCCCGAGGCGGCGTCACGGGCCAACGCCAGTGCGGCCGAGGCGAGTTCCGCGATCACCTGCTGCTCCTGGCCCCGGCGGAAGCGCTCGGGCGTGACGCCGTACACGGCCGCTGCCGCCTTGCGGCGTTCCTGGGCGGGGGCTCCGCGCCGGCCGGGCAGCAGGCCGAACGTGTGGGCGGCGGCCCGGGCGAGCGGATCGACCGTCCGGTCGTCCGCCAACTCGGAGACGGACGGGGTCTCGTCGGCCTCCTGTCGGGGGCGGGCGAGCCGTCGCACGGCGGCTTCGAGGAGGGCCTCGACGCCGGTGGCCCCGTCGGTCTCGGCCGTCGTGTGTCCGGTGGCGAGGGCGACGCGGCCCAGGGCCTGCGGACGCAGACCGCGGAGCGCGGCGAGGCCGGGGCGGCGCAGGGCGGCCAGTTCCCCGGCCAGGGTGGCGTGCGACGGCAGTCCCGGGCCGTCCGGGGCGGAGCGCCCCTCCGGCTCCGAGGGACGATTCTGCGGGCTCATGGCGGCCACCATAATCCCGGCTGCCGGATGCCGTGGAGGGCGTCATGAGAACTGGCCGGAACGATCTTCTTCCGTCGTGCGGTGCCCCATCGGGAAAAAGGGCGTCCGTGTGGGATCGAAAAGGGCCGGGAATGCGGAAAGGTCCGGAAATGCAGCCCCTTCCTCGCACGCTCCCGTCCGGAGAAAGGTGGAGACCATGACGACCGTGCCGCCGACGGAATGGGACCGCGAGGGATTCACCGGACGTACCGGTTTCCGCCCCACGGATCACCGTCCCGAGCTCGGTCCCGTCCCCGCCGAACTCCGCGGGCGCTTCGACCTCACCCAGGTCCTCCGCGAGGCCACGACCCCCGCACAGGCGGTCGTGCTGCGCGTCAAGGACCGCGAGGCCCGGCACGACGACGCCGCCGTGCCCCTGGTCCTCAAGTGGTACCACCGCGCCTACGCGCCCGACGCGGACGTGAGCCGGGTCCTCACGGGGGAGCTCGGGCACGTCGTCCGCGTCCTGGAACGGGGGACCGCCGACGGGCACCCGTACGAACTGATGCCGTCCTACGGCGAGACCACCCTCGCCCAGTACCGCACCCTGCACCCCGGGCCGCTCCGCCCGGAACTCGTCCACACCGTCGTCGCGCAGCTGCACGAGGCGCTGACCGCCCTGCACGAGGAGGAACTGGCCCACCGGGACGTCGCCCCCGACAACATCGTCGTGCGCACGCAGAACGAGGACCGCCTCGACCTGGTCCTCATCGACCACGGCGCGGCCGTCCACCTCGGCCGCGACGAGGACTCCCCGAAGCTCCAGGACTGGCTGGGCAAACCCCACTACGTGGCTCCCGAGGCCGCCACCGCCGAGCAGGTCGTCACCCCCGACGGCGACTGGTGGTCCCTCGGGATGGTCGTCGCCGAACTCGCCGCCGGACAGCACCCCATCGAGTTCTTCAGCAAGAGGGAGACGCTCCGCGAGATCGTCACCCACGATCCCGACCTCGCGCGCGTCACCGACGCACGCCTGCGGATGCTCTGCGAGGGCCTGCTGACCCGGGCACCCGAAGACCGCTGGGGCAGCGAGGAGGTGTACGGCTGGCTCTCGGGCGGCTCCCCGCCGGTCGCCCCGCGCACCTACGGCGGGTACGCCCCGCTGCCGCCCACCGTGGAACCGTTCGCCTTCCAGGGCCGCGACTTCGTCGGTACCGAGGCGCTGGCGGGACAGTTCGACGCCCAGTGGCGGGCCGCCGGACGCCTGCTGTCCCGCCGCCGCGACCGCGAGCGACTCGCCGCCTGGCTCGGCCAGTTCACCGACGCACCGGGCCGCACCGAGGAGGACGCCGCCGAACTGGCGCAGCTGCGGGAACGGCTCACCGACGCCCTGGACCCCCCGGCCATGCTGCGCCTGCTCAACTGGATGGGGCCCACCCGGTTCGCCTCGTGGCACGGCACCGGACTGGACCCTTACCACCTGGCGGAACTCGCCGAGGCGGCCGAGGCGGGCGACCAGCCGGCCCGGGAGCTGGTGGAGGCCCTGACCCGCCACGAACTGCTGCCCCTGCTCGTCTCCCGCCCCGGCGGCGAGGGACTCGACGACGTCCAGAGCCGCTGGCGGAGCCACCGGGCCGGCTGGGACGCGGCGGTCGCGGACCTGCGGGTGCGGGGCGGCCCCGCCGAGCGCGGAGACGCGGCCCGGCTGCTCCGCCACACCGTGGAGCTCGACGCGCGGCTGCTGCGCCTCGCCCAGGAACCCGAGCTCGTCCGGAACCGCCTGCTGGCCGAGGGCACCTGGAACGCGGCCTCAGGCGCCGAGCCGCCCTGGTACCGCGCACTCCGCGCCGACGAGGACAACCCGCTGCGGCTCCTCGCGGCGACCCTGCTCAGGAGGGTCGCCGAGGTCGAGGCGGACCAGCAGCGGAGCCGTGAGCTGGATCAGGAATGGACGCGGCGGATCCTCAGGGAGAGGAGCGCGCGCAAGGAGGTGCTGCGCCGCCTGGACCGGCAGCCCACCCTGGGCTGGGCCCTGCTCGGCGCGACCCTGGTCACCGCGCCCTGGACCTTCCTCATCGGCCTCGCCGACCTGCTGGACGGCGCCGACCAGCGCCAGGTCGTACTCGCCTGGATGATCGCCCTGCCCGCGGCGGCCGTCGTCCACGCCCTGGAGCTGTGGATCGCCCTCGTCATCGGCGCGCACTTCTACCATCCGGCCCGCTCCCTCGCCGGGCTGCTGATCCCCGCCGCCGACCGGCCACTCGCCGCCGCCCGCTCCCGCGGCCGGATCGGCATCGCGGCGGCCGCCGCCTGCCTGACCGCCCTCGGGGCGCTGGGCGTCTGGGCCGTCGTCATGGCGCCCTGGGCCTGGCCCGTCGCGACCGTCCTGGGCCTCGCGGCCTGGACCGTCCACCGTCGGCTGGAATGGCGGCGGACCGAACGGGAGGCCCGCCTGGACCCGGCGGCCCCTCCCGAGATCCGGAACCGGCGGCGCCCCGCGCCGTCCTGGCCGCTCGCCTCGCGGGGGCCCGCATCCTCCAGGAGGAACACATGAGCCAGGGCCTGGTCTTCCCCTCGATCGCCGAGATCGTGCCGACCGTCGGCTACCCGGCCTCCGCCACGCCCGGCACCGCCGACGCCCTCGGCCAGGGGTTCGGGCACGCGACGGACGGCCTGGGGCAGGGCCTCGGGCACGCCGCCGACGGCCTCGGGCAAGGGGTCGGCCACGCCGTCGACGGCGCCCAGGCGGCGGCCGGGCACGCCCTCGACGCGGCCGGGCACGCCCTCGACGCGGCCGGGCACGCCCTCCAGGAACTCCTGGAACCCGCCGCCGTCGCCCTCGGCGCCCTCAGCGGGGCCCTCCTCGTCTGCCGGGCCGCCATGGCCGGCACCCGGCTCCTCGCCGCCGCGGCGGGCCGGGCCGCCGAGGAACAGCGCTGCCTCGAACGCGTCCAGCGCGCCGCGACGGCCGCCGCCGCCCAATGGGAGTCGGCCGCCTTCGCCGCCGTACGGGCCAACGCCCGCCGCGCCGCACTCCTGGGCCGCGTACGCCGGGCCACCGCCGGCACCCCACCGGACACGCCCCCGCCCCCGCCGCCCGACCTGCCGCCCCCGCTCACCTGCGTCGGCACCCGGCTCGACGTCCTGCGCCGCGAACTCGCCGTCCTGGAAGAGGCCCTGGCCAGGGCGGAGGCGGCCCAGGACCGGTGGACGCTGGACCGGGCCCTGCGCCTCACCGGCGGACCGCAGGACGAGGCGTGGCGGCGGCGCACAAGGGAACGCCGCGAGACCCTCGTACGGGCCCTTCAGGACCCGTCGACGGCGGACGGGCCGGTGCTCCCCCCGGCGCCGGCGGTCGAGGGACTCGGCCGGGAACGGGCCGAGGAGTCCGGTGCCGAGCTCCTCGCCCGGCTGGTGCCCGGGACGGACGCCAAGGACGCCGAACTGGCGGTGGTCGCTGTACGGCTCGCCGTCGCCTGCGCGGACGACCGGCCCGCCAAGGCCCGCAACCACCTGCGGGAGGCACGCCGGTTCGTCAGTGACTCCAACCGGGCCGTACGGGCCCGGCTCGCCGTACAGGAGAAGGCCGCCGTGCAGCTCGACTGCCTCCTCACCGAGGCGCCGCCCGGCGAACCCCCGCTGGCCCCGGCAGGCGAGGAGATCGCCCTCCTGCGGGCCGCCCTGGAGAAGGGCCGCGCGCCGACCCCCGAAGAGCAGCGCAGAGTGGACCAGCGCATCCGGGAGCGGACCGCCGACCTGGAGTGCCGCTACACCAGCGAGCTGATCGGGCTCGCCGTCGCCCGGCTCGCCGACCCGCACGCCGCGGCCCTGCCGACGGCCCGGCGAGGCACGGCGGCGAACGCCGACGCCATGACGGCCGCAGCATCCGGCACTTCCGGTACTTCCGGTGGTTCGAGCGGTTCCGGCGGTTCCGAAGGGTCCGACGGGCCCTTGTGCTTCGACCTGACCCCGGCCGGGTGGTGGCCCGACCACTGGCTGCGCATCACCGTGCACGACGACGCCACCGAGATGGTCACGATGCACGCGGAGCGCCCCGGACCCGCGAGCGTCGCACAGCGGGCGCTGGACGCCCGCCGCTGCCACGAGGCCCGCGCGCACCTGGACGCGCTCCGCGAGGCCGGGCGCCGCTGGGGCATCGACCTGCCGGTGTCGTTCCGGGAGAGCGGCGCGGCCGTGCCCGGCGTCCGGGGCGGAGACGGGGCGATCGTGCTCGAACTCGCCGACGCCGAGGAGCACACGGCACCCGGCACCGGGACCCGCGACGACCTCCGCACCACCGATCGGCCCAAGGCACGGCGCGTCGACGACGACAGGAGGAGCACCGGACGATGAGCGTCCACGACATGACCAAGGCACCCCGGCAGGCCCCCGGCCACCAGGGTCGGGACCCGCGCCCGGCGCACCCCCGGGACCGGCGGGTCCCGCTGTTCGTCGAGGAACTGACCGGGACGCTCAGCGTCCACGCGCAGTACGTCCTCCACGGCAACGTCGACGACCTGCACCTGGTGCGGCCCCGCGGCACCGACAGCCACCACGAGCTGGTCACCGTCCTGTGGAACTCGCTGCGCGCGCAGGGCTACCGGGCCCTCGTCCGCTACGACCAGATCGACGGCTTCCGCGTCGCCGGACCCCGGTCCGGCCCCGACCTCGACATGGTCCGGCACCTGCTGGCCGAAAGCGGCCCCACCGCACTCCCGAGGGCCGGCCGCTCCCCCCGTACCTCGCCGCTCCTGGAGGTCGTACCGCAGTTCCAGGAGCTGGTACGGGGGTGGGCGCAGCGGCGGGCGGTGAGCGCGTCCACGCAGGAGGCGGGACCCCTGCGGGTGGCCCTGCTCGTCGACCACGCCGGGCGGCTGCCCACCGATCCGGGGCGGCTCAGCGAGGCCGAGCGGGACTTCTTCCTCGCCTGCCTGAAGCTGGCCGGCTCCGCCGAGCCGCACGCCCCGGACCCGGCCGCCGCCCTGGCGATGCCCGCGCACCCGGCCCCGCCCGCGCTGTTCAACCCGATCATCTGGCTGACCCCGGGCGAACGGGACCTGCCGTCCTGGTTCGTCTCCGGCAGCAACCGGATCCGCCGGATCGCCGTACCCGAGCCCGACGCCGACGAACGGCGCCGCATGGCCCGGCTCCTGGAACGCGAACACGCCCGGGAGACGGGCCGCCTGCGCCGCGCGGACATACCGGGCATGAACACCGGGACAGGCGACGGGGCCGGGGCCGGGTCCGAAGCCGAGGCCGGGGCTGAAGGCGCGGAGGAGCGGGGGAGCGTCCGCGCGGACGACTTCGCGCGGGCCGCGCAGGGCATGAACCTGCGGGCCATGCGGGAGAGCGTCACCCTGGCGGTGGCACGCGGGATGCCGTTCGCGGCGATGCCCGACGCCGTGCGCGTCTACCGGCTCGGGGTGGAGAAGAACCCGTGGCGCCGGGAGGAGATCCGGCAGCGGATCAAGGAGGGCGAGGAACGGATCCCGGCCCGCGTCCTCGGCCAGGACACCGCCGTCGGGATGACCCTGGCCATCCTCAAGCGCGCCGCCCTCGGCCTCTCCGGCGCCCAGGCGAGCACCCCGGGCCACCGGCCGCGCGGCACCCTGTTCTTCGCCGGGCCGACCGGCACCGGGAAGACCGAACTGGCCAAGGCCGTCGCCTCGGTGCTGTTCGACAGCGACCAGGCGTATCTGCGCTTCGACATGAGCGAGTTCTCCGCCCCGCACTCCGCCGACCGGCTCGTCGGCGCGCCACCCGGGTACGTCGGCTTCGAGGCCGGGGGAGAGCTGACCACGGCGGTACGGGCCAACCCGTTCCGCGTGATCCTCTTCGACGAGATCGACAAGGCGGACAAGGGCGTCCTGGACAAGTTCCTCCAGGTCCTGGAGGACGGCCGCCTCACCGACGGGCAGGGCGTCACCACGTACTTCAGCGAGTGCGTCCTGATCTTCACCTCGAACCTGGGGGTGCAGCGCACGGACCCGGTGACCGAGGAACGCGAGTGGATCGTCGAACCCGGCACGCCCTACCGGGAACTGGCGCACCAGGTGAAGCGCAACGTGAAGCACCACTTCGAGGCCGTCGTGGGGCGGCCCGAGCTGATGAACCGCATCGGCGGCAACGTCGTGGTCTTCGGGTTCATCACCGAGGAGACCGCCGGGCGGATCCTGGACCTCCAGATCGGCAACATCCGGCGCCAACTGGCCGCCGAGCACCAGCTCCGGCTGGAGCTGTCCCCCGGGGCGCGGGCCCAGCTCGCGACGTACTGCACCCGGGACCTGTGGAACGGCGGCCGGGGCATCGGGATGATCCTGGAGACACACCTGCTGAACCCGCTGGCCGGCGCGCTGTTCGACCGCCCGGGGATCGGCCCGGGCGAGACCGTCCTGGTGCACGGGGTCCACGAGACCGAGGACGGACAGGTGGAGATCGACGTCGAGACGCTGCCCGGGAGAGCGGTGAGGGGGAGCGGGGCCGGCGAACGGTGAGGCGAGCGGGGCTGGAGAGCGGGACCGGGGAGCGGTGAGGGGAGTGGTGAGGTGAGCGCGGTGGGCGACGAGGACTGGGAGGACCTGGACGCGGGACTGCCGGCGGACGAACCGGTGCCGATGCCCGCCGCACCGGTTCGGGTCGCCCCGGCGCCCGCGACGCCGGGACCGCCGGCGGCCCCGGCCCGGCTGCGGTTCGAGGAGGTCGCGCTGACGGTGACGGTCCTTCCCGGCACCGTGACCGGGCTGGGCCGCGACCCGGAATGGGCGCCCGGCACCGCCGCCGCGCTCGCCGCGCACCCGACCGTCTCCCGTCGGCACGCGAGCGTCGCGGTGGCCCAGGACGGCACCGCCACCGTCACGGAGGAGCCGTCGACCGCCGCCAACGGCACGCGCCTCAACGGCGTCGACCTGATCCCCGGACGGCCCTACCCGCTCACCGACGGCGACCGCCTGCAGCTCGGCGCGCGGATCGGCTGCGTGATCACCCTCGGGCGCGGCCAGGGGCGTCCGGGCCGCGCGGAGGCGGTGCAGGGCTGACGGACGGAGGAGCCGTCGGCCCGCCCCGGGTCAGGCCAGGTCGTCCGGGACCGAGATCCGGGCGCGCAACGGCTCCAGGAGGGCGTTCACCTCGCGGACGTCCACCGGGTCGTCGAGGCGCAGGGTCTCGTCGGGTTCCGGGCGCAGCGACTTCCCTTCGCAGCGGTCGCCGAACAGCTGGAGGGCGGGGCGGGGACGGCAGCGCTTCGACTGCCACAGCAGGCCCGCCGGTTCGGGACAGTGCTCGCGGATCAGCCGCGCCCAGTAGCGGGTCTTCGCGTAGTCCTGCTCCTCGCAGTCCACCAGCCAGCCGTCCTGCCAGACCCCGGCGAGGCCCTCGGCCGTAGTGAGGTCGACCAGCTCCAGGTCCTCGGTGGTGCTCAGGACGGACAGACGGTAGCGGGAGGCCTGCGCCCAGGGCACCAGCCGGGTCCCGGTCGCGTCGTCGAAGTCGAGCGACCGCAGCAGGACCTCGGAGAGGGCGGTCACCGGGTCGAGGCCCGCGTAGAGGTACGCGTAGGGGTCCTGCTCGGTGGCGTCGAAGCGGCTTCCCCGGAAGAACGCGTGGGCGAGCCGGGGATTGAACTCCCGCGCCTCGTACTGGTGCAGGTGCAGCCGCCACAGCCGGGTGCCGGCGGCGAGCCGGTGGACGACGGGCCGCATGGGGGTTCCGGTGGGCGGGATCTGTTCCGACATCAGAGGTCGCCCTCCACCAGTTCGCGCGCGGCCAGGGTCAGGTGCTCGTCGGGGACGGAGCCGAGGAGCTCCGCCGGTACGCCGCCGAGCCAACGGTTCCCGCCCAGCCACCAGTCGGCGGCACCCCAGGGATCACGGTCCGCCATGAGCAGGCGGTTGATGACGCCGACCACGGCAAGCGGCCGTCCCGTGCCCGCCTCGAACTGGAACAGCGGGTAACGGTCGCCGCGTTCGGGATCGCGCAGCCGGATCAGTCCGGGGTCGCCGGTGGCCGCCCCGACGGCGGCGGCCGGCAGGGAGGGCGCGGCCAGGAGCCGTGCGCGGACCGGGTCCCGCGGCGGCGGGCCGTGCAGGGAGCCGAGCAGCGCGAGGAGCGCCTGCCGGTCGAGGACGGGGGCTTCGGCGGTGCCGGCGAAGCGGACGCCGTCGCGCAGGGCCCGGGTCACCGGGTGCTCGTCGGGCAGGCCCCGCAGGACCCTCCGCAGGCCGCGCACCGCCGCCTGGACGGCCTGCGGCTCCGTGCTGTCGGCCAGCTTCCGCAGGGCCGCCGCCAGCTCCTCGCGGGCGGGCGGGTCCAGCTCCGCGAGCGTCCGCGCCCAGTGGGCGCGGAGCAGCGCCACGAACTCGTCGGGTGTCATGCGGCCGGCTCTCCTTCCCGGTGGGGGTGCCCGGTGCCGGGCGGGGGCGTGCCGTCGGCACGGGGCGCGGGATTGCCCTGGTGGATGAAGGCCCCCCAGTAGGCGGGCCCGGTCAGCTCCGGCCGGCCGGCGGTACGGCGCAGCGGCGGCGTCAGGCCCCGCACCTCGGGCCGGAGCCCGTCGGGCGCCAGCATCCAGCGCTGCGCGGCGCGCAGGGCGTCGGGCGGCGCGAGACCGGCGGCCACGTGGTGGTGGAAGACGGTCATCAGGACGGCCGAGGCGTCGTCACTGACCTTCCAGCGCGAGCCGACGGCATCCGCCGCGAGCGCGTGCACGAAGGCGGTGGTCACCGTGAGCGCCTCGTCGTGGTCGTGGGTGCTCAGGTCGGTCTCGCAGGCGCTGAGGACGACCAACGGCCGCCCCGCGCCCTCCGGCCCCGGGCGCGTGTCGAGGAGCCGGGTCACGGACAGGCGACCCGCCCCGGGCTCCGCGCCCACGGGGCGGCCCAGTTCGAGGACGGACGAGCCGGGATCGGCCCCGGCCGTGCCGTGGCAGACGAGGTGGACGACGGCGACCGGCCGCGCGCCGGGGGCCTGGGCACCGAGCAGCCCGAGGACCTCGGCCGGGGTGCCCGCGGGCGGCGGCGACACGAACGCGCGGGTGTCGTACGCGCCGTAGAGCGTCGCCCCCGGGTAGTAGGCGTCGTGGACGGCGAGGATCTCGTCCTCGGCCATGTCCAGGTCGGCCGGTACGCAGACCAGCGCCTGGCCCTGGACGAGCGGCAGCCGCCGGGCGCGTACCGCCCGGAGGAACTCCCGCCCGGAGGCGGCGTATGTGAGGACGACCGGCTCGCAGGCCCGTACCGTCTCCGGTGCGCCGGCCGCCCGCCACCGGTCGGGGACCGGGAGCCTGGCCGCCTGCCACGGCACCACGCCCAGGTTCCCGCAGGCGACGACGGCCAGCCGCACCGGCGGGGCGGTGGCCGCCGCACCGTCGAGCAGACCGGCCTCGCCCAGGCCCCGTTCCCACAGGCCGAGCGCGTCCAGGACGGGGCCCATGACGCCGGCGCCCGCCCAGTCGCACAGGGCGTCGAGCGCCGTCTCCCACCGTTCGGCGCCGCGGCGGGCGGTGAAACGGCCGGCGGTGGCCTCCAGATAGGCGGCGACCGGCGCACGCCCCGCCCCCGACAAGGCAGGCAGGGACAACGCCCACGGCTCCCGGCCCGGGGCCACGACGAGGGCCCAGCCCTCGTCGGCGGCCTCGCCCGGCAGCAGGTAGACGAGGGCCTCGGCACCCGACCGGGCGACCGCGTCCCGCAGTGCGGCGGCCTCGGGCTCCCGGCCTTCGCGGGCGTCGCGTCCGTCATCCGCTCCGCGCAGCAGGGCCAGGACCTCGCGGCGCAGTCCGCTCGGCAGCAGCCGGGTGTCCGGCCCGCCGTCGAGCAGCGTCGCCAGCAGCCGTTCCGGGTCCTGCTCGGGCGCCGTCACCGTGCCGTCCGGCCGTGCCTCCCGCCACTGCCGGGCCAGCTCCTCCTCGCCGAGCTCCGACAGCCGCTCCGGCACCGTGGCGGAGACCGCCGCGGCCCCGAGAACCAGCGCCCGCCCGGCCTCCAGACACGCGACCGCCTCGTCGGGACGCCCGGCCCGGACGGCCCACACGGCGGCCCGCAGCCCCCGGGCGGCGCCGCCGCGAGCGACGTCCAGACCGTGCTGGACGCCCTCCTGGAGCAGGACGCTGTCGGCGGTCGCCCGCAACGAGGTGCGGGCGTCGGCGACAGCGCGGACCAGATCGGGTCCCGCGCCGCTCCCGGCACGCATGGCGTACGCCTCGGCGAGATCCCAGTGCAGCGAGGCGGCCACCTGGGTGGTGCCGGTGTCCAGTTCGGCACGGGCACGCTCGAGCTCGTCTACGACCTCGTCGAGGACTGTCGGGTCCTTCTCCGTGCCCCCTTGGAGGGAGAGCGCCATGGCGATGCCCATCCGGGTACGGATCCGCTGGTCGGCGACGATGGGGTGGGCGTCGAGGGAGGCCCTCGCCCGCGCCACCGCCTCGGCGACCCGCTCGGGGTCCGGGTCCAGGTAGGAGGTGAGGGCCAGCAGCGGAGCGGCGAGGGCGTCCATGAGCCGCCGCGCGAACGGCACGGTCTCGGCCGCCTCGTACGCCTGGTCCAGGTAGTGCCCCGCGCGACGCAGGGGCTCGATGTCGGAGGTGGCCCGCGCGAGCGCGATGTGGCCGTAGCAGAGGAGGAAGAGCGGCATGAACCGCTCGGCGTCGGCTGTGCCCGAACCGTTGGTCCGGTCGGTGCCGCTCGTGCCGCTGTTCCCGCCGGTCCAGTCGGTCCCGCGGTTCTCGTCGGCCTCGTCGAGTTCGTCGAGGATGTCGAGCACTTGCCCCATCAGCTCGTCGAGCGCCGGGGCGTCCCGCGTGTCGGCGGCCTCGTTCAAGCGCCTCATCAGCAGCAGGTTGCGGTTGGCCCGCAGCAGGTCCTCGGAGCCGGGCAGGGTCCCGTACGGCAGTGGCGCCGGCAGCTGCCCGTCCCCGGGCGCGAGGACGCTCTCCGCCAGCTTCCCCGCCATGCCGAGTTCGACGTTGCTGCCGCCGAACTGCGAGACCCCGGCGAGCAGCCCGGGCAGCACGCCGCGTACGAGCCCGGCGAGGTCGTGATCGGATCGGTCCTGGATCGCCGCGGACTGCAACAGGCCGAGCGCCGCCTCCACCTGACCGGTGTCGCCGGTGCCCAGACCGAGCATCGCGCGGACCATGGCGAGCATCGGGCCGGGGATTCTGCTTTCCGCGAGCGGACCGGGGGCACCGGCGTCGCCGAGCAGGGAGGCGATCTGGTCGGCAGAGACGGCGCCGGGCTCCGCCGCCATGGTGAGCACCCCGAGCAGCGTCCGGAGCTGCTGTTGTTCCTCGCGCGTGGGGAGACGCATGGTTTCCGGCGACGCTGCTTCCGTCCCGGGCGGCAGCATGTCCCGCAGCATCCCCACCAGCGGAGCGACGGGCCCCAGCAGACGCTGGTCGAGGCCGTCCACCCGGTCCAGGATGCCGTGCAGAGCCGCCGGGTCGCCGGAGACGAGCGCGGCCTGGAGGTCCGTCTGGAAGGCGAGGAAGTCCGCCGCGCCCTCGGGCAGCCCGCCGGGTGTGGCGGCGCCGATCTCGTGGACGAGCTGCTCGATCTCGGGGGCGGCCTCGATGACGCCGAGTCCGCCGTTGGCCAGCGGAATGGAGGCGTCGATGATGGACTGCACCATGTCCATCCCGAGCGGCCGGCGCTCGCTGAACGGGCCCACGAGCAGCACGAGCAGGTTCCGCGCCGCCTCGGTGTGCGTCCCGACGTCGAGCAGCCGCCCTTCCCGGGCCCTGCGCAACAGGTGGATGGCCTCCTCGCGGTCCGCCTCCTCGCGGCGGTCGTTCCAGCGGGTGCCGATCAGCGCGCCGAGGCGTTCGCAGCAGGAGGGGAGCAGCGTCGGTTCGTCCGGAGGGCCGTCACCCAACTCCCGTATCAGCAGACGGAACTCCGCGACCAGCGCGTCCCGTTCATCCGGCGACGGCGCCGCCGTAGGGGGCTCGTGCCCGATCGGGACGACCTTGGCCCCCGCGGAACGCCGCACCAGGTCGGCCACCCGGCTGCCGATCATCTCGCCGGAGGACTCCACCGCTTCGCCTTCGATCCCCAACACCCCTCCTCAGCAAGCCGATACGGCCCATCATGGCCCGCTCGTCCGGCGTGCGGCACGCGCTCGGGGGAGTCAGCGGAAACCGTCCGGCGATCGACCGGATCATGGCCGGAACAGCCCGGCCCGTCGGCGGTCCGCGTGACACGATCGAGGAAGGCACAGCGCCCGCACGGCCGGGGCGCGCACCGACGCGGGGCGGACCACCACCTGCCTGCCCACGCGCCGGTTGCGGACCCCGTCCCACCCCGCCGCGTCCCGCCGCGCCCCGCTCCCTCCTCCGCTTCGGAAGGTGACCGCCCTTGACCCTCCTTCCCTACCTTGAGGTCACCGCCGCGTCCTACGCCGCCGCGTACACCGCCGGGCTCCGGGTGACGGGCACCCGGGACGGCGCGGTGCTCAGCGGCACGTGCCCGCGCTGCGCCTGCCCGTTCGACTTCACGTACACCCGCCGGGTCTTCCGGCATCCGCGCCCGGGAGGCCGCTCCGCGCGGACGGTCGACGTGCCGGTCCTGTGCGTGTGCGAGACGCCCCACGAGGGACGTCCGGCGGGCGAGGAGGGCTGCGGGGCGTACTGGAACGTCGTCCTGGAGCGGACGCCGTGACGCCGTGGCGGGCCCGCTCCGGTCCGGCCGGGACGCCCGCCGACCTGCTGGCGGCGCGTGGTGGCCGACGGCTGCTGCGCGAGGAACTGCCCCGGGTCCGCGAGACGGCGCTGGCCTGGCGCAACGGCCTGGGCGCGCTGCTGCTCGGGCTGATCGGCTTCGGGCTGCTGAAGGGGCGTACGGACGTGGGGGCGCTCGCGGCGCCCTACGGTGCGCTGGTCGGTGCGCTGTTGCTGGGTGCGCTGCTCAGCGGGGCGACGGGCGGGATGCTGCTGCTGCGCGCCGCGCACGGGCGGCCGGCGGCGTCCACGGTGCCCGACCCGGCGCCGGGCGTCCTGCCCGCCGGGCCGGTGGCCGCCGGGCACGAGGAGGCGCTGAGCGCGGCGCGGGCCCTGACCCGCGGGGTGGTGGCCACGCTCGGCTGTGCGGCGCTGCTCACGGCCGCCGTCGCCCTGACCTGGTACGGCCCGGCCGCCGAGGGTCCACGGCTGACCGTGACCACCCCGTCCGGGACCTTCTGCGGGGAGCCGCTCCGCACGACGGGCGGTCGCCTCGCCCTGCGGACCTCGGAAGGTGAGGTGAGCGTCGACCTGTCGACCGTGCTGGCCCTCCGCCCGACCCCTTCCTGCGCCCCGCCGGGCGCCCCGTGAACGACCCGCCGACGGCGCGCGCCCGTGCCCGCCCCCTGCTGGACCTCCTCGACGACCTCGCTCCGCCCGGCGTGGCTCACTGGATCAGCTCGGTGTGCGGATGGTCCGGGGAGTCCGGGCAGACGTAGAGCTGCAGGTCCTCGTACGGGGTCCAGCCGTGACCGACAGCAAGCGCTCGCGGGCACCGGGGCTTCGGGATCCGGCGACGGCCGGAGGCCCAGGTGCCGGGTCGGAGGAGGTCCGGGTACCCGGTCAGAAGTCCAGGTACCGATAACGCCGCAGGAGGGTTCCGGCGGCCTTCTCGGTCGTGCCGAGGGCCGCGGCGACCCGGGGCACGGCACCGTCCTTCTCGCCGCTGACGTACCGGGCGGCCACAAGGGCGAAGGAGTCGACCGTCGTCTCCAGCTCGCCCACGGCCCTCAGCACGGTGAGCGGGTGGTCGTCGACGAGCTCGTCCAGACGCTTGTGCAACCGCTTCAGTAAGTCGGCGACGTCCAGGGGCAGCGGCACCGAACGGGCCTCGACCTCGTCCAGGTGGACCTCCCAGTCCCGCTGCGGCCCGGACACGTCGAAGGCGGCGAGGTCGGCGCGGTCGACCTTGGCCCAGTCGATGGGGAACTCCCGCTCGCCGCGCCACCCGCACGCACACCTTCCGCGCATCGACGTGGCGGTGGGCCTGCGCAGCTCGCCCGTGTACACCCACCAGTCGGTCGACTCGTGGAAGTACGTGCCGCTGCCCATGTCGAAGGAGACCGGACCGGGTTCGGTGCCGTCCGCGAGCAGCACCCCGACCGCGCCCTCGTGCGACTCGTACCGCTCACGCTTCCAGCTCATCCGGAATCCCTCCTCATGGGCGTGGACCGGCGGTCCGAGCGGGCCACCCACTCCACGATGAGGGAGCGGGAAGCCGCGGCGCAGCCAATACGGCATATTCCACCGGCAATCGGTTGCGTGAGCCGTGGTGTGCGCCCCCCCGGGACCCGGGGTTCGGATCAGTCGTCGACGAAGGTGAGGCTGGTCGCGTCGTAGCGCGTGCCCGCCACCTGCTCGGGCGGGACGGCGGCCTCGATGGCGGCGAGCTCGTCGGGGGACAGCTCGACGGCGAGGGCCGCCAGGTTCTCCTCCAGGTAGCGCGGACGCCGGGTGCCGGGGATCGGCACCACGTCGTCGCCACGGTGCTGCACCCACGCCAGGGCCAGTTGGCCGGTGGTGACGCCCTTCGCCCGGGCCAGCTCGTCCAGCTTCGCTACGATCGCCAGGTTCCGTTCCAGGTTGCCGTCGGCGAACCGCGGCTGGCCGCGCCGCATGTCCGTCTCGTCCATCGCCTCGACCGACGCGTACCGGCCGGTCAGGAAGCCCCGCCCGAGCGGGGAGAACGGCACGAGACCGATGCCGAGTTCGCGGCAGACCGGGGCGATCTCGGCCTCCAGGCCACGGGTCCACAGGGACCATTCGCTCTGGAGCGCGGTGATTGGGTGCACGGCATGCGCCTGACGGATCGTCCGCGCACCGGCTTCGGACAGCCCCAGGTACCGGACCTTCCCCGCCCGCACGAGCTCGGCCATCGCGCCGACGGTCTCCTCGATCGGCACGTGCGGATCGACCCGGTGCTGGTAGTAGAGGTCGATGTGGTCGACCCCGAGCCGGCGCAGCGACGCCTCGCACGCCTGCCGCACGTAGGCGGCGTCGCCGCGGACCCGGGTGGGCTCGCCCAGGCGGTTGACGAAGCCGAACTTCGTCGCCAGCACGACCCGGTCCCGCCGCCCGGCGACGGCCCGCCCGATCAGCTCCTCGTTGTGCCCGGCGCCGTAGAAGTCGGCGGTGTCCAGGAGTGTCACCCCGAGGTCGAGCGCGCGGTGCAGGGTCGTGACGGACTGCGCGTCGTCCGCGGCCCCGTACGCGTGACTCATGCCCATGCACCCCAGGCCCTGCGCGGACACCGCGAGTCCGCCGAGATGCCGGGTGGGAACGTCGGTCATGCTGCTGCCTCCTGCACTCGTATCCATGACCGGGACGCTAGGCATTGGAGCGCACTCCAAGTCAACCCGGCGTCATCTCCCGCCCGCGCCCTCCCTGTTCCGGCGTCCGGGCCGGCGGTGAGCTAGTCCCGCCGGACGGTGTAGACGTTCCAGGAGTCCGGGTCGCCGATGTAGACGTACAGCTTGGGGTGTTCGCGGGTCCCGTAGATACTCCAGCTGTCCATACCGTGGCGACAGCCGTCGATGGTGACGGACACCTGTTGGGAGTAGGGGCCGTCGGCCGGGTCGTAGGTCCAGGTGCCCGTGCCGGTGCAGGAGTGGACCTGGGGTTCGAAGGAATCGACGGAGTCGTCGAAGGCGAAGGTGTCGACGCGGGTCGCGGTGGCTGTGCCGTCCGGGGCGAGGACGAGGGTGCCGCCCTTCGCGTCGGCGTACGTGCCGGCGACCAGTACCCTGCTCAGCTGCGGGGGTTCGTAACCGATCCCGGAGTACAGCGCGATGCCGGCGAGGGTGAAGGCGGTGACGGCGGCGAGCGTCCCGTACAGGGCGACCGACCCGAACATCGCGCCTCCGGAGACCGGTGGGCGGTCGGGCAGCAGCAGTCTCCGGGCGACGAGAGCGGGGGCGGCGAGCGCGATCGTCACCACGAGCCACGCGCCCGGCCAGGCCAGGTGCCCGGCCTCGGCCAGGACCGCCACGGCCAGGACGGGCGGGGCGGTCACGGCGGCGGCCGTGGCCGGGATCCACCACCACGCCTCGCGACCGGAGACGGCGCGGCCGAGCCAGGCCGCCACGGCCAGGAGCGGCATGATCACGATGATGGTCAGGAGGACTCCGAGGGCGGCCCCGACGGCGGCCAGGAACGGCGCGGCGATCACCATCACCCCGAGCCCCAGCCCGTTGGAGGGCAAGAACGGGGCTTCCTGGGTCTGCCCCCGCACGTACTCCGCGATCACCCCGATCACGGCCTCGACGAACAGCACCGAGAGCGAAGCCGTCAGGACGGCCCCGAACCTTTCCCCCACGCGCGCCTGAGCCTGCGGCAGCACCGGATGCCGAAAATCTGAACACATTCAAATCCCCTCCGGTGCTCATCATGCACCAAGGCGCCCCGTCCACACCCGGCACCCCCACGACGATCCACAGGCGGGACCGCCGGAGCCGTCGGGGCAGGGCCGGCTCGGCGGTGCGGGCGGCGTTGTCAGTGCCTCTCGTTAGTCTCGCCACACACCGCAGTTCAGGGGCTTCGTAGCCCCATGTCCGGGCTGCGCTGACACAAGTGACGGACAGGCGGAGGGGCACGGCTGATGGCGTGGCTGGCAGCGGGTGAGGGGTACGAGATCACCCTCGAGGACGGGCGTGTGATCGCACGGCGCGTCGGGGGACGGCAGTTGAAGACACTGCCGAAGGCGTTGCGGGACAGTCCCGAGGCCGACCGGCTTCGGCAGCTCGCCGCATGGCTGGACCGGCACGCGGACTCGTGCGTGGCACAGGTGGACGCGTGGATGGTGTCGTCGCTCCCGGTGCCGACCGCACTGATCGCGCGGGTGTGGCCGGACGAGGCATGGCGGTCGGCGCTGCGGGACCTGGCCGTCGTGGGCGACGACCCGGACGAGGTCGGCTTCCTGCGGGACGTCACCGCCGACGGGGAGCTCAAGGCGGTCGACCTCGACGGCGAGACCGTCCGGCTGTCCCCGCGCACGGTGACGCTGCCCCACCCGGTGCTCCTGCCGGACCTGGACGACGTACGGGACTTCGCGGCCGACCTCGGCATCACCCAGAAGGTGGAGCAGATCCACCGGGCCACCTGGGAGAAGCCGGACGGGCCGGCCGCAGGACGCCCGGAGACCGCGACGGAGGTACGGGACTACGCGGGCGGCAAGTTCGCCTCGCGGTTCGGCCTCGCCGCACGCGCCACGGGCCTCGGCTACCGGGTGTCCGGCGGCTACGCCACCTGCAAGGTGCGCGACGGGGGCCGCGGCACGGAGGCGTCGGTGTGGATCGGCGAACCGTACTGGGAGGGCGAGTCGGAGACCGGCGCACTGAGCTGGCACGACGAGGACGGCCGCGCGGTGCGGCTGAGCGAGGTCGGGCCGGTGGCCTGGTCCGAGGGGATGCGCATGGCAGCCGCGCTGTACGCCGGCCGCACGATCGAAGAGGGTGGGGACGCGTGACCGGCACGGACATCGACGACAACAAGGCACTGCTCGCGGCAGGAGCCGTGCTCCCGGCCGACGCGCGGGACGCGGGCCCCTCGGCGGTCGAACTGACCGCACGGGCCTACCGCCACGCGGTGCTCGGCGAGGACCGGGTCGTCGTGCGGCTGGCCGCGGCCGAACTCGGCCCCGCCGAGGACCTCGCCGCCGGCTTCCTCGGACTCGAACCCGAGGGGACACCGGCCGTGGTCGGTCTCGGACGCCGCCAGGAGCTCGGCTTCCCCGAGTGGGTCCTGGTGCACCACCCGGAGGACGGACACCACGCCCTGGCCGTCGTGCCGGAGCTCGACCGGCTGGCACGGCAGGCCAGGACCAAGCCCAAGGCCGCCCTCGACGCCTGCCACGAGCTGGCCGGGCGGCTCGCCTCGGCCGTCCCGCACTTCCTGCCCGTCTTCTACGAGCAGGCCGCCCGGGTCTTCCTCGGCGTCGAGAACGCCACGTACGCCGGTCAGTTGTTCGGCCGCGCCCGCACGAGCGAGGCGCAGCACGGGCTGACCGTCGACGAGGACCGGCTCGACGCCGTGTTCCTGGAGTTCGCCCTCGCCGGCGCCCTGCCCGTCAAGGTGCTCACCGGCTACGGCAAGGAGCTGTCGGCACGGCTCGCGCCCGCCGAGGCGTACGAGCGGTTCCGGCGCCTGTGCGTGCGCCGCACGGCCGGCGGGCTCGCGCCGTCGGCACAGGCCGCGACGGAGCTGAAGCGGCTCGCCCGCGCCGCGTCCCTGCCGGGGAACGAGGCGGAGCAGGACTACCTCGCCGAACTCCTGCCGCTGCCGGCGACCTTGCGGGCCGCGGCCGGCTGGTGGAAGTCGCACCGCGCCGCGCTCGTCGCGCTGGCCCGGCGCGTACCGTCCGTACGGGGCACGCTCCTGACGATGACCCCGCCCGGGGACAACGGGGAGATGTCCGGCCTGTGGCTCGGGATCCTGGCGGACTCCGGGGCCGAAGCCGGGCTCGTGGACGCGGACCTGCCGCAGGAGCAGCAGTGCTCCGACGGCGCCGCGGGCTGGCTGGAGCGCTACCACGGCGCCCGGCACCGAGGCTGGGGGCCGCGCCCCACCCCGCCCGCGCTCCTGGACCTGGTGACCCGGGCCGGCGCCCGGCTGCGCGCCGACCTGGCCGCCCGCGCCGAGGGCCGGCGGTTCCTGCGGATCGGCGTCGAGGACGCGAACCTGCTGGACCTCCTGCTCGCGCTGGACGTCGCCGTCGCCGACCCCGAGGAGAAGGAGGAGCGCCGCATCCGGCGCGGCGACGCGCTGAACCTGTCGGACTGGGCACGCGGCGAGGACCCGCGGGACCTGGCCGCGCTGGCGGCCGACCCGCGCTTCCACCCCGCCTTCCGGCGCGGCGCCGACAGCTACAACAGCGCCTCCTCCGGCACCGACGTGATGTGCCGGCTCGCCGGCTCCGCCGGTGGGCGCCCGATGCTCGCCGCATGGATGCGAGAGGTCGCCGCCTCCTCGGTGGCCGCCGGACTGCCCGGACTCCCGAACGCCATCGAGCGCCTGTCCTGGCTGCCCTCCGAGGCCCTCGCCCTCGCCCCGCGTGAGGTCGCGGCCGCGGCCGGTGCCGACCTCGGCGAGACCGTGGCCCGCACCCTGCGCGGCGGCCTGTGGGAGGAACTGAGCTGGCCCGCCTGGGAGGAGGCGCTGAAGGAGCTGGCGCCCGGGCGGCACAGCACCGAGGGCCTGACCGTCGTCGAGGCCTGGCCGCACCTGATCGTCGCCAACGCGACGCAGGCGCGCGTCATCGACGCCGACTCCACCGTCCTCGTGCACGACCTGCGGCTGCCGTCCACCAACCTGTGGCGGCGGGGCTTCCACTACGTCGACGGCGCCCTCCTGGTGTTCTGGAGCACGTACGGCGACCGCGCGCCGCGAGGCTACTGGCACACCGCGCCCGACACGGTGTTCGACCTCGCCGGCGCCGACACCTGGACCGTGCGCTCCCCGCACCCGAGCCTGCCGCTGCCCGGCGGCGGCCGCACCACCGGCGGCGGCGTCCTGCACCGCGGCGACACCAAGCTCCCGGCGGAACGCTCCCTGCTGTCCGACGGCACCTCGTACTGGGTCTGGGAGCGGGGCGAGGGCGAGGACCACGGCGGCTGGCTCGAATACGACCCCGAAGGAGGCGCCTACGGCCGCCGTTCGCAGCCCGGCTTCCTGGCCGACGCACTCCTGCGGCACGCCCCCGGCACCGAGCCGGCCGCCGCCACGTCCTGGCTGCGCCCCGCCCCCGCCGTCGAGGGCTCCGTCCAGGGACGGTCCGCCGACGGGCTCCTCGGCTGGCGCGTCGTGCGCCTGCCGGACGGCCGCCACCACGGCGAGGACACCACCGGACGCGCCGTCACCCTCCCCAAGGGCGCCGACCGGCCGGTCGCCGCGCTCACGTTCCCCGGCGACGACCGGCCGCGGGCGCTCACCCAGGAGTGGCGCGAACTGTCCCTCCACGACCCCGAGGGCGTGGTCACGACCACGGCCCACTGCGACCACCGCGACGAGCTGTACCGGACCGCCGGGCCCGCCCTGCCTCCACTGCCGTACCTGTACATGCTGCGCGCACGCGACCCGCGGGCCTCGGCGGCGCTGCGGGCCGCCGACCCCGAGACGGCCGGTGTCCTGCTGAAGGCCGCCATGGCGGCCGAGCGGGCGGCCGACCTGCCCGAGCTGGTCAGCGCCGCGCTGCCCCGGCTCTCGGCACCCGAACTCATCGCCGGTGTGGTGAAGGTGCTGCGCTTCGCCGTGGACCAGCAGAAGGCCCTGGACGGCGTCGCCGCACGCCTCGACCCGACGAACCGGCCCGCCCCGGCCCGCGTCCAGGGACCGAGCGACCAGCAGATCATCAAGGCCCTCAGCGGCATCATCGGCGGCCACTCCCGCTACGGCGCCGACTCCGACGTGACGCACCGCTTCCTGGAGACGCTGGCGACCGTCCGGGCGGACACCGCCGCCCGGCCGCAGCCGGGACGCCTGCACTTCGACCTGCCGCCGCTGCCGTACTCCGGGCTGCCCTTCGTCCCCCTCCTGGACGACCCGGCCGCGATCGCCTACCGGGCCGTCGCCCCCGGCAGCGAACCCGAGCACCGCACCACCCTGCTCGGGCTCCTCGACCAGGTCGACACGCTCGGGCTCGGCTCGACGGCCACGTCGGCCGGACACTGGCGCCGGGTCCTGGTCCACCTCACCCCGCCCCACCTGCACACCCCGGACGGGCAGGCACGCAACGTGTCCCACCGCAGCGTGCTGCCCCTGGGCGGCGGCGCGGCGCTCGGCATCACCGAACACACCGAGAGCGTCGCCGACGGGCGCGAGTTCGGCGCGCTGCTCCACGACCCCGACGGCCGCTTCGAGGTGCCCGGCCCCTACACGGCGCGCGGTGCCGCGCAGGTGGGCGACCGGACACGGAGCGCCGCGTGGCTGGCCGACTTCCTCCGGGAGGCGCGGACCCGTGGGGAGGCCCCGTACGTGCCGGCCGCCGCCGACGAGTTCAGCCGCCTCACCGGCGCGTCCGGGGCGCTCGCCCGGATCGTGCTCGCCGGCATGCCCGAGGTCGACAAGTGGGAGAACAACTTCCTGCCGCCCGAGCTGCGCAAGACCCTCGGCCTGAAGGTCGCCGAGGCAGGACACGCACGCGACGAACTGCGCACGCTCACCGCCGAGGTGCGCCGCGCGGTGCTCGCCGCGCTCCTCCCCGAGGACCCGGCCCGGCTGTGGAGCGAAGGCCCCGACGTGGCGGCGGCCGCCACGGTGTGGAACGAGAAGGTCGGGCGCCGCCGCCCGGTGCCCGACTGGCTGTCGGCGGAGGCCGCGCGCGGCACCCGCAGCGGCTGGTCCGTCCACCGGGCCCTCCCCGCGCTCCTCGACCCCGAGCCGTCCTCGGAACTCGGCACCGACGTGCCGTGGCACATCGAGGGCGACCGCCCGACGCCGATGACCCCGGCCGAAGAGCCGTTCACGTCGACGGTGCTGACCGGCGCGACGAGCCTGACGGCCTGGCTGGCCCACCGGCTGCCCGCCGGCGATCCCGTACGTGCGGCGCTGCCCAGCGCCCTGACCGCCGTACGACAGCGGCTCGCGGCACCCGGACTGCTCCTCTCCGTCGGCCACTACACGAGCCTTCCGGCCTTCCGGAAGGTGGCCGGCGCCCCGACGGAGACGGCACCGGACCACGAGCGGTACGGCGCGGTGCTCATGGCCACGCAGGACGACCAGCCGCAGCCCGCGCTACGGCCCGCGCTGCTCGACTCCACCGGCTCCGACCCCTACCTGGTGGCCCTGCGCGGCGACGACCAGCAGCCGACGGCGGTCGAGACGGCCCTGCGCCGCGTGCACGACCCGGCGTTCGCCCGCCTGCTGGCCGACCCGGGCGCCCCGGCGGCCGGCGAGACGGACGACGAGGGCCGGTGGTGGCCGCAGGACCCGTCGCGTTCGGTGCCCGAGCTGGTGGCCGAGGTCGCCGGGGCGCGCGAGCTGAGCACCGACGCGGCGACGCTGTACCTGACACTGCTGGCCATGCCCGACCCCACGGACCGCAACACCGCCCGCTGGACCGGCTGGAAGCCCGCCCGCCTCAAGGCGGCGCGCGCCGAACTGGCCGCCACCGACCTGGTCGTGTCGGCGGTACGGGCCAGGGCCGGACGCTCGCTGTTCCTGCCGGGCGCCTGGACGGAGCAGTCGGCACCCGTGCTGCCGGTCGAGCAGTGGAAGCTGCCGATGTACGGGGTGACCACGGGCACCCGGCCGACCCTGGGCGCCCTCCTGCCGACCGAACCCGCCGCCGAGCTGTTCGCCCGCGCGTGGCGGCGGATCCTCGACGGCGACGTCCCGCGCTTCGAGGAGCTGAAGGTCCGGCGGACGAGGAGGCGACGCTGAGGAACGGCCGCTGACCGGCCGCCCCTCGTCGACCCGGCCGGCGCGGCGCATCCGCACAGGGCGCGCCGCGCCGGCCCCACCCGCATCCCCATCAGCCGACCACGATCCCGCCCCGCCCCGCCGCCCCGCCCCGCCTGTACGCACGCGGGCACCCGAGCGTCCCGAACCACGAACAAGGATCCCGAATGACCGTCACCGAACAGACCGCCCCCGCCCGGCAGGGCCGGCCGGCCGAGGAACGGCACGCCGCCGAGCTCGCCTTCCTCGCCGCCCAGGACCCCGGCCCGCGACCGCCCGGCTGGGCACTCACCCCGCGCGCGGTCGTCACGTTCGTCTGCGGCAGCGACGGCGTGGCGCTGTCCCTGCCCGAGCGCCACCCGGACCTGCCGTCGAAACTGACGATCGCACCGAAGTTCGTCGGCGAACGCGCACTGGTCGAACGCTGTGTGGTCACCCTCGCCGGAGAGCGCGGACTGCTGCTCACCGGCGAACCCGGAACGGCCAAGTCGATGCTGTCGGAGCTCCTCGCCGCAGCCGTCAGCGGCAGCAGCGCCCTCACCGTGCAGGGCACCGCCGGCACCACCGAGGACGCGTTCCGCTACGGCTGGAACTACGCCCTGCTGCTCGCCCAGGGGCCCACCCCGCAGGCCCTCGTCGACTCGCCCGTCCTCGCCGCCATGCGGGCCGGACGGGTGGTACGGGTCGAGGAGATCACCCGCTGCCTGCCCGAGGTACAGGACGCCCTCGTCTCCCTCCTGTCCGACCGCCGGATCAGCGTGCCCGAACTGACCGCCACCGAGGACGCGGTCGTCCGCGCCGCACCCGGCTTCACCGTCATCGCGACGGCCAACCTGCGGGACCGGGGCGTCTCCGAGATGTCGGCCGCGCTCAAGCGCCGCTTCAACTTCGAGACCGTGGACCCGATCGCCGACGCCGACGCCGAGGCGGACCTGATCCGCCGCCAGGCCGTCGCCGCCGTACGGCGCGCGGGCGCGGCCTTCGCCGTCGACGACGCCGTCCTGGACGCCCTCGTCACCGTTTTCCGCGACCTGCGCTCCGGCCGCTCCACCGAGGGCTGGGACGTCGAACGCCCAGGCACCGTCATGTCCACCGCCGAAGCCGTGCAGGTGGCGGCGTCGCTGGGAGTCGCCGCGGCCTACCTGCCCGGCGGAGACGTGCTCGACCTGCTGCCGGGCCACCTGCTGGGCGTGGTCCGCAAGGACGACCCCGCCGACCACGCACGGCTCCTCGGCTACTGGGACGGCCCGGTACGCCGCCGCGCCGAGAACGGCTCCGCGATGTGGCGCCGGCTCTGGGACCTGCGCGGGAGCCTGCGTTGACACCCCTCGATCCACGAGCGGCCGTGGACGCGCTGGCCGCGTCCCGTACGCCGTACCTGCTGGGCGTCCGCCACCACAGCCCGGCACTCGCCGCGGTCGTCCCCGCCCTGCTCGACCAGGCGCGGGCCGAGGTGGTCTGCGTGGAGCTGCCGGCCGACTTCCGGCCCTGGCTGGAGCACCTGGCGGACCCCGAGACCATCGCCCCGGTCGCCCTGGCCGGTACGGGGGAGGGCGGCGCGCTGTCCTTCTACCCGTTCGCGGACTTCTCGCCGGAGCTCGCCGCGGTGCGCTGGGCGCGGAGCCGCGGCGTGGAGGTGCTGTGCTGCGACCTTCCCCTCGGCGACCCCGGCTGGTCGGCGGGGGCCGCCGGACCGGAAGACAGGCATGACGCGGCGGGGGAGGAGGACCGGGCCGAGGCCGGGTCCGCACGACCGGACGACGCCCCGCCCACGCGGACGGGTGCGCCGGCGGGCGGGGACGCGGACACGGACACGGGCGTCGAGACGGACGCCGCGGATCCGCTCGACGCCGCTCCTGACGACCGGGCCGCCCGGCGGCGGCACACCTACGCCCGAGCGCTCGCCGCCGCCGGAACCGGCCGCGACGGCGACGACCTGTGGGACCGCGTCGTCGAGGTGCTGGCCCCGGGGTGCACCCCGGACGCGGTACGCCGAGCCGCGCTGGGCGTCGGCTGGGCCCTGCGCGCCGACGCCGAGGTGCCCGCCACCGACCTGGCGCGGGAGGAACGCATGCGGCAGGTGATCGCCTCCGCCTCGGCGGACGGGCGCCGGGTGGCAGCCGTGATCGGCGCCTTCCACGCGCCCGCACTGCTCCTGTCCGCCGAGGGCGGAGCGGCCACGACGCCCGGCACCGCGGCGGTGGATTCGGACGGTTTGCCCCCAGGCGTACGCGACGGCTCCGGCCCGGAGGCGCGGGACGGATCCCGTACGGGCGTACCCCACGGTTCCCGTGCGGATGCCGGCCGGCCCGACGGCGCGCACGGCGCGGTCGGCGCGGTCGGCGGGAGCGGCGCGGTCGGCGGGAGCGGCGGGAGCTGCGGGACCCGTGGGAGCGGAGACGGCGGGAAGGACGAGGACGAGGGTTCGGGAGGGGGCGGCGGTGCGACGGTGACCTCGCTCGTTCCGTACTCCTTCGACCTGCTCGACTCCCGGTCCGGCTACCCCGCCGGAATCCGCGACCCGTTGTGGCAGCAGTCCGTGCTCGTCGCGGCCGGCGATCCGGAACGGATCCGGGAGGCGGCTTCCGCCGCGCTGACCGGCCTGTGCCGGGAACTGCGCCGGGCCGGTCACACCGCGGGGACCGGCGAGGCCGCCGAGACCCTGCGCCTGGCCTGCGACCTGGCCGCGCTGCGCGGACTGCCCGCACCGGGGCGCGGCGAGCTGCTGGAGGCCGTCACCACCGTGCTCGGCCAGGGCGAACCTCTCGGCCGTGGCCGGGCCCTGGCCCGCGCGCTGGAGGCCGTGTTCGTCGGCACCTCGCGCGGCCGGATCAGCCCGCACGCGCCGCGGTCCGGGCTCGGCCCCTCGGTCGAGGCCGAGCTCGCGGACCTGCGGCTGCCCCGCCCGGACGACGCCGACCGGCGCGACCTGCGGCTCGACCCGCTCCGTTCGCCCCTGGACGCCCGCCGCGAGGTGCTGCTTCAGCGCCTGCTGGTGATCGGCGCGGCGTACGGCGAACCCGTCGCCGTCGCGAGCACCGGCGACGGCACGGCACTCGGCACCAAGTGGCGTGCGGCGTGGACGCCGTCCGTGCCGGCGCGGCTCGACCTGGCGGGAGTGCGCGGGGTGACGGCGGCCCAGGCCGCCGCCGGCACGCTCGCCGCGACCGCCCGCCGGGAGGCCGCCGAAGGCGGCCCCACTCCGGACCAGATCCTCACCGGCCTCGCCGCGGCCGCGCGCTGCGACCTGCCCGAGCTCGTCGAAGGCCGCCTCCACGAGGCCGCCGCCCTGCTGCCGCACAGCGCCGACCTGCCCCAACTCCTCCAGGCCCTCGACCTGTTGGAGGGCCTGCGGCGCGGCCACTACCCCGGCACCGAGCCCGAGGCCCGCGCGGCGGCCGGCACGCTCACCGAGGAGCTGCTGGAAGCCGCCGTACGGTCCCTGCCCGGCCTCGCCGGGAGCGACAGCGCCGCCGACGCCGGGGCTCTGGTGGCGTTGGCGGACCGGACGGCCGCACGCCACCTGGGCCTCCGACTGGACCGGGCCCTCGCCGAGCTGGCCGCCGACGGCTCCCCGCTCATGCAGGGCGCCGCCCCGGCCGTACGCGTCCTGCTCGACCTGGACGACGCGGCCGGACTGGGCGAGCGTACGGCCGGCTGGATCGACGGAGCCACGACTCCCGACACGCGCCGGGCGCTGACGAGGCGCCTCTGCGGGCTGCTCACGGCCGCCGGCCCGCTGCTCCAGACCTCACCGGACGCCCTCGACCCGCTCCTGGACCGGGTCGACGAACTGTCCGACCAGGAGTTCCTCGACCGGCTCCCGGCCCTGCGGGGCGGATTCGACGCCCTGACACCGGCCGCGCGCGACCGGCTGCTCACCACCGTGACAGAACGGCTCGGTGACCGGCTCGACCTCTCGCTGGAAGCCCCGGCCGAACTGCTCGCCCTGTGGGCGGCGGCCGACGCGGCCGGATCGGCCGCGCTGAAGGCCCTGGGCCTGGACCCGAGTACGACGGACGCCGCCGGCGGCCCCCGAATCGTGCCAGCCGAGGAATCGGCAGCGAGTCCCGCTCCCGGGTCCGCCACCGAAAGCCCCGAGTCCGGCCCGGAATCCGGCGGAGGCCACGTCCCGCGCACCGGCTCCGCAGCCGAGGCCACCGCGGCGACCGCCACGACCGACCCGCCCGCACCGGCATCAGCATCCGCACCGGCACCCGCATCGGCACTCGCACCCGCGACCGGCGCCCCCGTCCTGGCCGACGCGGACCGGCGGCTCGGGCGTGCCGACCGCTGGCGCCTGTTGCTCGGCCGCCACAAGGAGCGGCTCACCGGCGACGCGCGACGATACGCCCACGCCCTCGACGAGCTCTACGGCCGTGGGCGCGGCGAGGGCGCCGAGGACCTGGACGGCGGCGCGGCGGGCCAGGGCGGCGGTCAGGACCCGTCCTTCCCGACCGCCCGGGAGTGGGCGCAGGAGCTGGAGGCCCTCTTCGGCGCGGACGTACGGGAGGAGGTCCTCGCCGAGGCCGCCGACGCCGGACGCGCGGACGTCCTCGCGCAGCTCGACCCGGCGGCGGTACGCCCGTCGGTGGAGCTGCTGAGTTCCGTGCTGTCGCTGGCCGGCGGCATGCCCGAGGCCCAACTCGCCCGACTGCGGCCGCTGGTGAAGCGGCTCGTCGACGAGCTGGCGCGGGAGCTGGCCACCCGCCTGCGCCCGGCGCTCTCCGGACTGGCCACCCCGCGACCCACCAGGCGTCCCGGTGGCCGCCTCGACCTCCCCCGTACCCTGCGGGCCAACCTCGCCCACACCCGGCGCGCCGAGGACGGCCGGCTCGTCGTCGTGCCGGAGCGCCCGGTGTTCAGCACGCGGGCGAGCAAGGAGGCCGACTGGCGCCTGATCCTCGTCGTGGACGTCTCCGGCTCGATGGAGGTATCGGTGATCTGGTCGGCGCTGACGGCCGCGGTCCTGGGCGGGGTGCCGACCCTGTCCACGCACTTCCTGGCCTTCTCCACGCAGGTGATCGACCTGACGGACCGGGTCGAGGACCCGCTGTCGCTGCTGCTGGAGGTCCGGGTCGGCGGTGGTACGCACATCGCGGCCGGCCTCGCGCACGCGCGTTCGCTGATCACCGTCCCGAGCCGCACGCTCGTCGTCGTGGTCAGCGACTTCGAGGAGGGCGCCCCGCTCGGCGGCCTGCTGGGCGAGGTGCGCGCCCTGGCGTCCTCCGGCGCCCACCTGCTGGGCTGCGCGGCACTCGACGACACCGGCGCACCGCGCTACTCGGTGCCGGTGGCGCGCCAACTCGTCGCGGCCGGTATGCCGGTGGCCGCCCTCAGCCCGCTCGCCCTCGCCCGCTGGGTGGGCGACCGCCTCCGTGGAGAACCCCGTTGAGCACCGAACTCCTGCCGCCCGTCGCCCCCGACGTCCTCGCCGCCGCCGTGGAGCAGCTCAGCGCCCGCCTGCGCAAGAAGCTGGACGCGGCGATCACGGGCTGCGCCGACCGGGCCTCCGCCACGACCGACGGTTCGGTCGAGGTCCGCTTCGGCGAGGACGCCACGGTCACCCTGCGCCCGGGCCCGTCGGGCGTGGTCGCGCACGCCGAACAGGTCGTGTGCTCCTGCCTGTTGGCCCCGCGCTGTCTGCACCGAGCCGCCGCCCTCGGAGCGGCCCCCCTCGCGGACGGGCAGGGCGACGAGCCGGACGTCGGCGAGGGCGCCGACCCGGGTACGGGCGGAGCCGACCATCCGGGCACGGGCGAGGCCGATGGCCCGGGCGCGGGCGCACGCGGGGAAGCAGGCGCGGGCGACGCTCACGGCCCGGGCGCGGGCGCACGCGGGGAGGCGGGCACGGGGGAGGCCCCGGTCGGTGCCGCGCCCGACGCGGCGCCCGGCCTGACCGGACCCCACGCCGGGCCCGCGCCCGCCCCCCTCACCCCCGCTCAACTCCACGCCGCCACCGCCCTGTGGAGCGCCGCCGCCGAAGCGCTGTCGGCCGGCGTCACCGCGGGCGGCGCGGTGGTGCAGGCCGAGCTGCTCCGCGCCGCCCACACCGCGCGGCTGGCGGCGCTGCCGCGGGCCGAGGCCGCCGCGCTGCGGGTCGTACGGGGCCTGCGGGCGGCGCGGGAGCGAAGCGAGGGGCAGCGGCTCGGCGACCTCGCGGACGCGTTCCGCGAGCTGCTGGCCGGGGCCGCCCTGCTCTGCTCCGGCTCGGCCGGCGCGGGTGCGGCGGGTTCCGTGCGCCGGGCGTACGAACAGGGCGGCAGCCTGCGGGTGTACGGCCTGTGCCGGGAGCCGGTGCTCTCGGCGACGGGGTACGGCGGCGTGACCACGCACCTCGTCGGCGCGGACGGCGCCGGATACACGGTGTCCGACGTACGCCCCGGCGGCCTCGCCCGAGCGAAGGGCGCGGGCGCCGCGTCCGTGGCGCTCGGGGGCGCCACCCTCGACCACGCCGGGCTGGCACGCGGCGGCCTTCGGATCGTCGGCGCCACGGTCTCCGCGGACGGGCGGCTCGGGGCGGGCCGGGGAGTCAGCGCGACGCCGCTGCGGGGGGTGGACTGGTCCGAGGAGCCGGTCGCCGCTCTCTTCGCCCGGCCGGTGCGCGAGGCCATGGCCGCGGCGCTCGCCGACGGCGGCCCCGGGTCCGCCGAGCCGGGAAGAGCGCCGGCGAGTCTGCTGGGCTGCGACGTGGAGGTGATCGGTGCGGCTGGCGACGCCGTCGTCGTCCGCGTCGCCGCCGAGGGCCCGCTGCTGCGGCTCCGCCCGGCGCACCCGCACCCGGAGCTGCCGCACGCCGCGAACCTGCGCCGGATCGCCCAGCACCCGGGCCTCGTACTGAGGGTGCTAGGGCGCCCCGACCTGGACCGGGCGGCGACGCTCCGGCCGTTGGCGGTCGGGCCGGTGCCCGGGGCGGCGGCGACGCTGCGACTGCCGGACGAGTGGAAGGGGCATGCGGACCTGGGCTACGACCGGCTGCAGGGCGAGCACTTCCCCCGCGGGACCGCCGGGGGTGCGCCCGTCGGGCCGGTGCCGTCGGGTCCCGAACCGCTGGCGGACGCACCCCTGTGGCGGGTGCGACGGCTGCTGGAGACGGGTGTCGCGGGTGGCCGCCGTGCCGTCGCGGAGGCGGGCCGGGGGACGGACACGGCCGCGCTCGTCGCCCGGCTGACCCGGGCGGGCCTCGGCGGAGCGGGGCACCTCGCGCGGGCGCTGACGACGGAGGCGGACCGCCGGCCGCGTGACGCCTTCGGCCGCCTCACCGACGCCTCGGCCGACGGCTACGCGCGCGCCTGGCTCGCCTCGGCCGTCCATCTCGCCGCTGCGGAGCGGACGTTGGTGGCCGCGTCCTGGTCCTGACCGCCCGTGCCCACCGGTCCGTCGCGCAGGCCCGGTGGGTAGCAGGGGTGGACCGGCAGGGGGCGCGGACTGCGAAGCCGCTCCGTTTCAGCGGCATCCTCAGGTCGCCGACCGGCCGTTCGGCGCTGCCCTCAGCCGACGGTCGGCGACGGTTCCACCGGTGGCGGCTCGGGGGAGTAGCGAGCCCCACGGGCGTTGAAATGGGCCAGGTGGTACGTGACACCGTCGAGATGCAACTCCATGGGCGGAGGGTCGGTGACCAGGTGGGCGGGCCAACGGGGAAGGCCCTCCACCCGGGCCTCCATGACCGGCGTGTTCCAGGACCGGGCGCAGTGCTCGGCCTGTTCGGGGGCCCACAGGAAGCCGGCGCCGTACTCTTCCTCGCCGGGCTCCAGTTCCAGCAGCGCGCGGACCAACGCCGCGCTGTAGACGGCGCGGACGCGGAAGTTCGTCAGGAACCGGCGTTCGATCACGATCCGCATGTAGCGGCGATGGTTGCGCCGGTGGCGTCCGGCCACGATGACGCGTTCGCCTCCGTCGCCCCAGGCCGGCGGCGCGATCCACACCTTCGCCCCCGGCGCGAAGTGCCGCAGCCCCCTGCGTATCTCCACACCGCCCTCGCCGTGGCTGGTCTCCTGCGCGACATTGGCCACGAGGCAGAGGCCCAGAGACTCGGGGCCGGTCGTATCCGTCATGGACGCCATGATCGCCCACTCGTCGGCGGGCGTTGTCAGACCCCCACGACATGATGCGTGTATGACCGCTCTTCCCGCCGTTGAGGCGTCTTCCGCCCTGCTCACCGCCGTCGACTACGCGTCCGCGCTGGACCTGCTCCGTGAGGCGTCGCGCGCCTACTACGGCGGCGGGAACAGCCCGATGGACGACGCGTCCTTCGACGCACTGCGCCGCGCCGTGCTGGACTGGGAGGCCGCGCACCCCGCCGAGACGGCCGGTTCGCCGACCGGGCTGGTCGCCGACGGCGCCGCCCCGGAGGGCGACGTCCCGCATACCTCGCGACTGCTCAGCCTGGACAACGTGTTCAGCCCCGAGGAGCTGGCCGGATGGGAGGCGTCGCTGGAGCGCAGGCTCGGGCGCGCCGCCGAAGGGGGCTTCACGGTCGAGCCGAAGCTGGACGGCGCCGCCGTCGCCGTCCGGTATCGCGGCGGCCGGCTGGTGCAGATCGTCACCCGAGGCGACGGCAGCCACGGCGAGGACGTCAGCCATGTCATCGGCGCCATCGTCGGTCTGCCGGAGCGGCTGGCCGAGCCGGTGACCTTCGAGGCGCGCGGCGAGGTCCTGTTCACGCAGGCGCAGTTCGAAGCGGCGAACGAGGTGCGCGCCGCGCACGGGGCAGCGCTGTTCGCGAACCCGCGCAACGGGGCGGCCGGCACGCTGCGGGCGAAGGACCGGCCCTACCGACTGGAGATGACCTTCTGGGCGTACGGAGCGGTCGACCTGGACGGAGAATCGTTCCTGCCCGCAGGGGCGACGCACGCCGAGACACTGGCCGCGGTCGCCGCGGCCGGGGTGCGCACCACGGCGGAGACGCCCGCCGGACTGCACGTCGTCGGCAGCATCGCCGAGGCCCAGGCCCGGGTCGACGCCATCGCCGCCCTGCGCGCCGGGCTGCCCTTCGGCATCGACGGCGTGGTCATCAAGGCCAACAGCGCCGCCGAACAGGACGCCGCCGGGCTGGGCAGCCGGTTCCCGCACTGGGCGATCGCCTACAAGCTCCCGGCCGTCGAGCGGCAGACCGTGCTGGAGGACGTGGTCTGGGAGGTCGGCCGCACCGGCGTGCTCGCCCCGACGGCCCTCCTCACCCCCGTCGACCTCGACGGCTCGACGGTCTCCCGCGCCACCCTGCACAACCCGGCCGACATCGCCCGGCGCGGGCTGCACCTCGGGGACACCGTGACCGTCTACAAGGCGGGCGACATCATCCCCCGCGTCCAGGCCCCGGTCGTCGAGCTCCGCCCCGAGGGCGCGCTGCCGGTCCCGCTGCCCGAGGCGTGCCCGCACTGCGGCGGAGCCATCGACAAGAGCCAGGAGCGGTGGCGGTGCGCGAAGGGCACGGCGTGCGCGCTCGCGCCCCTGATCGAGTACGCCGCCGGGCGCGACATCCTCGACATCGACGGCCTCGGCAAGACCTACGTCAAGGCCCTCATCGAGTCCGGTCTCGTCGGCGACGTGGCGGATCTGTTCGTCCTGACCGAGGAGCAGCTGGCCACGGCCTCGGGCAGCGCCAAGCGCGGTGCGAAGCTGGCCGAACAGCTCGCCCTGGCCAAGGGCCGCCCGCTCAGCCGCGTCTTCTGCGCCCTCGGCATCCCCGGTACGGGGCGCAGCATGTCGCGGCGGATCGCCGCGCACTTCGGCACCATGGACGCGATCCGGGCGGCGACCGCGGAGGACATCCAGACCGTGGAGGGCATGGGCCCCGAGAAGGCGCCCGTCGTCGTCGCGGAGCTCCTCGCCCTCGCGCCGGTCCTCGACAAACTGATCGCGGCGGGCGTGAACATGTCCGAACCGCAGCGGGCCGCCGACGCCGCCGGGCCGGTGGGCGAGGGGCCGCTGGCGGGCCGGACCGTCGTCGTCACCGGCAAGATGACGGGCCGCCTGGAGGGCCTCGGCCGTAAGCAGATGAACGAGCTCATCGAGCGCGCGGGCGGGCGCGCCGGGAGCGGCGTGAACGCGAAGACCTCCTGCCTGGTCGCCGCGTCCACAGCGGGCGGCAAGCCCAGCTCGAAGGCGGTCGCCGCCGAGAAGCTGGGCGTCGAGGTCCTCACCCCGGAGCAGTTCGCCGACCTCGTGGCCGACTACCTGACCTGATCCCGGCCGACTGACGCCGGCTGATTGACCGCCGGCCAGCGGAACACCGGCCACGGAAGCACCGGTGGCACCGGAGCACCGGCCCGCCGCCCGCCCCGACACAGCCCGACGGCGCCCGGCAGCTGAGCGAGCCGGACGCCGTCGGGGTGAAGGGCAGCGGGTCAGTCGGTGGTGCGGGAGGCCGGGAGGCGGTGCTCGAAGGCGGTGAAGGCGGCCTCCTGGCGCCACTCGGCCGACGCCTTGGGGCTGGCGTCGAGGACGCGACGACAGGCCGGGCCCGGGGTGGCCGTACCGGGGCGCTCGCCGCGGCAGGGCCCGGCCAGGCGGTAGCCGTCACGGGTGGGGTTGCCCCGCCAGAGGCTCGCGCCGGGCAGGAAGGCGTACTCCAGGGAGGCTCGCGCCAGGTCCTTCAGGTCGCGGTAGCCGAGCCCGTACGTCGTGCTCGCGTACTGGTACTCGTGGGTGATGTCGATCCGCGAGACACCCGGGTCGTCGGTGGCGAGGACGACCGGGACGCCGAAGGCGCGGTACGTCTCGAAGGGGTGGTCGGCGCCCTTGACGCCGAGGATCTGCGCGTTGCTGGTGAACGGCACCTCGACGGCGATCTCACGGTCGGCCATCGTGGCGGCCGTGTTCCGCCACGCGTCCTCCTGGCGCAGGTCGACACCGTGGCCGATGCGCTCGGCGCCCGCCACGTTCACGGCGTCGGCGATGTGGAAGGTCAGGTCCTCGGGCTTGACGAGGCCGGGCCACAGCTCGCCGGAGTGCAGGGTGAGGTGGGCCTTCGGGTAGACGCCGCGCAGGTACTGCAGCATCCGCATCTGGAGGCGGTAGTTGGCGAGGGAGGTGTCCCAGTCCTCGGGCTGGACGAGGTTGACCGCGACGAAGCGGGGGTCGCGCTCGGCCAGGCGCATGCCGACGGCCATCTGGGTGAAGACCCGCTCGTTGGAACTGCCCCGGTTCACCTGGGAGATCCAGCGCACGGCGAGACCGCAGCCGGGGCGGGCCTGCGCGGTGCCGCAGCGCGCCTCGGTGCGGAACTCGGCGTCTCCGCCGTCCGCCTCCTTGACCGCCGCGTCGACGACCTTGTCCAGCTTGCCGCCGGCGACCAGCTTGCCGTGCAGTCGGGCGAGGTCAGCGTCCCAACCGACCTCGCCGGCCAGCTTCTTCGCCTCCTCGGAGGCCGGGGAGACCATGGTCTCCAGATAGAACTGGTTCTGCGCGGCCACGCTGTCGGCGACCTCGGCGAGCAGCTTGCCGCGGTTGCGCCAGGTCACCTCGCCGAACTTGCCGAAGGTGTCGAAGAAGTGGTCGTGGCCGTTGCCGCCCGGCGGGAAGTCCTGCATGGACCACTCGCGGACGATCTTGTCGTGGAAGGCGCTGTCGGTGAGGGCGTCGGAGGCGGGTCGGGTACCGGGGCCGCACGGCGGCACGACGGCCGTCGTCGTCGCGGTGGCGATGCACAGCCCGTCCTCGGCGGCCAGCTCGATGAGGTACTCGGTGCTGACCGCGCCGGACAGGTGGTTGTGCAGCTCCCCGCCCTTGGGCAGGGCACGGAAGAAGGCGCGGAGCGCCGCCGGGTCGTCACGGACGGCGGAGAGACGGGCCGAGGCCAGGGACTCGCCCGCCGTGGCGGGCGGCCGGTGCCCACCGGGCCCGGCCGGTGCGGCGGGGGCGGCCGACGGCGCGGCGACGGCCATGGTCGGGAGCAGGCAGAGCGCGGCCAGCGCGGCGACGCCGGTCGCGGCGGGACGCAGGCGCGACGCCCGCTTCGTGCCCTGGGCGCGCGAAGTGCGCGCGGCTGACTCCTGGTTGGCTTGGGATGAAATCACCCGTGCATGATCGCCAAGGGAACAGACCGTGCGTGCGGTTTCGGTGCTGTTCGATGCCCTATTCACTCACACGGGTGAACTTGGTGCGCCGGTCCGCTACCCGCGAAGGCATCCACGCCGCCGCCTTGGCCCGACCGGGAGGCGATCGCGCGCCCACGGTGGCCGCCGGCCGCTGACCCGATAGACGGAGACGGGCGGCCCGCCGCAGGCCGCGCCCGCCGCAGGCCGGACCGGCCCGCCCGACCTGCGCGCGGGCCGTCGAAGTGTGGCCGCGCCCGCTTCGGGCACCATCACCCCAGTCGAGCCCCCTCGGCCGTCCATGCGGTCGAGGGACTCATGTTCGCAAGCCGGGGGAGGGCCAGTGGGCAGGTTCAGGAATGGGCGGCCGGCAGCCGGGACGGACGCCCAACGGCGGGTGCGGCACAGCCCGTTGCTCTTCACGGTCCCGATCATGCTGCTCGTCCTGCTGACAGCGGTGCTCGGCTGGGAGCTCGTCCGGGCGAACATGACGCCGACAGTGCGGGCCGCGTGGCCGTGGCGGCTGCAACTGCTCGACATGGAGCCGCTCAGCAGCCTGCTCGCGGTGGCGGCCGGCGCGGTCCTCGCCAGGGCGCAGTACGCCCGTACCGTACGCCCGTTGCTCGGCTGGCGCGCCGACTGGGCGACGGGGCACCTGCGGGACGGCGTGCCCGAATGGCAGGTCGGGCTGCTCAACGGCGGCTCGCACACCGCGGTCGTCGAGGCGTACGAGTGCCGGGTCGTCCTCCGGCGGGAGGAGCCGCCGGCCGCCGCCCCGTGGACGGACGTCAAGGGCGCGGCGGCACTGCTGTCCGGCGCCGGGCTGGCGGTCGGCGTGGACTTCCAGCTGGTCACCTGGGCGACTTCCCGCTGGTGGGCGGCGGTTCATACGAGACGACGATGCTCGGGGCCTTCTCACGGCGCTTCGTCGACGAGGTCGAGGCGCTCCACCTCAGGGTCCGCGTCGTCGACGTCGTCGGGAACAGCCACGAGCGGATCCTCGACGCTCTCAAGGGCGCCCGCTCGACCGCGTATCAACGTCCGATGCCCTGACCGTCCAGCCGGCGCAGCACCTGGGGCAGCGCGTACTGGGCGGCGAAATGACCGGCGTCGGGGACGAGGACGGGTTCGGCGCTCGGGATGTGTTCGGCGAGCCAACGGGTGTGCGCCACGGGCGAGAAGGCGTCGTCGAGGCCGTGCCACAGCAGGACGGGCGCGGCCACGGCGGACACGTCGAAGCCCCAGGGCCGCACGAAGGCCAGACAGTCGTCGAGCCAGCCGTGGTGCGAGACCCGCAGCGCCTCCTCGTAGGTGCGCAGCAGTACGGTGCGGACCCGGGGGTCCTCGACGACCCGCCGGTCATGGGGGGACAGCTCGGCGCCCAGGTCGTCGAGGAGCCGCGCCGGGTCCCGCCGGATGGCGTGGGCGCGGGCGGCGAGGTCGCGTGCGAGGGCGCCGGGGTCCCGCCCGTCCAACTGGGCGCGCGCCAGCCCGTACGCGTAGACGTTGAACGGCGTCATGCCCGCGTACCAGTCCAGGCCGGCCGCGTCCGGCGGAGCGAGCCCCACCAGCACGGCGGCCGCCCGGACCCGATCGGGCAGCAGCGCCGCACAGGCCAGCGCGTGCGGCCCCCCACCGGACCGACCGACCACCGCGAACCGCTCCACTCCGAAGGCGTCGGCGACCGCGACCGCGTCCCCGGCCGCATCGGCGACCCGGCGGCCCTCCGCGCGCTCGGAATCCCCGTAACCGGGGCGGTCGTAGGAGAGGAAGCGGTACTCGGGATGCTCATCGACGAGACCGGGGAGCAGGGTGCCGAGGCGGGTACCGGGAGTCCCATGAAGGAGGAGCACCGGGGTCCCCGAAGGGTCCCCCCACTCCTCGGCCATCAGAAGCCGCCCGTCTTCGGTGCGCACAGGGAGTCCCATGGGGTGAGCCTAGGACGTCGCGTTGGCGTGTCGTTCGTCGCGCGTAGGTGTGAACTGATGACCGATTGAAGGTCGTTGCCGAGCCACGTGACTCGGCACGCGATGCCTCAGCCGATCTGCTCGGCCGGCGCGAGGAGGATGCCCGAGGGGCCGCGGAGGTAGCAGAGGCGGTGGACGTCCTCGTACCGTGCGGCCTCGCCGATGAGTTCGGCGCCGTGGAGGCGCAGGCGGGCGAGGGTGTCGTCGATCTCCTCGACGGCGAACATGACCCGGTGCAGGCTCAGGGGTGTCGGGCGAAGGGAGACGGCTATGCGTCGGACGAGAGGAGTTGGACCTGTCGTTCCAGTGCGAGGGTTCCGGGGGTGCAGGCGGCGAGGGTGTCCGGGTCGGTGACCGGCGGGCGGTCGGTGCGGACGACCGACGCCGAGGCGTCGCGCAGCCACGCGGGATGGGGGGTGGCCTCGGCGAAGGTGGCGAGGCGCTCCAGGTGGTGCTCGGGCCGGTCGAGGATGTCCTCGTAGGAGAGGGACATCCTCCGGTCGGGCGGCAGCTGGAGGAACTCCTCCACTCCCTGTGTGATGAGGTGCGACCAGAACCGGCCGAACGCCGCCAGGGGAAGCGGGGCGTCCATGACGAGCCCGCAGTCCACGTCCCCGGCCAGATGGGCCAGGTGATCCGGCAGGAGCGCGGCATGCTCGGGCCCGATCTGGAAAGGCGAGGCCAGCCCGAGCAGGCCCGTGGCCTCGGCCCTCAGCAGGAGCGTGCGGAACCCGATGTGCCGGCTCATCGACAGGGCGCAGGCGGGCCCGGAGCGGCTCAGGTGTACGAAACGGGCGTCCGGGAACAGGGCGCGCAGCGCCGGGAGAAACGCGAGCGACGCACCGGACCGCTCCACCACCACCGTCCGCCCGAGGCGGCGGCCGAGCTCGGCGAAGAGCTCACGGTACTGGTCGGCGACCGGCCTTGTGGGCCAGTGGGGGATCGTCGCGGCCAGGTCGTCGTGGAGGGTGTCGGGGTCGGCCGTCAGCGCGGGCAGGGACATGTGTGAGATCGCCGGCACACCGGCGCCGGGCTCGGGGCGGAACCGGCCGCTCGCGTAGGGGTAGAGCAGTTCCGGCATGGGGAAGCCGGAGGCCGCGATCGCGTCGAGCGGCCGGGCCGGTCCGCTCAGCAGGGACCAGAAGTCCGGTCCGTCGAGAGCCCGGTCCAGGAAGGCGCTGTCCCCCTTTGAGGCCAGGGACGTGAAGAACTCGTTCATGCTCAGCACGTCAGGATGGGCCTGCAGGACGCGGGACAGCATGGTCGACCCGCAGCGGCCGGTCCCCACGATGAAGGTGATGCTCACAGATCCTCCGGTCACGAGATCGCCGTATGCAACCTTGATGTGACGCGACGTTACACTCCGTTCGTGCCTGTCACGGACCGTGGAGAGAACCCGCGGTCGCGGGCCGTCGCCGCAACTCTCATGCTCCGGCTCCGGCTTGTGCTTCGGCTCGCGCTCTGGCTTCGGCTCGCCCCCGCTCGTGGGGGTCAGCGCAGGAGCCGTGTCACGGAGCCGGTGCCCGAGGCGCGACCGTGGTGCCGGAAGGTGAACGGGCCGCCTGTCTCCAGCGCGACAGGCGCGTCGAGTGTCACGGTCACCTCGGCCCCGTGAAGCGGCCGGACCATGGCGGAGCCTTCGGGCAGCGTGACGGTGCCCCACACCGCGGCCGTGCGCACGTAGAAGCAGAGGCGATCGCCCGAGACGACGTCCGCACCGCCCTGCTCCTCGGACAGCACGGAGATGTCGGCGGTGAAGCCGGCGCGTGCGCTCATCGAGCCCGGGGTCACGAGGACCTGGCCACGTCGGTAGGCGTCGGCGGGTAGGGCGCCCAGCAGCAGCCCCACGTTCATACCCGCACCGGCACCCGCCTCCGCGACGCGCACCTGGGACTGCTCGACGTCCTCGACGCGTGCGGTCGCACCGCCGCCCGGCCCCACGAGCTCCACCGTGTCGCCCTTGCGGACCCGGCCGCGTTCGACCAGGCCCGTCACCATGACCGCCCTGCCCTGTCGCAGATGGAAGACGTCCTCCACGGGCATCAGGAACGGCTCGACCAGCGCGCCCGCCGCTGGCTGACCAGCTGGTTCACCCATGAGTGCCCGATTCCCCTCGTGACCGTGCGCGGCAGCCGTGGAACGGCAACCCTGAGCCTCACAACGTACGTCAGTCCGGGTATCCCTCCCCTGACCCCTAGGGGGCGAGGTGCCGGTCCGCCGCCCCGCTGCTGGCCGGGGGGTCGACGGTGTGGCGGTCGGCAGGTCGCGGGACGCCTGGGCACCCTGACTGACGCATGCTCACGAGCAGGTCTCCAGCAGGACGTCGGGGTGGTGTCGTACACCGCAAGTTGGATCATGAGCCCATCCCCGGGCCGTACGGGGTGTGAGTGCGGCGGAACAGAGACTGGAGGCGATCCGAGGCACGAGGCACGAGACACAGATTCTGTACAGGGGACTGGCATGGTTCTACGAGGCGCCCGAACGATTTCCGCGCTGACGGTCGGCGCGGTGACGGCCGCGATGGCGGCGCTCACCCCGGTGACGGCGTTCGCGGCGGGGGATCCGCTCCAGCGGTACGCGCAGCAGGAACTCCGTTGGGAGCGCTGCGACGCAGACCTGTCGGCGGCGTTCGAATGCGCGAAGGTCGAGGTGCCGCTGGACTACGGCGACCCCAGGGGGCGGACGATCGACCTCGCGATATCGCGGATCAAGGCGGGCAGTGCGAAGGAGCGGCGCGGCGCGCTGCTGATCAATCCCGGGGGCCCGGGCGTCCCCGGGCTGAGCATGCCCGTCGACATGCAGCCACTGTTGCCGGCCGAGGTGCGGGAGCGGTTCGACCTGGTCGGCTTCGATCCGCGTGGGGTCGGGCAGAGCTCGCCGATCGGCTGCGGCCTCACCGGCGACGAACAGACCGTCTACCACCCCTACTCCGCGTCGGCGTTCGCGACGGACGTGGCCAGGGCCAGGGCCGTGGCCGACAAGTGCTGGGCCAAGGCGGGCGACGTGCTGCCGCACCTCACCACCCGGAACACGGCACGGGACATGGATCTCGTCCGAGCCGCGCTGGGGGAGCGGCGGATCTCCTACTTCGGCTACTCGTACGGCACCTACCTGGGCGCCGTCTACACGCAGATGTTCCCCCGGCGCACGGACCGGATCGTGCTCGACAGCGCCCTCGATCCGGCGCTCGCGTGGCGGGGGACGCTCCGCGGGGCGGCGGCCGGGGCCGAACTCGCCTTCACCCGGTGGACCGAGTGGGCCGCCGCGCGCGACACCACGTACGGACTGGGATCCACTCCGGCGAAGGTCAGGGCGACGTACGGGGAGCTCATCGCCCGCGCCGACCGCACCCCCGTCCCGACGAGCGGCGGGGCGCTGAGCGGCGGTGAGATCCGTTCCGCGTACGCCGCGTTCGTCCACGTCGAGAGCGTCACCCCGTGGATCGTCGCGCTGAAGGCGGCGGCCGCCGGCGGACCGCCCGCCCCTGCCACGCCTGCCATGCCGACCACGTCGGCGGAGCGGGCCGGAGCGACGGACACCGGCCCCGCCCCGGTCCGGTCCGCCGACGCGGGGGCGGGGGCGGGGGCGGGGACGCGGGCAGAGGCAGGGGTGTTCGGTGTCGACGTACCGCCGGACAACCAGTCCGCCGTCACGTGGGCCGTCTTCTGCGGCGACGCCCGCGACTGGCCGCGCGACCCCGAGCAGTACCGCCGGGACGCGATCCGCGACCGCGCCACGTACCCGCTCGCCGGCGACCTGGGGGCCACCATCCAGCCGTGCGCGTTCTGGAAGTCGGCGCCGAGGGAGCCGGCCACCGTGGTGAGCAACGACGTCGACGCGCTGATCGTGCAGAACCAGTGGGACCCGCAGGCGACGCTGGCCATGGCGCACGGCATGCGGCGTGCGCTGCACGGCGCGCGGATGGTGACGGTGGCCGGTGGTGAGGGCCACGGCGTGGTGGTGGCCGGCCCGTCCTGCGCCGACGCCGGCGTCTGGCGGTACCTGACCACGGGCCGGCTGCCCGCCAAGGACCTGACCTGCGGCGGATAGCCCTCAGCGGGTGAGGGGGCCGACCCGGTCGCAGCGGGCGGCGACTCCCGAAGCCTGGCGGCGGCGTCGGGGGCGTCGCGGGCGACTCACCGGGCACCACGGGGAATCTGGCATCGCCCCTCGCCTCACCGGCTCGCGAGGTTCGGCGAGGCGAGTACGGCGGAGGCGCGCTCGCGCATCCGGCGTCGTTCCTTCCGGGACTCGTCGAGTTCAGAAAGGTTTCCGGCGATGAGTTCGCGCTGGTACGAGGACTCGACGGAGTTCCAGAGACGGACGAGGCCGGTCTTGTTCTTGCAGGAGACATCGGCGAGCGCGGTGCGGCGCTCGTCCGGGGACACCTCGGTGGTGCGGAACGAGGGCTCCAGGGGGCTGGCGTAGCTGTATCCGGACGCCTTCATGCAGCGGGACCACCGCGCGAAGGCGCCCCGGACCTCGGGCGAGTCGAGCGACTGCTCGAAGGACTCGACATTGATGCGGCGGACGACTTCGGCGTCGGCCGGATAGCTGTCGGACCCGGTGATCTGGCGGGCAGCCGTCACGATGCAGCCCTCGGCCGGCGCGCCGCCGGGACCGGAGGTCTTCTTGTCCGGAGTGCCGCTGAGCGCCTCCAACTGGGCCGCCGTCAACGGGGCGTCGGTGCCCGGCCGGTCTGCGGGAAGGTGGTAGCCGATCGTCCGCGCGGTGCCGGCGCCCACGATGCCGTACCGGCGTGCGTAACGCGGCGGCGGAGCGGGCTGCGGCCGAGCCTCGGGAGCGTGGAGTCCGGCCGAGCGCATGCACGACGCCACGAGAGCGGTGAGTGCCCGGTGGGTGAGCGCGTTCTCGTCCGTGGAAAGGAAATAGGGGTCCAGGGGCAGTGACACCCCCGGGTCCTCCTGCTGATGCGCCTGGGTGGCGCGCGGGGCGGGCGCGATCGGCGGCGCTCCGGGGGACGGAGGGGCGCTCCGAGGGGCGGCGCAGGAGGAGAGGAAGCAGCTCGCGACGGCGGCGGCCACGACAGCCACAGGAACGCGGAACCGGAGCACAGGGGGGACCTCGCGATCTCCAGAAGGGGCCGAGAAGGAGGGGTGAGCGAGCGACGGCCGGGCCGCCTGGAACGGGCGGCCCGGCGGAGTGGTCGGCGATCAGCCGTTCACGAGGAACGAGGCGTCGTTGTTCTTCGTCTTCACCAGGTTGATGTTGCCGCAGGCCGGAACGGTGTCGTAGGCACCCATCCAGTTGCTGTTGAAGAACACCTGGACATTGCCGGTGCAGTTGTTGGGGTACTGGTACGTCGCCGACGCGGCGTGGTTCTTCACCGCGATGCCCTGGCCCGCACCGGCCGTCAGGAAGGCGCCCGCGTTGCCGAGGTCGGAGAAGCCAGGGAAGCCCGTGCTGAGGTCCCAACCAGCCACCGAGCCGCTCTGGTTGCTGTTGTACCAGAGGCAGAAGGCCCTCGCGCCAAGGCAGTTGGGGTTGTTCGGGGCGGCCTGGGCCGCCGGAGCCATGGCGAGCGTGGAGAGGGTCGCGGCACCGGCGAGCGCGGCGGCGGTGAGGGCATGCTTGAGGTTCATGTGTCTCCTTCTGAGGGACAGTTGGGGTAGTGGGAAGGGTGAGGACGGGCGTGTGAAGAGTGGTGTGCGGGGCTGGCTACGGAGCGTCGCCAGGGAACGCTTGCGCGTCGATCCGCCAGTCGGCGAGGGCCTCACAGGACGCCAGTGCCCGTTCGACCAGGACGGCCATCGTGTGGCGGGCGGTGGCGGCGTCCGCCGCGCCCCGGCTGTACAGGCCGAGGAAGATGTACCGGCGGCCGATGCTGGCGCTCACGTGTTCCAGAACCACGTCAGCGTCGTCCCGGAGGACGCCCGCCGAGCGGGGCCGTGTGCCGGCTTCGGCCGCCGCGAGGAGCGACGCGACGACCTGCACCCGCGAGGGCGGCCGGCGCTGCGGGGGACCGTCGTACGTGATCGCGAGCAACGTCAGACGCATGGACGGAGTGCGGTCAGTCCCAGATGAGGCTGCCGGGGTCGTCCGAGGCGACGGTCGAGGCCGTGGTGCCGTGCGTCCCCTCGGCGGCAGTGGCTCCGGCGGCCGGAGCCAGACCGGTGACAACCAGCGCGGAGAGGGCCAGAACCGCGATGCGACCGACGACCGACATGATGAATCCCCTTGTCAGGACAACTCACGAAAGACTGAGCAGACGACACCGGCAGAGCAGCGTGGCCGGCCGGCGGCCGACCGGCTGACCCGGTGACCACAGCTTGGCCCCGCCGAACCGGCCGCGGACAGGGGTCCGAGCGGGGCGGAACAGTCCTGGACGCTTCCGTCCACGCTTCCGTCCACGCTTCCGTCCGCGCCCCCGTCCGCGCCTCCGTCCACGCCTGCGTCCACGGGTCCCGTTCACCCCTTCCGGCCCGCCGGCCGGCCGTCATCCGGAGGGGTATTCGGCCACTGTTCAGCACGGCTGAACACGCATCGTGCAATCTTCATCCGGCCCGTGCAGAATGCAGCCGATCAAGGGAACACACCTGTTCTGCACGTGTAAATTCCGAGGGGTCGCGAGTGAGTGGGGGATCGGTGCTCGGCATGCTCGGGCTGCAGACAGTCCATGAGTCCGTGTTCCGGGCGATGGCCCAGCACGACGCGTGGGGAGTGAGCGACCTCGCCCCCCATCTGGGTCTCACCGAAGCCGAAGTGCGGTCGGCGCTGGACGATCTGTTCGAGCTGCGTCTGATACGCAACTCCTACGACCGCCCGGGCCAGGTCAAGGCGGTCGGGCGGGACGAGGCGCTCCGCATCGTCCTCCAGCACCAGCAGGACGACCTCGTCCGGCACCAGGCGCGGATGGCGGAGCAGCATGCCGCCGTCACCCGGATGATCAACCAGATCGCCCTCGCGCCCCCGCGCTCCCGGTCGGTGGCCGAGGTCGAGGAACTGTCCGGCATGGATGCCGTACAGCAGCGCCTGGAACTCCTCGCCGAGCAGGCGTCGTCGGAGATCCTCACCCTCATGCCCGGCGGCGCGCACTCCAGCGCGGCCCTTGAGGCGGCCCGCCGGAACGACGCGCGGGTCCTGGTCCGGGGAGTCCCCATGCGTACGATCGCGCTGGACAGCATCCGCCAGGACGGACCCACGCTGGACCACGCCCGATGGCTGACCGACCACGGCGGAGAGTTCCGTACCGCCCCCACGCTCCCTCCCCGCATGATCGTGGTGGATGGGAAGGCCGCCCTCGTCCCCCTGGACCCCGCGAACACGAGAGCCGGAATCCTCTATCTGACCAGCGCCGGCGTGGTGGCCTCACTGCGGTCCCTGTTCGAGCAGGTGTGGAGCTACTCGACCCCCCTCGGCGTCGACTCCGAGCCTGCCCAGTCGGGGCTCTCCGACCTGGAACGCAAGGTGCTCCAGCTCGCCGGGGAGGGGCTCACCGACGAAGCGGTCGCGTCCCGCCTGCACATCTCGGCACGCAGCGCCCGGCGCACCATGGCGGCGCTCATGGAGCGACTCGATGCCCACAGCCGGTTCGCGGCCGGTGTGAAGGCCGCCCAGCGCGGATGGCTCTGACACCCCGAGGCCCTATCCTGCGGGAATGATCAAGCCCATCGAACTCGTGATCTTCGACTGTGACGGCGTGCTGGTCGACAGCGAGCGCATCGCCGCCCGCGTACAGGTCGCCCTCGGAGCCGAACTGGGCTGGCCGCTGACCGAGGACGAGGTCGTGGACCGGTTCATCGGGCGCTCGCACGCCGCCATCCAGGAGCAGGTCGCCGACCGGCTCGGCGAGGAGACCGCCGCGATCTGGGCGGCGCGGTTCGAGGAACTCCACCGCGAGGCCGTGGACGCCGATCTCGCCCCGGTCGACGGGCTGCCGGAGGCACTCGACGCACTCACCCTGCCGACCTGCGTCGCCTCCAGCGGCTCCCACGACAAGATGCGGCACACCCTCGGCAGGACCGGGCTCTACGAGCGCTTCGCAGGCCGCATCTACAGCTCATCCGAAGTCAGCCGGGGCAAGCCCGCCCCCGACCTGTTCCTGCACGCGGCCCGCCGGATGGGTGTCGACCCCGCCGCCTGCGTCGTGGTCGAGGACAGCCGGCCCGGAGTCCACGCCGCCCGCGCGGCCGGCATGCGCTCCCTCGGCTACGCCGGCGGGCTGACCCCGGCCGAACGCCTCGAAGGCCAGGACACCACCGTCTTCCACGACATGCGTGAACTGCCCGTCCTCATCGCGCGTATGTAGACGACATCGCGCGTATCGCGTATGCGGACGACCGAAGCCTCCGTCCCGCCCCGACACCCTGCCCGCGGTGGCAGAGTGTCCGGGCGACGGGCGACGGGCGACGGGCGACGGGCCCTGGGCCGCCCCGGGCCACAGCCCGGTCAGGTCGCGACCAACCCCAGGTCGGCCGCCAGGCGGGCGCGGTGCGAGGCGGGGGTGCCGAAGAGCTGGGACGAGCCGTGCGCCCGCTTGAAGTAGCGGTGGGCGTCGTGCTCCCAGGTGATCCCGATCCCGCCGTGCAGCTGGATCATCTCGCCCGCCACCGCCGAGAACGCCTCCGAGCAGGCGGACTTGGCGGCGGCCGCCAGCCGGGGCAGCTCCGGGTCGCCCGAGGCGGCGAACGCGGCGCCGAGCGCCGCCGAGCGGGCCGACTCGACCAGGACGTACGCGTCCGCGAGCCGGTGCTTGACCGCCTGGAACGAGCCGATGGGACGGCCGAACTGGACCCGCTCCCCGGCGTACGCGAGGGTGAGTTCGAGACAGCGCGAGGCCGCGCCGACCTGCTCGGCGGCGAGCGCCGTACACGCCAGGTCCCGTACGCGCGCGAGGACACCCTCGCCCTCCCCTTCCGCTCCGACGAGCCGGCCCTCCGCCTCCGCGAGGACCACACACGCCTGCGCCCGGGTGGAGTCCATCGTCACAGCCGCCTCGCGGTGGACGCCGCTGCCGTGTACCGGCACCTCGAAGAGCGAGACCCCTGCCCCGGAGCGGGCCGCGACGAGCAGGACCCCGGCCTGCGCCCCGTCCAGCACGTGTTCCTTGCTCCCGGTGATCCGCCACGTCCCCCCGGGCCCCGGGCGGGCCTCGGCCCGTACGTCCGACGGGTCCCAGGAGCCGTGCTCGGCCCAGGCCAGCGCGCCCACCACCATGCCCGAGGCCAGGTCGGGCAGCAGCCGCGCGCATGCCTCCGTGTCGCCCGAGGCGAGCAGCGCCTGCACCGCGAGCACCGCGGAGCCGAGGAACGGGACGGGGCTGAGTTCCCGCCCCAGCTCCTCCAGCACCACGTGGACCTCCCGCGCCCCGTAGCCGGCGCCGCCGTACTCCTCGGGGACGGCGAGCCCCGCGACGCCGATCTGCTCGGTCAGCGGACGCCAGGCCGCGTCCCCGGCATGGCGTCCGAGCACGGCCCGTACGGCGGACCGCAGTTCTTCCTGTTCCTCCGTCAGCCTCACGCCTCTGTTCCTCTCGATGGGGGACGGGTACGGCGGCGCCTTGCGCCCGGCGTCAGGAGCCGAGCACACGGGCGCGGCAGGCCGCCGGGGTGCCCCAGGCGTCGCGGAGGGGACGGGCCTTGCGGATCCACAGGGCGAGGTCCAGCTCCTCCGTGTAGCCGACGGCTCCGTGGAGTTGCAGCGCGGTGCGGGCGGCGGCGTACGCGGCCTCGCCCGCCGTGACCTTCGCCGCGGCGACCTCGGCGGCGCCGTGCTCCGCACCCTCCGCCAGGGCCAGGGCGGCGGAGTGCAGCAGCGGCTGCGCGAACTCCAGGGCGATGAGCGTGTCGGCGAGACGGTGCTTCACCGCCTGGAAGGAGCCGATGGCGACCCCGAACTGGGTGCGCTGGCCGACGTACGCGACGGTCCGGTCCAGCAGGGCGCGCCCGAGGCCGAGGCACTGGGCCGCGGTGGCCAGGGCGGCGACCTCGGCGGCGTACATGGCGGCGGCGGTCACGGCCGGGCCCCGCGCCAGGACGGATCCGCCGAGGGGGCGCGCGAGTCGGCGCGCGGGGTCGGCGGAGGGCTGGACCGGACCGGACGCCGCCGCCAGGCGCACGGTGTCGCCCTCGACGACGAGCACGGCGTCGGCGGCGTCCGCGTCCAGGGCATAGGGGCTGCCGGCGGCCGGCACGCACAGCGAGACGACGGCCTTGCCGGCGGCGATCTGCGGCAACCACGCGACGGCGGCCTCGTCCAGGCCGGAGCCGCCCACGCCCGGTCCGTCCACACTCGTGCCACCCACGCCGGAGCCGCCCACACGCGCCCCCTCCGAGCCGCCCCCGACCGCACGGCCCTCGTCCACTGCGCCCTCGTCCCCCCCGCCCCCGGCCAGCCGGCCGAGCAGCGCCGCCGCCGCGACCGTCTCGACGAGCGGCCCGGGTACGGCGTGGCGGCCCAGTTCGGTGAAGGCCACGGCCAGTTCGAGGGGGAGGAGGCCGAGCCCGTCGTGCCGCTCGGGTACGGCGAGGGCGAAGACGCCCGCCTCCGCGAGCCGCGTCCAGAGCGCGCGGCCGGGCGCGGTGTCCCCGGCCGCCCAGGCCCGTACGGCTCCGGGGGTGTCGGCCGCCGTGAGCATGCCGTCGAGGGAGCGGGCGAACTCCCGCTGCTCGTCGTCGAGGAGGAACCGCATCACCGGCGTCCCTTCGGGAGGCCGAGCAGCCGCTCGGCGATGATGTCGCGCTGGATCTCGTTGGTGCCGGCGTAGACGGGTCCGGCCAGGGAGAAGGTGTGGCCCTCGGCCCAGGCGCCGTGCGCGGGCGCCTCCCCGGCGGCGTCGGCCAGTTCGCCGTACGGACCGAGCAGGTCGAGCGCGGCCTCGTGGAGCGCGATGTCGAGCTCGGACCAGAAGACCTTGTTGAGGCTGGACTCGGCTCCGATCGAGCCGCCGGCGGCGAGGCGCGAGGCGCCCGCGTAGGCGGACAGCCGGTAGGCGCGGGCGCCGATGACCGCGTCGGCGACCCGGTCGCGCAGGGCCGTGTCGGACGGGTCGGCGGTCTCCCGCCACAGCGCCGTCAGCCGCTCGGCGGCGCTCGTGAAGCGGCCGGGGCTGCGCAGGGTCAGCCCCCGCTCGTTGCCCGCGGTGCTCATCGCGACCCGCCAGCCCTGCCCCGGGGCGCCGATCACGTCCTGGTCGGGCACGAAGACGTCGTCGAGGAAGAGCTCGGCGAAGGCGGGTTTGCCGTCGAGGCGCCCGATGGGCCGTACGGTCACTCCGGCGGCGTCCAGCGGGAACATCAGGTACGTCAGGCCCTGGTGCGGCTTCGCGGCGTGGGGGTCGCTGCGGAAGAGGCCGAAGGCGCGGTCGGCGAACGCAGCCCGGGAGGACCAGGTCTTCTGGCCGTTGAGGAGCCAGCCGCCGTCGGTCCGTTCGGCCGTGGAGCGCAGCGAGGCGAGGTCGGAGCCGGACTCCGGCTCGGACCAGGCCTGGGCCCAGATGACCTCGCCGCTCGCCATGGAGGGCAGGACGCGGGCGCGCTGCTCGTCGGTGCCGTGCTCGAAGAGGGTGGGGGCGAGCAGGTTGATGCCGTTCTGGCTGACCCGGCCGGGGGCCCCGGCCGCGTAGTACTCCTCCTCGAAGATCAGCCACCGGAGGAGGGAGGCGCCCCGGCCGCCGTACTCCTCGGGCCAGGAGACCACCGACCAGCGGTCGGCGGACAGGGTCCGCTCCCAGCTCCGGTGGGCCGCGAAGCCCCGCTCCGTCTCCAGGGAGGGCAGGGGGGTCTCGGGTACGTGGGCGGTGAGCCAGGCGCGGGCCTCGGCCCGGAAGGCGTCCTCCGCCGTGGAGAAGTCGAGGTCCATCAGGCTCCCGCCGCCTTCATCGAGCGTATGTCCATGCCGCCCAGCGCGTCGGGGGCGGTCTCGGCGTTGTGCGCGTGCGCGAGGTGGTGCAGTCCGAAGACCGAGTCCACGCCGGTGTGCAGGCCCTGGAGGTCCTCGGCCTGGTTGACCGCGCGCTTGGTCAGGGCCAGGCCCATGCGGGGCATCTCGGCGATCCTGGAGGCCAGCTCCATCGTCCGCTCGGCCAGTTCCGCGGTCGGGACGACCCGGTTGACCATGCCGACCTCGTAGGCGCGCCGGGCGCCCATCCGGTCGCCGGTGTAGAGGAACTCCTTCGCGATCCGCGGCGGCATCACCCAGGGGTGGGCGAAGTACTCGACGCCGGGGATGCCCATGCGGACCACCGGGTCGGCGAAGAACGCGTCCTCGGCGGCGACGATGAGGTCGCACACCCAGGCCAGCATCAGACCGCCCGCGACGCAGGCGCCCTGTACGGACGCCACCATCGGCTTGGGCAGTTCGCGCCAGCGGCGGCACATGCCCAGGTAGACCTCGGACTCGCGGGCGAAGCGGCTCTCGGCGCCGCTCTTGTCCGAGTGGTCCCACCAGAGCCCGGCCCTGCGGTCGAACGGCAGATGGGCGTCCCGCTCGGGGGTGCCGATGTCGTGGCCGGCGGAGAAGTGCCTCCCCGCTCCGGCGAGCACCACGACCTTGACCTCGTCGTCGGCGGCCGCGCGGTAGAAGGCGCGGTCGAGGGCGTAGGTCATCGCGGAGTTCTGGGCGTTGCGGTACGCGGGCCGGTCCATCGTGACCACGGCCACGGGCCCCTGGCGTGCGTAGTGGACAGGCGAGACAGGTTCGACAGGTCCCGTGGATGCGGTGCGGGCAGCGGACATCCGCCCTCCTTCCCTAACAAGTGTTTGGTAGGTTAACGTACCGCCATGAGCGACGTCGAGGAGTTCCGCAGAGAGGCACGCAGCTGGCTGCGCTCCCACCTCACGGGCGAGTTCGCCGCCCTGCGCGGACGCGGCGGCCCCGGACGGGAACACGAGGCACATGCCGAACGCCTCGCCTGGGAGCGGCACATGGCCGCCCACGGATGGACCTGCGTCGGGTGGCCCAAGGAGTACGGCGGACGGGGCGCGACCCTCGAACAGCAGGTCGCCTTCCACGAGGAGTACGCCCTCGCCGACGCCCCCGCCCGCGTCAACCACATCGGCGAGCAGCTCCTCGGACCCACCCTCATCGCCTTCGGCACCCCCGCGCAGCGCGAGCGCTTCCTCCCGCCGATCGTGGCCGCCCAAGAGCTGTGGTGCCAGGGCTACTCGGAGCCGGACGCCGGCTCCGACCTGGCCAACGTGCGGACCCGCGCCGAGCTCGACGACGCCGCCGCCCGCCCGGGCGGGGACGGGGACGGGGACGGGAGCGGCGGAGCGTGGGTGGTCACCGGGCAGAAGGTGTGGACCTCGCTCGCGCACGAGGCCGACTGGTGCTTCGTCATCGCCCGCACCGAGCCCGGATCCACCCGCCACCAGGGCCTGTCCTACCTCCTCGTCCCGCTGGACCAGCCCGGCGTGGAGATCAGGCCGATCGTCCAGCTCACCGGGACCTCCGAGTTCAACGAGGTGTTCTTCGACGGGGCCCGCACCGACGCCTCCCACATCGTCGGCGCCCCCGGCGACGGCTGGCGGGTGGCCATGGCCACCCTCGGCTTCGAACGCGGCGTGTCCACCCTCGGCCAGCAGGTCGGCTTCCGCCGCGAGCTGGAGGCCGTCATCGACCTCGCCAAGCGCAACGGAGCGGCGGCCGACCCGCTGATCCGCGACCGGATCGCACGGGCCTGGATCGGCCTGGAGACCATCCGCTTCAACGCCCTCCGCATGCTCGGCGGAGTCGCCGCCGGGGCCCCGGGCCCCGAGGCGTCCATCGGGAAGATCTTCTGGGCCACCTGGCACCGGGAGCTCGGCGAACTCGCCATGGACGTCTGCGGCGCCGACGGCATGCTGGCCGCCGGAGCGCCGTACGACCTCACCGACTGGCAGCGGCTGTACCTCTTCTCCCGCTCCGACACCCTCTACGCCGGCTCCAACGAGATCCAGCGGAACATCATCGCCGAGCGCGTCCTCGGCCTGCCCAAGGAGGTCCGCCCATGACCGGCACACCACCCCCCTACGTGCCGGGCCACGGTCTGCTCGCCGGCCGAGGCGCCGTCGTCACCGCCGCCGCGGGCGCCGGCATCGGGGGCGCGACCGCTCGACGGCTCCTGGAGGAAGGCGCCCGGGTCGTCATCTCCGACGCCCACGCCCGCAGACTGAAGGAGTCCGAGGCCCAGCTGGCCGCGGAGTTCGGCCCGGACCGGGTCGCCGCCCTGCCCTGCGACGTCACCGACGAGACCCAGGTCGCCGCGCTCTTCGACCTCGCCGAGGAGCGCCACGGCCGGCTCGACGTCGTCGTCAACAACGCGGGCCTCGGCGGCACCGCCGACCTCGTCGACATGGCCGACGAGCAGTGGGACAAGGTCCTCGACGTCACCCTGAACGGCACCTTCCGCTGCACCCGCGCCGCGCTGCGCCGGATGAGGGCCGCGGGCGCAGGGGGCGTCGTCGTCAACAACGCCTCGGTCGTCGGCTGGCGGGCCCAGAAGGGCCAGGCCCACTACGCCGCCGCCAAGGCCGGCGTGATGGCCCTCACCCGCTGCGCCGCCCTGGAGGCCGCCGAGTACGGCGTCCGGGTCAACGCCGTCTCCCCGAGCCTGGCCATGCACCCGCACCTCGTGAAGGTCACCACGCCCGAACTCCTGGCCGAACTGACCGCCCGCGAGGCCTTCGGGCGCTACGCCGAGCCGTGGGAGGTCGCCAACGTGATCGTCTTCCTGGCCAGCGGGTACTCCTCGTACCTGACGGGGGAGGTCCTCTCCGTGAGCAGCCAGCACCCGTGAGACCGGCGCCGGAGCGGCGCCGCGAGATCCTGGACACGGCGGCCGAGGTGTTCGCCGCCCAGGGGTACGACGCCACCACCGTCCGCCGCATCGCCGACGCGGCCGGCCTGCTCGCGGGCAGCCTCTACTACCACTTCGACTCCAAGGAGTCGATGCTCGACGAGATCCTCCGCGCCTTCCTCGACGACCTGTGGGCCCGGTACGACGCCGTGCTCGCCGCCGCGGCCGGACCCCGGGAGACCCTGGAGGACCTCGTCACCGAATCGTTCCGGGAGATCGACCGGCACCGCGCCGCCGTCGCCATCTACCAGAAGGAGTCCAGGCACCTGCGGGAACAGCCGCGCTTCGGCTATCTCGCGGGCTCCCAGCGCAGGTTCGAGGAGGCCTGGCTCAGGACCCTGGAACGCGGCGTCGCCGCCGGGGTCTTCCGCGCGGACCTCGACGTCCGGCTCACCTACCGCTTCGTGCGCGACACCGTCTGGGTCGCCGCGTCCTGGTACCGGCCGGGCGGACAGCACAGCCCGGAGGAGATCGCCCGCCAGTACCTGTCGATGGTGCTGGAGGGCGTCGCTCTCCGTGACGGACATCGGACCGACGAATGACGTACGAACAAGGAGCGACCATGGCCGAGGCATACATCGTCGAAGCGGTACGCACCCCGGTCGGCCGGCGGAAGGGCGGACTGTCCGCCGTCCACCCGGCCGATCTCGGAGCACACGTGCTCAAGGCACTGATGGAACGCGCGGGCGCCGACCCGGCCGCCGTCGAGGACGTCGTCTTCGGCTGCCTGGACACCGTCGGCCCGCAGGCCGGCGACATAGCCCGCACCAGCTGGCTGGCCGCCGGACTGCCCGAGGAGGTCCCCGGGACGACCGTGGACCGGCAGTGCGGCTCCTCCCAGCAGGCCCTGCACTTCGCCGCGCAGGGCGTCCTGTCCGGCACCCAGGACCTGGTGGTCGCCGGCGGCGTGCAGAACATGTCGCAGATCCCCATCGCCTTCGCCAGCCGGCAGGCCGCCGAACCGCTCGGCCTCACCGAAGGCCCGTACGCCGGATCCGCGGGCTGGCGCGCCCGCTACGGCGACCAGCCCGTCAACCAGTTCCACGGCGCCGAACTGATCGCCACCAAGTGGGGCATCTCCCGCCGCGACATGGAGGAGTTCGCCCTGCGCTCCCACCGGCGGGCCGCCCGCGCCATCGACGAGGGCCGCTTCGACCGGGAGATCGTCCCGTACGGGAACGTCACCACCGACGAGGGCCCGCGCCGCGACACCACCCTGGAGAAGATGGCCGGCCTGAACCCGGTGGTCGAGGGCGGCCGGCTGACCGCCGCGGTCTCCTCCCAGGTCTCCGACGGGGCCTCCGCGATGCTGATCGCCTCGGAACGCGCCGTACGGGAACACGGACTGACCCCGCGCGCCCGCGTCCACCACCTGTCCGTGCGGGGCGAGGACCCCATCCGCATGCTGTCCGCACCCATCCCGGCGACGGCGTACGCGCTGAAGAAGGCCGGGATGACACTCGACGACATCGACCTGGTGGAGATCAACGAGGCATTCGCCTCCGTCGTCCTGGCCTGGCTGAAGGAGACCGGTGCCGACCCGGAGAAGGTCAACGTCAACGGCGGCGCCATCGCCCTCGGCCACCCGCTCGGCGCGACCGGCACCAAGCTGATGACGACCCTGCTGCACGAACTGGAGCGGACGGGGGGCCGCTACGGCCTCCAGACCATGTGCGAGGGCGGTGGACAGGCGAACGTGACGATCATCGAGCGGCTGTGACGCCACCGGCGCGCAGCGCGCGCCACACGGCGTGATCGGTGCGGGGACCGCTCGGGGTCTCCGCACCGTACACGGCGATCTCGGCCTCGATGTCGAGCGGACGGGTGGGCGAGGTCATCGCGGACAGCTCCCCGGCGACCGCCGCGTCCGGGACCAGCCAGCACACCTCGAACTCGATGCCGTCCGGGTCGCGGGCGTAGAGGGCCTTGGTGGAGGCGTGGTTGCTCGCCCCGGTCAGTGCCCCCGCGTCGGCCAGCCGGCCCCGCAGGCGCCGCAGTTCGGACAGGGTGTCCACCTCCCAGGCCAGGTGGTACAGGCCGACCCGCCCGGTGACGTGCCCGGTGGAGGGCTCGGGGGACTGGAAGAGTCCGAGGTCGTGGTCGTTGGCGGAGCCCGCCGCCTGGAGGAAGGCCGCCCCCGGGAAGGCCTGCGGCAGCGGCCGGAACTCGAGGACATCGCGGTAGAAGGCGAGGCTTCGCTCCAGGTCGGAGACGAAGAGGACGGCGTGGTTCAGCCGCTGGACGGGCATGGCGGTTCCGTTCGGGTCAGGTGCGGGTGGTTCAGGTACGGGGGAGTGGGGGGTCCGGACAGGTGTCCGCCGGGGTGAAGGTACCCCGGCGGACACCCGCGTGAGGGGGGTGGGTGGCCCGGGCCCGTCAGGCCGGGGCGGGCAGGGCCCGGAGCGCGGCCTGTGCCTCGGCCATGAGGCGGTCGAGGAGTTCGGCGCAGGACGGCAGGTCGTCGATCAGTCCCGCGACCTGCCCGGAGGCCATCACCCCCAGGTCGGTACGCCCGTCGACCATGGACGCCTTCAACAGCATCGGCGTGTTGGCGGCCAGCAGGATCTGGCTCCACGCCAGGTCCTTGCCGTGCTTCATCGTCAGGCCGTCGCGGACCATCTGGGGCCAGCTCATGCCGGTCTCGCGCCGGAAGGCCGCGGCGTGCCGGACGGCCCGCAGCAGCGAGGCCGCCCGGCCCGAGCGTTCCAGCGCGTCGACGAGCTCCGTGCGCAGCATCCGGTGCGGCATGCCGTCCACCTTCGTGGTGACGGTGACGTCCGTGACCGCCGCGGCCAGGTACCGGGCCTTCACCGCGTCGGGGACCGTGCTGTCCGAGGTGAGCAGGAAGCGCGTGCCCATGGCGATCCCGGCCGCGCCGTAGGCCAGCGCCGCGACCAGGCCGCGCCCGTCGTGGAAGCCGCCGGCCGCGACGACCGGGATGTCCACGGCGTCCACGACCTGCGGGAGCAGGACGGAGGTGGCGACGCTGCCGGTGTGGCCGCCGCCCTCCCCGCCCTGCACGATCACCGCGTCGGCGCCCCAGGCCGCGACCTTCTCGGCGTGCCGTCTGGCCCCGATGGAGGGGATGACGACGACCCCCGCGTCCTTGAGCCGTGCGATCAGCTCACGGGACGGGGCGAGCGCGAACGAGGCGACCCGTACGCCCTCGTCGATGATCAGGCGCACCCGCTCGGCCGCGTCCCCGGCGTCGGCCCGCAGATTCACGCCGAAGGGCGCGTCCGTACGGGACTTGACCTCCCGCACCGCCGAGCGGAGCCGGTCGACGCTCATCGTCGCCGAGGCCAGGACGCCGAGCGCGCCGGCCTCGGCGGTCGCCGACACCAGCCGGGGTCCCGCCACCCATCCCATGCCGGTCTGTACGACCGGGTGCCGCACCCCGACGAGTGCGGTGAGGGGGGTCGTGATCGTGAGGTCGCTCATGCCGGGACCTCACGGTCGCGCAGCCCCTTCGGGTCGATCTCCTCACGGATCAGGCGCAGTTCCTCGGCGGTGGGCTCGCGGGTGTACGGCACCTCGTCGGGGACGACCAGCGCGAAACCGGTGGCCGCCTGGACCTCCTCGACGGTGACGCCGGGGTGCAGCGAGCGCAGCCGCATGGTGCGGTCCGGCGTCTCGAAGTCGAAGGCGCCCAGGTCGCTGATGACGTCCGCGACGCGGTGGTAGCGGGTCGCGGTGGGACCGGCCGCGGCGGCCCGGTCGTAGCCGACGCCGCAGACCAGGTCGACCCGCTCGACGAAGACCCGTGTCGAGTGCTTGGGCACCCAGTAACTGGTCGGGTTGTTGAGGGAGTTGACCGGAGCGCCGCGCACGCCGAGGAGCTGCCGCTTCGGCCGCGCCCAGTCGCCGATGCAGCTGATGTTCTGGTTGCCGTGCCGGTCGATCTGGCTCGCGCCCATCATGACGTGCCGGCGCCCGGTGGTGACCATGGCCAGGTGCTGGCGGTACGGGAGCCAGCCCTCCACGACCCGGGGCGCGCCGCCGAGGGCGGGGACGTCGCCCATGAGCAGCGCCTCGCCGTCGGTCAGCAGCAGGTCGGGGGCGAAGGTGAGCCGGGCCAGGCGGGCGCCGATCATCGGGACCGTGCCCATCGGGCTGGCCAGGACCTCGCCCGCGTCCCGCCATGCCTCGGCGCAGGCGAGGACGCAGTACTCCGCCCGCGTCACCGCCGCCGTGACGACCGTGGCGGGGGTGCCGGTTCCGGTGCCGCTCATGCTTCCTCCTCGTGGAACGCCGCGACGGCGGCCTGGTAGGCGTCCTCGTCGCCGGACAGGAACCGGGCGGTGAAGTCCCGCCAGGCCTCCGGGTCCCGGGCCGCCTTGACGTAGGCGCGCTGGAAGGCCTCGTCGCGGGCGTAGTCGGGGGCGCAGGAGGTGAAGTGGGCGCCGTTCGGGGTCTCGACGACACCGTCGACGTACGCGCGCTTGACCAGCAGCGACTGGGGACCCGCGTCCTTGAGCAGCTCCGAGGTCTCCACGATCCGCTCGCAGGAGACGTACGCGGCGTCGGCGGCCTCGCAGAACAGGTCGTCGAAGTACGGGTCGGGGCCCAGGTACTGGCCGTTGCCGTGCGCGTCGGCACGGTTGACGTGGACCAGCGCGGCGTCCAGGCGCAGGGCCGGGACGGCGACGAGCTCCTCGCGGTCGCCGTACGGGGACGTGACCGTCCGCAGCCCGGGGTTGACGGTCATCACGTCCGAGGCGAGCCCGGCCCGGATGGGCATGAAGGGCAGCCGGTGCACGGCGGCGGTCAGCCCCCACATGACCATGGCCTCGTCCAGCTCCACCATCTCGAAGTCGCCGCGCTGCCGGGCCGCGCCGAAGTGTGGCTCCAGGGGGATCGAGTCGAGCGTGGCGAAGGCCGCGACCAGTTTGCGGATCTTCCCGGCGGCGGCCAGCAGCCCGACGTCGGGTCCGCCGTACGCGACCACGGTCAGGTCGGTGAGCTCGGACCTCAGTAGCGCCCGGACCAGCGCCATCGGCTTGCGCCGGGAACCCCAGCCGCCGATGCCGATCGTCATCCCGCTCCGGAGCCGGCTCACCACCTCGTCGGCGGTCGTCGTCTTGTCCCTGCTCACGACTGACGCTCCTGTTCCGTGTCGACGGCCGTGCCCTTGTCGTTGCCGAACGAGTCGCGGACCCGGTCCGCGACCCCGCTGAGATTGGCCTCGAAGGTGAAACCCTGCTCGAAGCGGTAGCTACGGTGGACGTCCACCGGGTCGATGCCGTTGATCGCGGCCTTGGCGAGCCGGATCAGCTGTCCGTCCTTGGCGGCGATCTCCCGCGCGAGTTCGAGCGCGGCGTCCAGGAGCCCTTCGCGCGGGACGACCCGCCAGACCGAGCCGTGCCGGTGCAGCTCCTCGGCGGTGACCGTGCGCGAGGTGTAGTACAGGGCCCGCATCAGCTGCTGCGGGACGAGCCGGGCCAGGTGCGTGGCCGCGCCGAGGGCGCCCCGGTCCAGCTCAGGCAGGCCGAAGGTCGCGTCCTCGGAGGCGACGATCACGTCGGCGTTGCCGACCAGGCCGATGCCGCCGCCGAGACAGAAGCCGTGCACAGCGGCGACCACGGGCACCTCGCAGTCGTAGACGGCGGCGAAGGCCGCGTAGCAGCCGCGGTTGGCGCCCAGGAGGGCGTCGTGCCCGGCCGTGCGCTGGATCTCCTTGATGTCGACGCCCGCGTTGAAGCCGCGCCCCGCCGCAGTGAGCACGACGCAGCGCACCTCGGGATCGGCCCCGGCGGCGCGCACTGCGGTGGCCAGGTCGTACCAGCCCTGTACGGGAAGGGCGTTGACCGGTGGGAAATCGACGGTGACGACGGCGATGCCCTTGTCCGGGGCGGAGGTGGAGACACCCATGAGCAGATCAGCTACCTTTCCACCAAACGTTTGTTAGGTGGAAGATAGCAGCGGTTCGCGCGCTGCGGGAGGTGCACCTTGTCCGTCACCATCGACCTGTCGGGATCCGTCGCCGTCGTCACCGGCGGCACCCGGGGCGTCGGCGCCGGGATCGCCGCAGCCCTGCTCGAAGCCGGGGCGGAGGTCGTGACCTGCGCGCGACGGCCCCCCGACAAGCCCGTGGAGGCCGCCGGGCGCACCGCCCGCTTCCTCCCCGTCGACCTGCGCGACCCGCCCGCCGTCACGGACTTCTTCCGCCGGGTGCGCGACGACCACGGACGGCTGGACGTCCTGGTCAACAACGCCGGAGGAACCCCGTTCCGCCTGCTCGGCGACGGTGCCGCCGAACAGCACGCCCGGGTCGTCGAACTGAACCTCGTCGCACCCCTGACCGCCTCCCTCGCCGCGTACGAGGTGATGCGGCATCAGCGCGGGGGCGGAGCCATCATCATGATCGGCAGCGTCAGCGGCACCCGGCCCTCACCCGGCAGCGCGGCCTACGGAGCCGCCAAGGCGGGCCTGGGCAACCTCGCCCGGTCCATGGCGGTGGAATGGGCCCCGCTGGTACGGGTCAACACCCTCGTCCCCGGCATGGTGCGCACCGAACTGTCCCACCTGCACTACGGCGACGAGGACGGCATCGCCGCCGTCGGCCGCACCGTGCCGCTCGGCCGGCTCGCCGAGCCCGCCGACCTCGGCGACGCCTGCGTGTTCCTCGCCTCCGACCGGGCCGCGTACATCAGCGGCGCCGAGCTGCTCGTACACGGAGGCGGCGAACGTCCCGCCTTCCTCGACGCGGCGACAGCCAACCACTGACCCCTCCCTCGCCCCTCACCGAAAGGCACCCGCCATGACAGGACTCTGCAACGGACGCGTCGTGATCGTCACCGGCGCCGGCCGCGGTCTCGGCCGCGCGCACGCGCTCGCCTTCGCCGCCGAGGGCGCCCGGGTCGTCGTCAACGACCTCGGCGTCGGCCTGGACGGCACCGGAGGCGGTGCCGGGCCCGCCCAGCAGGTCGTCGACGAGATCACGGCCTCGGGCGGCGAGGCGGTCGCCCACGGCGGCGACATCGCCACCGCCGACGGCGCCGCCTCGCTCGTCGCCACCGCGCTGGACGCGTTCGGCCGCCTCGACACCCTCGTCAACAACGCCGGATTCCTGCGCGACCGCATGCTGGTCAACCTCGACGAGGACGACTGGGACGCCGTCATGCGCGTCCACCTCAAGGGCCACTTCCTGCCGCTCAAGCACGCCGCCGCGTACTGGCGGGCCGAGGCCAAGGCCGGGCGTACGCCCGAGGCGCGGGTGGTCAACACCAGCTCCGGAGCCGGGCTCCTCGGCAGCGTCGGGCAGGGCAACTACGCCGCCGCCAAGGCGGGGATCGTCGGCCTCACCCTCGTCGCGTCGGCCGAGATGGCCCGCTACGGCGTCCAGGTCAACGCGATCGCCCCGGCCGCCCGGACCCGGATGACCGAGCAGACCTTCGCCGAGACGATGGCCGCGCCCGGAGGCACGGCCTTCGACGCCATGGCCCCGGAGAACGTCTCCCCCCTCGTCGTCTGGCTGGGCTCCACCGCCTCGACCGGGGTCACCGGCCGCGTCTTCGAGGCCGAGGCGGGCCGCATCACCGTCATGGAGGGCTGGCGCCCCGGCCCGACAGCCGACAAGGCCGCCCGCTGGACCCCGACAGAAGCCGGCGAAACCACCCTCAAACTCCTCGCGGAATCCCAACCCCCGCACCCGGTATACGGCAGCCACTGACGGCGCCCGCGTCCGGACCGGGGCGACTGGGGCCGGCCCCGGCCCTGGCGCCCCCCGCGCCGCCGTGGTGACCCCGCCCCGCCGGGGGCGGTGCCCACCCCGCGTGGCGCCCGCCCCGTTGTGGCCCTGCGTTCCGCCGACGGGGGGCGATCCGGGTCCGCCGCCCACCCCGTTGTGGGCATTCGTTCCGCTGGGGCGGAACGGGTGGGCACAACGGGACGGCGCCCCTTGCCGGGCCTAGGCTTCCGCGCCTGTAGCCCCGCCCCCTGGTGCGGCTCGCTGGTGGTGCGGGCCGAGGCACTGGGAGCGGAGGCGCCGCAATGGGCGCCGTCCCGTGTGCCCACCCGTCCCGCCCTGCGGGACGATTGCCCACACGGGGGGCGGGTCCGCATGGCGCAGCGGCGCCACAGGGGTGGGAGTGCGCACGGGCGCGGGCCAACACCGGCGTGGTGGTGCCCACGCGGGAGGGCGGGCTCGGAGAGGCATGGGTGACCCACGCGAGCGGGCACGGGCCCCACGCCGGGGCGGGCGGAGGTCCCCGTACGGGCGCTGGCGAGGCCACGCGTGCTGTCTGGCGGGTGCGGGCCCGGATTCAGGCACCGGCCACTGGCGACGATCCCGCGGCGGAGGCTCCTGGGGGGAGCCCCGCGGCGAGCCTGGGGAGCCCGGCGGCACCGGCTGCGAGCGCCGCGGGCTTCCGCAGCGGCCCTGGGCAGCGAGGCGGCTCCAGGGGTGGGCCTCCGTAGCGGGTCCACATGCCACAGGTGGCGGCTCCCGAAGCGGGCCACGAGGCGAGCCCCGGCCCCCGCGACGGAGGCTCATGGCAGAGCGGCCCCGCGGCCGCCCGGGCCCCAACGCCGCGCCGCCAGCCGCCAGGCCCGCGCCCCCTTTCCCGCTCACCGGGAACCGGCGCTCCCCGCCCCCCACACCCCCGCCCTAGCCTCGGCCTCGCCGCACAGCCCCCAACCGCCCCCAGGAGGACCCGTCATGCTCACGGACCGCCAGAGACACGCGGCGGCCGAGCTGCTGCGCTCCGCCGAACACGGTGTCAGCCCGATCGCGCCGCTGACCGACGCCTTCCCCGGCATCGACGCGGAGGACGCGTACGAGATCCAGCTCGTCAACATCCGGCACCGCCTCGCGGCCGGGGCGGAGGTGCGCGGGCACAAGGTCGGTCTGTCGTCGCCGGTCATGCAGCGGATGATGGGCGTCGACGAGCCGGATTACGGCCACCTGCTCCAGGACATGGAGCTCCGCCCCGAGGTCCCCGTCCCCACCGCCGGCTACTGCCACCCCCGCGTCGAGGTCGAGGTCGGCTTCGTCCTCGGCGACGACCTGCCGGGCGGCACCTGCACCCCGGCCGACGTCCTCGCCGCCACCGAACGCGTCGTACCCGCCCTGGAGTTGATCGACAGCAGGATCCGGGACTGGCGGATCACGATCGCCGACACCATCGCGGACAACGCCTCCTCCGCCGGATACGTCATCGGCGAGGGCCGCGACCCCCGCGAGCTCGACCTCACGGCGATCGACGCCCGCCTCACGAGCGGCGGCGAGCTCCTCGCCGAGGGCCGCAGCGACGCCGTCCTCGGCGACCCGGCCCGCTCCGTCGCCTGGCTCGCCCGTACCGTCGCCCGCTTCGGCGTACCCCTGAAGAAGGGGCACCTCGTACTGCCCGGCTCGTGCACCCGGGCCGTGGACGTGGCCGCCGGGGCGACCTTCACCGCCGAATTCACCGGCCTCGGCTCCGTCTCCCTCTCGTTCATCTGAGGTGATCATGACCATCAAGACCAAGGCGACCGCCGCCATCGTCGGCTCCGGCAACATCGGCACCGACCTGCTGTACAAGCTCCTGCGCTCCGCACACGTCGAACCCCGCTGGATGATCGGCGTCGACCCCGGGAGCGAGGGCCTCGCCCGCGCCGCCCGGGCCGGCCTGGAGGCCAGCCCCGAAGGCGTCGACTGGCTGCTCGCCCAGGACGAGCGCCCCGACATCGTCTTCGAGGCCACCAGCGCCTCCGTCCACCGGGCCAACGCCCCCCGCTACGCGGAACTCGGCATCAAGGCCGTCGACCTGACACCGGCCGCCGTCGGCCCCGCCGTCGTCCCGCCCGCCAACCTCCGCGCACACCTCGACCAGCCCAACGTCAACATGATCACCTGCGGCGGACAGGCCACCATCCCCATGGTGTACGCGGTCTCCCGCGTCGTCCCCGTGGCGTACGCGGAGATCGTCGCCTCGGTGGCCTCCGTCTCGGCCGGCCCCGGCACCCGCGCGAACATCGACGAGTTCACCCGCACCACCGCCCGCGGCATCGAGACCATCGGCGGCGCCGGGCGCGGCAAGGCCATCATCATCCTCAACCCGGCCGACCCGCCCGTCATCATGCGCGACACCGTCTTCTGCGCCATCCCCGAGGACGCCGACCGCTCCGCCATCGCGCTCTCCGTCAAGGAGATCGCGGACCAGGTCGCCGCCTACGTCCCCGGCTACCGGCTGCGCGCCGAGCCGCAGTTCGACGACCCGAGCCAGGAGAACGGCGGGACGGCCCGCGTCGCGATCTTCCTGGAGGTGGAGGGCGCGGGCGACTACCTGCCGCCCTACGCCGGAAACCTCGACATCATGACCGCCGCCGCCACCAAGGTCGGCGAGGAGTTCGCCCGGGCGCTCCTCGCCCCGGGCGCGTAAGGAGCGCATCGCATGCCCTACTCGGACACCCTCGACATCCGCATCACCGACTCCTCGCTGCGCGACGGCTCGCACGCCAAGCGGCACCAGTTCACCGCCGAGGACGTACGGTCGGTCGTCGCCGCCCTCGACGAGGCCGGCGTCCCGGTCGTCGAGGTGACCCACGGCGACGGGCTCGGCGGATCCTCGTTCAACTACGGCTTCTCCAAGACCCCCGAACAGGAACTCATCAAGGTCGCGGTGGACACCGCGCGCCGGGCGAGGATCGCCTTCCTCATGCTCCCCGGACTGGGCGTCAAGGACGACATCCGGGCCGCCCAGGGGAACGGCGCCAGCATCTGCCGCATCGCCACCCACTGCACCGAGGCCGACATCGCCGAGCAGCACTTCCGGCTCGCCCGGGACATGGGCCTGGAGACCGTCGGCTTCCTGATGATGGCCCACTCCACGAGCCCCGAGAACCTGGCGCGGCAGGGCAGGATCATGGCCGACGCGGGCTGCCAGTGCGTGTACGTGGTCGACTCGGCCGGCGCGATGGTCATGGACGACGTCACCGCCCGGGTCGAGGCCCTGGTGGCGGAGCTCGGCGACGACGCCCAGGTCGGCTTCCACGGGCACGAGAACCTGGCCCTCGGCACCGGCAACTCCATCGCCGCGATCAAGGCCGGAGCCCTGCAGATCGACGGCTCCACCCGCCGGCTCGGCGCAGGCGCGGGCAACACCGCCGTCGAGGCCCTGGTCGCGGTCTGCGCCAAGATGCGGATCCGTACCGGCATCGACGTGCTGAAGATCATCGACGCCGCCGAGGACGTGGTCCGGCCCGTCATGGACGAGGAGTGCCGGCTCGACCGGCTCGCCCTCCTGATGGGCCACGCCGGCGTCTACTCCAGCTTCCTCAAGCACGCCTACCGGCAGGCCGAGCGGTACGGCGTCTCTAGCGCCGAGATCCTCCTGCGCGCCGGCGAACGCCGCCTGGTCGGCGGCCAGGAGGACCAGCTCATCGACATCGCCGTGGAACTCGCCGCACAGAAGTGACAGCCGGAAGTGACACCACAGAAACCAGGAGGGACGAGATGACTGCTCTCAACGACGAGGTCCGGGTCATCGACACGGGCAGGCCGCCGGCCCGCTTCGCCCGGGGCTGGCACTGCCTCGGCCTCGCCGAGGGCTTCAAGGACGGGAAGCCCCACGAGATCGAGGCGTTCGGCACCAAGCTGGTGGTCTTCCAGGGCCAGGACGACGGACAGCTCCACGTCCTGAACGCCTACTGCCCGCACATGGGCGGCAACCTCGCCCAGGGCACCCTCAAGGGCGACGCCGTCGCCTGCCCCTTCCACGACTGGCGCTGGTCGGGCGACGGCCGCTGCGCCGGCATCCCGTACGCCCGCCGGGTCCCGCCACGCGCCCGGACCCGCGCCTGGCTCGCCCTGGAGCGCAACGGACAGCTCTTCGTCTGGAACGACCCGGAGGGCAACCCGCCGCCCCCCGAGGTGACCGTCCCCGAGATCGCGGGCGTCCACGGCCCGGACGCCGACCAGTGGAGCGACTGGACCTGGAAGACCCTCCGGGTCGAGGGCGCCAACTGCCGCGAGATCGTCGACAACGTGGTCGACATGGCGCACTTCTACTACGTGCACTACGCCTTCCCCGAGTACTTCAAGAACATCTTCGACGGCCACGTCGCCACCCAGTACATGGAGAGCAGCCCCCGCGCGGACATGGAACTGGGCACCCTCAGCTCCGGCCGGCTGCGCTCCGACGCCTCCTACCACGGCCCCTCCTACATGATCGACCACCTCTACAGCGACGTCGGCGGCGGCGCGGAGATGGAGATCGTCCTGATCAACTGCCACTACCCGATCGACGCGAACAGCTTCCTACTCCAGTACGGGGCGATCGTGAAGCGGCTGCCCGGCATGACGGACGAACAGGCCGCCGACGCCGCACGGCTCACCGCCGAGGGCGCCACCGTCGGTTTCGAGCAGGACGTGGAGATCTGGCGGAACAAGACCCGGATCGACAACCCCCTCCTCACCGAGGAGGACGGTCCCGTCTACCAACTGCGCCGCTGGTACGAGCAGTTCTACGTCGACGTCGCCGACGTCAAGGACGAGATGACCCGCCGCTTCGAGTTCGAGATCGACACCAGGCGCGCCAACACGGCCTGGCGCGCCGAGGTCGAGGAGAACCTCGCGCGCCGCGCGGCGGAGACGGGAACCGGAGCCTGACATGCGAGCGGTGGAGTGCGCGGCCTGCGGCAACCAGGTCCTGTGCGAGAAGTTCAGCGTCGCCCACACCTCCGTCCAGTGGACGGCCGACGCCGCCGTCGCCTGCGCGGAGTTCCGCGACCGGGTACGCCCCGGCGTGACCACCGCCCGGATGCGCACCTGCGCGGCCCTGCGGGCGAGCATCGACCGCGCGGCCGAGGACGGCACCTTGACGATCGGCAGCCTCGATGCGGGCCTTGCGGTTTCCGGCCGCCTCGATCCCGGCTCCCCGGGGTCGGGCACCCATGATCCGGGTTTCCCGGGCCCCGGCTCCCCGGAGGCCCCCCATGCCTGAGCCCACGACCGGGACCCGTACCCACCGGCTGCGCGTCGTCGAGGTCATCGTCGAGACGGCGGACGCGCGCTCCCTGGTGCTCCGGCCGGCACCCGAGAGCGCGGAGCGATTCACGTACCGCCCCGGGCAGTTCCTCACCCTGAAACTGCCCGGCGCGGACGGGCGCCCGGCCGCCCGCTGCTACTCCCTCGCCAGCTCGCCGCACACCGGCGAGCCCCTGAAGATCACCGTCAAACGCGTCGCCGGCGGGTACGGGTCGAACTGGGTCTGCGACCGGCTGGCGGCCGGCGACGAGCTGGAGGCGCTGCCCCCGGCCGGCACCTTCACGCCGGACTCCCTCGACGGCGACCTGCTGCTCGTCGCCGGGGGGAGCGGCATCACCCCGGTCCTGTCGATCGCCAAATCCGCCCTGGCCGCCGGCCGGGGCCGGGTGGTGCTGCTGTACGCCAACCGCGACGAGGCATCGGTCGTCTTCCGCGACGAACTGCGGGCGCTGGCCCAGGCCCATCCGCACCGGCTGCTCGTGCTCCACTGGCTGGAGTCGCTCCAGGGCCTGCCCGCCGTGGACCGGCTCGCCGCCGCGCTCGCGCCGTACGCCGGCCGTGAGGCGGAGGCGTTCGTGTGCGGCCCGCAGCCGCTCATGGACGCCGTCGAGCAGGCCCTGCGCACGCTCGGCGTACCCGGAGCCCGGATCCACCGGGAACGCTTCTTCTCCCTCGGCGCGGACGTCTTCGACGCTCCGGCGGTGCCGCCGGGCACCGCGGCCGAGGGCGGCGGCACGGCCGAGGTCGAACTCGACGGCGCGACCCACACGGTCGCCTGGCCCGCGAAGGCCACGCTGCTCGGCGCGCTCCTGGCCGCGGGCGTGGACGCCCCGTACTCCTGCCGCGAGGGCGCCTGCAGCGCCTGCACCTGCCGGGTCGTGAAGGGAGAGGTCACGATGGTCCGCAACGACGTCCTGGACGAGCGGGACCTCGCCGACGGGTACGTCCTGGCCTGCCAGGCGCTCCCGCTCACCGACCGGGTCGAGATCACCTACTCCTGACGGCGAGAGCCGGGCACCCCCCGGCCGTCCCCGGCGGACCCGTACCGGTCCGCCGGGGACGGCCGCGTCACATCCAGTCGCTGAACCGCAGCCAGGTCATCATGTTGTCCATCGACGGCTGCGAGAGCCCCGCCGCGGCCTCCGAACCGGCCGGCCGGGCGCGCCGCTCCGACGCCCGCCCCGGCCCGAACATGGCCTGCCACACCGCCCGCGCGCAGCCGCGCACGGCCGGGGCGAGCCGTTCCATCTCCCGGTGCACACCGTGACCGCTCACCGAGATCGCGGCGATGGCCCGGCCGGCGCCGCGCAGCGGAGCGGCCACGCAGAAGACGCCCCGGTACCCCTCCTCGTGGTCGAAGGCCACGCCGCGCTCCCGCGTGATCGCCAGCTCGCGGCGGAAGGACTCGGGGCGGGTGAGGGTGCGCGGGGTGCGCGGCCGCAGTCCGTCGCGTATCACCCGGTCCACCGGCGCGCCGTCGCCGAAGGCGAGGATCGCCTTGCCGGAGGCCGTGCAGTACGCCGGCTGCCGGCCGCCCGTGCGCGAGGGCACGACGGAGTCGTCCGACCCGCCGATCCGCTCCAGATAGACCACCTCGGAGCCGTCGAGCACCGTGAGGTGCACCAGATGCCCGGTGGACTCGTGCAGCGCGTGCAGATGCGGCAGGGCGGCCCGGCGGAGCCGGTTGTGGTGCGAGGCCATCGCCCCGAGCTCCAGCATGCCCATGCCCAGCCGGTAGTCGCGGCCCTCGCGCTCCAGCCAGCGCAACTGCACCAGCTGGTCGAGGATGCGGTGCGCGGAGGACCGGCGGATGCCCGAGCGCTGCACGACCTCGGTCAGGGTGAGCCGGGGCCCCGCGCTCTCGAAGGCGCTCAGCACCTTCGCCGCCTTCTCCAGCAGGGACAGCGGCGGCATCCCGGCCTCGACAGGCTCGACCGCACTCGTCGTCATCGGCACCTCCCACACGGACGGCACAGCCGAAGGGCCCTCGCCGAGTCCGTAATCTCCGGTATTGCGTGGAGATTGCCAGAGGATGACAGGCACTGGGAAGGGGGAGTTCCGTCTCGGAACAGTAACGCGTAGGTTGCCTCTCGTCACGGCGGAACCGGACCGGAACCCGAGAGGGGCGCCCATGCGCGACGACGAGGTGCTCGCGGCGGTCCGCGCCCTCGCCCCCGCCCTGCGCGAGCGCGCGCCCGAGGCGGAGGCGCTGCGCCGGGTGCCCGGCGGCTCCGTCGAGGAACTGGAGGGCGCCGGCTTCTTCCGGCTGCTGCGGCCCAGGACGTACGGCGGACTCGCCGCCGACCCCGCCGTCTTCTACGCCGCCGTGCACGAGATCGCCAAGGCCTGCGGATCGATCGGCTGGGCGGCGGCGTTCCTCGGCGTCCACCCCTGGTACGTGGCCCAGTTCGACCCCAGGGCGCAGGAGGAGGTCTGGGGCGCGGACGGCTCCGCCCGGATCTGCTCCTCCCACGCCCCCACCGGCAAGGTCACGCCCGTCGACGGCGGTTACCGGCTCTCCGGCCGGTGGCAATTCTCGGCCGGCTGCGACCACGCCCGATGGGCACTGCTCGGCGGCCTCGTCACCGACGGCGAGGACCGGCCGGTGGACATGCTCACCTTCCTCGTACCGTCCGCCGACTACCGCGTCGACGACGTGTGGGACACGGTCGGCCTGCGCGGCAGCGGCAGCAACGACCTCGTCGTCGAGGACGCCTTCGTCCCCGCCCACCGGACGCTCGGCTACGGCCCGGTGACCGCGCTGCGCTGCCCCGGGCACGAGGTCCACCCCGACCCGCTGTACCGGCTGCCGTACGCGGCCGTCTTCACCACCGCCGTCTCCACCGCGATGGTCGGCATCGCCGAGGGCGCCCAGGAGGACCAGGTCGCCGCCGCCCGCGCGCGCCTGCGGGCCGCGCCCGGCGGGCGGGTCGCCGAGGACCCCTTCGCCCAGGTGCGCCTCGCCCGGGCGGCCGGCGAGATCGACGCCGCCCGGCTCCCGCTCGCCCGCAACATCGCGGAGCTGTACGCGCTCGCCCGGAGCGGCACGGAGATCCCGAAGCAGCTGCGCGCCCGCACCCGCCGCGACCAGGTGCTCGCCACCGAACGCGCGCTGACCGCCGTCGACCTGCTCATGGAGAACGCCGGCCGCGGACCGCTGAACGTCGGCGACGACGTCCTTCAGCGGGCCTGGCGCGACCTGCACACCGGCCGCCGCCAGGCGGCCAACGACGTGGACCGGGCGCTGGTCCTGTACGCCCAGGACGCCCTCGGCATGGACGTCCACGACCCCATGCTCTGACCCGGCGACCGCCGCCCCGGCGGCGACCGGCAGACCCCTGGCGGGCGGGCAGGGCCACCGCTCCGGACGCCGGGTTCTGCCGCCCGTGTCGAGTCGTGCCGCCCACCTCGGGCACTGCTGACCGCGCCGCGCTCTGCCGACTCCGGCGGACCAGCCCCGCCGCCCTGCCCCCTCCGCCCCGCCCCGCCCCCCGCTGACCCTTCCCGCTCAGTGGGAGCAGCGCATTTCGCCGCCGGACGGCACCCCGTACGGTCCTGGCATTCCCCCACCACGACCCGAAAGGGGATGCCCCATGGCCGATGACGTCCTGGCAGCCATCCGTGACCTGGCCCCCGCCCTGCGCGAGCGCGCGGCCGAGGCCGAGGCGCTGCGCCGGGTGCCCGACCTCTCCGTCAAGGAGCTGGAGGACACCGGCTTCTTCCAGCTGCTCCAGCCGCGGGCCTTCGGCGGCCGAGCGGCCGACCCGGTGCTCTTCTACACGGCGGTCAAGGAGATCGCCAAGGCGTGCGGTTCCACCGGCTGGGTCGCCTCCGTGGTCGGCGTCCACCCCTGGCACGTCGCCCTGTTCGACCCCCGCGCCCAGCAGGAGGTGTGGGGGCAGGACCCCAAGACCCGGATCGCCTCCTCGTACGCCCCCACCGGCAAGGCCACCGCCGTCGACGGCGGCGGTTTCCGGCTCTCCGGCCGGTGGCACTTCTCCTCCGGCTGCGACCACGCCCAGTGGGCCCTCCTCGGCTGCCTCGTCACCGACGGCGAGGGCAACCCGGTCGACATGCGGGCCTTCCTGATCCCCCGGACCGCCTACCGCGTGGACGACGTGTGGGACACCGTCGGCCTGCGCGGCACCGGCAGCAACGACGTCGTCGTCGAGGACGCCTTCGTCCCCGAGCACCGCGCCCTGAGCTTCGGCCCGGTCACCGCCCTGGAGGTGCCCGGCCACGAGATCAACCCCGAGCCGCTGTACCGGCTGCCGTACGCGGGCGTGTTCACCACCACCATCAGCACCCCCATCGTGGGTATCGCCGAGGGCGCCTACGAGTCGTACGCCGAGGCCACCCGGCAGCGGATCCGCGTCTCGTACGGGCAGAAGGTCGCCGAGGACCCCTTCGCGCAGGTCCGCATCGCCCGCGCCGCCAGTGACATCGACGCGAGCTGGCTGCAACTGACCCGCAACATGGGCGAGATGTACGCGCTCGCCACGCGCGGCGAGGCGATCCCCATGGAGCTGCGCACGCGCACCCGCCGCGACCAGGTGCTCGCCACCGAACGCGCCGTCGCGGCGGTCGACCTGCTGATGGAGAACTCCGGCGGCAGCGCGATGCGCACCGGACCCGGCCTCCTCCAGCGCGCCTGGCGCGACGCCCACACCGGCCGCGGTCACGCCGCCAACGACCCCGAGCGCGCCCTCGTCATGTACGGGCAGTCCGCGCTCGGCCTCGACATCCACGACACCATGGCCTGAGAGGCGCCGACGATGACAGAGCTCACGTACGAGTCGACCTCCCGCACCGCCAAGGCGGCCGGGCTCACCCTCCACTACCACGAGGCCGCCCCCGCAGGCGGGCACGCCGACACCCCGGTCGTGATCATGCTGCACGGCGGCGGTCCCGGCGCCTCCGCCTGGAGCAACTTCGGCCGCAACCTCCCCGTCTTCGCGGCGCACTTCCGCACGCTCCTGGTCGACCAGCCCTGCTTCGGCCGCTCGGACAAGCCGGCACCCGACCGGGACTACTTCAGCTTCAGCGCGCACGCCGTCGCCGCCCTGATGGACGAACTGGGCATCGATCGGGCGCACTTCATCGGCAACTCGCTCGGCGGCGGCACCGCCGTGCGCATGGCCCTGAACCACCCGGACAAGGTCGGCAAGCTGCTCCTCATGGGCCCCGGCGGCGTCTCCGTCAACCTCTTCGCCCCCGACCCGACCGAGGGCATCAAGCGGCTCTTCGAGTTCAACACCACGCCCGAGCCGACCAGGGAACGGCTCCGCGCCTTCCTGGGCGTCATGGCCTACGACCAGTCGATCGTCACCGACGAACTCGTCGAGGAACGCTGGGCCTCGGCCACCGACCCCGACACCCGGCTCGGCAGCGCCCGCATGGCGGCCTCGTTCGCCGACCCCGCCTGGGCCGAGGACGTCATGCTCTGGCGCGAGGCCCACCGGATCACCCACCCGGTGCTCCTCACCTGGGGCCGCGAGGACCGCGTCAACCCCCTCGACGGCGCGCTGGTCGCCCTCAAGACCATCCCCGACGCCCGCCTGCACGTCTTCCCGCACTGCGGCCACTGGGCCCAGACCGAGCGGGCCGACGAGTTCAACCGCCTCGCCGTCGACTTCTTCTCCCACTGAGCATCCTGCTGCCCCCGGCGCCGCCCCCCGCTGAACCACCCGGCGCCCCACCCCATCAGACCCGCCCCACCCCACCGAACCTTCCACAGAACAGGTGCGCACCATGGACATCCGTGCTCTCGGCTACCTGCGCCTGGAGACCGCCACCCTGGACGAGTGGCGCCGCTACGCCCTCGACGTCCTCGGCATGGTCGAGGCATCCGGCACCACCGAGGACACCCTCTGCCTCCGCCTGGACGACCGCGCCTACCGCATCGTCATCCAGGCGGGCGAGCACGACCGGCTCCTCGCGGCCGGCTGGGAGGTGGCGAACGCCGCCGCGCTCGCCCGCGCCGCCGAGGAACTGGAGGCGGCCGGGATCGCCGTCAAGGCGGCCGACCCCGCCGAACTGGCCGAGCGCCGCGTCCAGGGCCTGATCCACGTGACGGACCCCGGCGGCAACCCCCTGGAGATCTACTGGGGCCAGGCGGAGGACCACACCGCGCTCGGTACCCCGTACGGCAATCGCTTCGTCACCGGAGACCTGGGCCTCGGCCACGTCGTGCTCCCCGTGCCGGACATCGAGGCGGCGCTCGACTTCTACGAGAACCTGCTCGGCTTCCAGCTGCGCGACTCGATGAAGCTGCCCCCGCAGGCCGTCCCGACCGCCGTCGAGCAGCGGGACTTCCACTGGATGCACTTCCTCAGCCCGAACCGCCGCCACCACAGCCTCGGCCTCTACCCGGGCGCGCTGCCCCCCGGCATCGTGCACTTCATGGTCGAGCTGGAGACCCTCGACGACGTGGGCCGCTGTCTCGACCGTACGCACGCCGCGGGCATCCCCATCGCGTCCAGCCTCGGCCGCCACACCAACGACCGCATGGTGTCCTTCTACGCCCAGGCGCCCGGCGGCTTCCAGGTCGAGTACGGCTGGGACGGCCTCCTCGTCGACCCGGCCACCTGGGTCGCGAAGGAGATCACCGCCGACAGCTTCTGGGGCCACCAGTGGAACGGCTGATCGCACCCTCCGAGTTCCGGGACGTCCTCGGCCGTTTCGCCAGCGGCATCACGGTGGTGGCGACGCTGGACGCCGACACCATGGAGCCCGTCGGCTTCGCCTGCCAGTCCTTCGCCTCGCTCTCCCTCGACCCGCCGCTGGTCATGCTGGCCGTCGGCCGGAACTCCACCAGCTGGCCCAGGATCGAGCGGACCGGCCGCTTCTGCGTCAACATCCTCGCCGAGGACCAGCAGGCCACCTGCGCGGCGCTCGGCCGTAGCGGCCCCGACAAGTTCGCCGGGATCCCGTGGACCGCCGGCGAGCACGGCACCGTGCGCGTCGACGGAGCACTGGCCCACGTGGAGTGCGAGCTCCAGGCCGTGTACGAGGCGGGGGACCACCATCTGGTCACCGCGCACGTGGTGGCGCTCGACGTCGGCGAGGACGCCCGGCCGCTGCTGTTCTTCCGCAGCCGCTACGCCGTGGGCGCGTTCTGATGCCCCTCGACGTGGAGAAGGCGCTCGCCGCACCGCCGGTGCGCACCGAGGTCAGGTGGGACGAGCACGACGTACGGCTCTACCACCTGGCGCTCGGCGCGGGCGTGCCCGAGAACGACCCGCGCGAACTGCGGTACACCTACGAAGGACACGAGCGGGGCCTCCAGGTCCTGCCCACCTTCGGCCTCGTCGCTGGCGGCACCGGCGGCGTCGGCTTCCAGGTCTTCGACCTGCCGGGCGTCGACATCGACCTGGCGCAGGTCCTGCACGGCGGCCAGGAGGTCACGGTGCACCGCCCGCTGCCCGCCGCCGCCCGGGCGACCGCCGTCACCCGGGCGGTGGCCGTCCACGACAAGGGCAAGGCCGCTGTCCTCGTCCAGGAATCCACCCTCCTCGGCCCGGACGGCGAGCCGCTGATCACCCAGCGCAACCAGATCTTCGTGCACGGGGAGGGCGGCTTCGGCGGCGACCGCGGCCCCTCCGAGCGCCTGCCCGCCCCCGACCGGGCGCCCGATCTGGTGGCCGAGATCCCGACGCTCCGTCAGCAGGCCCTGCTCTACCGGCTCACCGGCGACCGGAACCCGCTGCACGCGGACCCCGCCGCCGCCCGGCGCGCGGGCCACGACCGCCCCATCCTGCACGGGCTCTGCTCCTTCGGGATGGCGCTCAAGGCCGTCACCGACCGCCTGCTCGACGCCGACGCGAGCGCGGTCGCCGCCTGCCGCACCCGTTTCGCCGGAGTCTTCTTCCCCGGCGAGACCCTGCGGCTGCGCGTCTGGGACACCCCCGACGGATACCGCCTGACGGCCACCGCGGCCGAGCGCGCGGACGCGCCGGTCCTCACCGACGCGCGGATCACCGCGCGCTGACCCGGCGGCCGGGGCGGGGGACGGCCCGCCCCGGCCGCCGACCCACCCCACACGACCAGGAGGACGCGATGAACGACCAGTGGGACCGCACCTACGACGTGGTGGTCGTCGGCTCCGGCGCCGCCGGCCTGGCCGCGGCCATCACCGCCCGGCTGCGCGGACTGACCGCCCTGGTGGTGGAGAAGACCGAGGTCTACGGCGGCTCGACCGCCCTGTCCGGCGGCGCGATCTGGGTCCCGGGCAACTTCCACCTGGACGCCGCCGGGCTCGGCGACACCCCCGAGAAGGCCCGCGCCTACCTCGACGCCACGGTCGGCGACCGGGTCCCCGCCGAGCGCAAGGACGCCTACCTCACCCACGGACCCCGGATGGTGCGGGAGTTCCACGACCGCACGGCCGTCCGGTTCGTCTACACGCCCGGCTACTCCGACTACTACCCGGAGCGGCTCGGCGGCTACCCGCAGGGCCGCTCCGTCGAACCGCAGGTCTTCGACTTCAGGAAGCTGGGCCCCGAACAGCGCGCCACCATGCGCCGCGCCGGGCTGCCCACCTACGGCCTCACCATCACCTCCAAGGACTTCCGGCAGCTGAACATGGTCGGACGCACCTGGGCCGGCCGCCGCACCGCCCTCAAGGTCGGCGCCCAGGCGGTCGGGGCCCGCCTCACCGGCCGCGAGCCGCTCTCCCTCGGCGAGGCGCTCATCGCCCGCATGCGGCACTCCCTGGACACCCTCGGCGCCGACCTGTGGCTCTCCGCCCCGTTGACCGGACTCGTCACGGAGGACGGCCGGGTCACCGGCGTTCGGATCACCAGGGGCGGCCGCCCGCTCGCCGTCCGGGCGACCGGCGGCGTCGTCCTCGCCTCCGGAGGCTTCTCGCACGACCAGCGGCTCCGCGAGAAGCACCTGCCGGCGCCCACCTCCACCGAGTGGAGCTCCGCCTCCGACGGGCAGACCGGCGACGCCCTGGAGCCGGCCGAGGCCCTCGGTGCCGCGACCGACCTGATGGACCGGGTCTGGGGCGCCCCCTCCGTGGTGCCTCCCGACGGGAAGCCGTTCTTCCTCGTCGCCGACCGCGGCATCCCCGGCATGGTGATCGTCGACGCGGCGGGGGAGCGCTACGCCAACGAGGCGGCCCCGTACCACGAGTTCGTCGACGCCATGTACGCCCACGACCGGCCGGGCGCGACCACCGTGCCGTCCTGGCTGATCCTGGACGCCACCGCCAAGTCCCGCTACCTCTTCATGGGCCTCTTCCCGGGACGGCCGTTCCCCAAGGCGTGGCTGGAGAGCGGCTTCGTCAAGAAGGCCCCGACCGTCGAGGAGCTCGCCGGGCTCATCGGCGTCGCCCCGGGGCGGCTGCGCGCCACCGTGGACCGGTTCAACGGCTTCGCCCGCGCCGGCCGCGACGAGGACTTCCACCGCGGCGACAGCGTCTACGACCGCTACTACGGCGACCCGACGCTCCCCAACCCCAACCTCGCGCCGCTGGAGAAGGGCCCGTTCCACGCGATCCCCGTCCGCCCGGGCGACATCGGCACCAAGGGCGGACTGGTCACCGACGCCACCGCCCGCGTGCTGCGCGAGGACGGCACGCCCATCGAGGGCCTCTATGCCTCCGGCAACGTCGCGTCCGCCGTCATGGGGGAGACGTACCCGGGCCCCGGTGCGACGATCGGCCCGGCCATGACCTTCAGCTGGCTCGCGGCCGGCCACATCGCCCGTACGCGCCCCGCCGGAGCCCGGTGACCCGCCGTACGCCGGACCCGCGGGCAGCACGGGCGACCGGCCCGGCCCGCCGACCGAACGAGGAGAACTCCTGATGCCCGTCGACCTGACAGGAAAGGTCGCGCTGGTCACCGGCGCGGCACGCGGCATGGGCGAGGCCGAGGCCCGGCTGTTCACCGCCCTCGGCGCGAAGGTCGTCCTCACCGACGTCCTGGAACCGCAGGGGCGGGCGACGGCCGCCGCCCTCGGCGCCGCCGCCCGTTTCGTACGTCACGACGTGACCGACGCGGACTCCTGGGCCGCCGCCGTGGCCGCGACCCTGGACGCCTTCGGCCGGCTCGACGTCCTCGTCAACAACGCCGCGATCTACTCCACCTCGCTCATCACCGAGGAGGACCCGGACCGCCTCGAAGCGATCCTCCGGGTCAACCTGATCGGCCCGTTCCTCGGCGTCCGCGCCGTCGCCGCCGCGATGCGGGACGGCGGCGGCGGATCCATCGTCAACATCTCCTCGCAGGCCGGCCTCCAGGGCATCTGGGGGCACGGGGCGTACGGCGCCGCGAAGTGGGGACTGCGCGGGCTGACCAGGACGGCCGCACTGGAGCTCGGCGCCGACGGCATCCGGGTCAACTCCGTCCACCCGGGCGCCATCGCCACCGCCATGACCGCCCACCTCGGCACCAAGGAGCACCCCGGCACCCCGCTGGGACGCGTCGGGGAGCCCGAGGAGGTCGCCCGCCTCGTCGCCTTCCTCGCCTCCGACGACTCCTCCTACCTGTCCGGCGCCGAACTCGCCGTCGACGGCGGTGCGTCGGCCGGCCGCATGCCGGCCCTCCCCCCGAAAGGAGGCGGCGCGTGAACCGTCCCGACCCCGCGGTCCAGGCCGTCATCGACCTGGCCACCGCCGCCTTCCCGCCGCTCGCGACGGAGATGACCGACATCGCCGAGGTACGCGCCTTCTTCGCCGCCCGCCCCCGGCCCGAGGTGCCACCGCTCCCCGTCGCGCACGTCACGGACCGGGACGCCGACGGGGTTCCCGTACGCGTCTACGACCCGGACGTCCACGAGAGCGCCCCCGTGATCGTGTTCTGCCACGGGGGCGGCTTCGTCCTGTGCGACCTCGACAGCCACGACGACTTCTGCCGCTCCCTCGCCCGCGCGACCGGGGCCGTCGTCGTCTCCGTCGACTACCGGCGCGCCCCCGAGCACCCCTTCCCCGCCGCCCCCGAGGACGCGTACACCGCCCTGACCTGGACGGCGGCGAGCCACCCGGGCCGGCGGATCGGCGTCGCCGGGGACAGCGCGGGCGCCAACCTCGCCACCGTCCTCACCCTGCTGGCCCGCGACCGGGGCGGCCCCGAGATCGCCTGCCAGGCGCTCTACTACCCGATGCTCGACCCCACCCGCTCCCGCCCCTCGCACCGGGAGAACGCCCAGGGCCTCTTCCTCACCGCCGACCATCTGCGCTGGTACTGGGACGGCTACCTGCCCGACCCCGCGACCCGCACCAGCCCCTACGCGGCCCCGCTGGCCGGCGCCGACCTGTCCGGACTCCCGCCCGCCCAGCTCGTCACCGCAGGCTTCGACCCCCTGCGGGACGACGGCCTGGCCTACGCGGACGCCCTCACCGCCGCGGGCGTCCCCGTGACGGCCCACCACCACGCGGGGATGTTCCACGGCTTCCTCTCCATGGCGGGCGCGCTGCCCGCCGCCGCCGAAGCCCGCGAGACCGCCTTCGCCGCCCTGCGCGAAGCCCTCACCGCCCACTGACCGGCGCGCCCACGCCCGTGCGCCCCGCCCCCACCGGATCCGATGGGGGCGGGGCGCACGGGCGTTCTCGTACGGGGCGGGCGTCAGCCGCCGATCAGCGTGAACCCCTTGTAGCCCGAGGCGGCGACGTCCGCGAGGATCTCCCCGTACACCCCGAAACCACCGATGAACGGCATGAAGACCCGCGGCTTGCCCGGGATGTTGGCCCCCAGGTACCAGGAGTCCGCCGCCGGGTACAACGTGGCCGCCGCCCGGTCGCGGCACTGCGCGACCCACTCCTCGACGGCCTCCTCGCCGGCCTCGATCGCGCGGTGGCCGTGCTCGTCCAGATGGCCCAGGCAGTCGGCGAGCCAGTCGACGTGCTGCTCGGCGCAGAGCACCACGTTGGCCAGGACGGACGGGCTGCCCGCGCCGGTCAGCTGGAACAGGTTCGGGAACCCGTCGACGCCCAGGCCCAGATAGGTGCGGGGACCCTCGCCCCACACCTCCTTCAGACTCCGGCCGCCCCGCCCCCGCACGTCCACCCGGTCGATCGCCCCGGTCATCGCGTCGAAGCCGGTCGCGAACACGAGCGCGTCCAACTCGACCCGGGTGCCGTCGGCCAGGACGACCCCGGTGGCGTCGATCCTTGCGATCGGGTTCTCCCGCAGGCTCACGAGACGCACGTCCGCGCGGTTGAACGTCTCGTAGTAGTGCGAGTCGGTGACGATCCGCTTGGTGCCGATCGGATGGTCCGTCGGCACCAGCAGATCGGCGACGGCCGGGTCCTCGACGAGCGCGCGGACCTTCCCCTCCCAGAACGCGCGCGCCTCGTCGTTCGCCGCCCGGTCGGTGAGCTGGTCCGGGAAGGTCTTGGAGTACAGGACCCCACCGAGCGCCCACCGCTCCTCGTACGCGGCCCGTCGCTCCTCGGGCGGGACGGCGAACGTCGCCGACGGGTGCGCCGTGTGCGGCGAGCCGCCGCCGCTGAGCCGGGACAGCCGCCGCCGCTCGGCGTAGCCGGCCTTCTGCCCGCGGCGCGTCTCCTCGTCCAGGGGCGCGTTGCCCGCCGGGATGCTGAAGTTGGCGCTGCGCTGGAAGACGGTGAGGTGCGCCGCCCGCTCGGCGATCAGGGGGACGGCCTGGATGCCGGAGGACCCGGTGCCGATCACGCCCACCCGCAGCCCGTCGAAGTCCACGCCCTCGTGCGGCCAGGCCCCGGTGTGGCAGGTGACCCCGGCGAACTCCCCGGCTCCCGGGATGTCCGGCACGTGCGTACTGGACAGGCAGCCGACGGCGAACACGCAGTACCGCGCCGACACCACCTCGCCGCCGTCCGTGCGCACCGTCCAGCGCAGTGCGTCCTCGTCCAGCTCGGCGGAGGTCACCGAGGTGCCGAACGCGTAGCTGCGGCGCAGGTCGAAGCGGTCGGCGACATGCCCCAGATAGCGGATGATCTCCGGCTGGGCGGCGTACTTCTCGCTCCAGTCCCACTCCTGCTGGAGCTCCTCGTCGAAGGAGTACGAGTAGTCCACGGACTCCACGTCGCAGCGGGCGCCCGGGTAGCGGTTCCAGTACCAGACGCCGCCCACGTCGTCCCCGTGCTCGAAGCCGCGCACCCGGTACCCGAGACCGCGCAGCTTGTGCACGGCGTACAGCCCGGTGACGCCCGCACCGACGACGACGACATCGACGTACTCGGTGGACCCGGTGGTTCCATCGTTCACTTTCGTGCTCTCCTCATCCGGTGGTGATGTGCCCCGCCGAGCGCCGCAGCGCGTGCTTGTCGACCTTGCCCGCCGCGTTGTGCGGCAGCGCCGGTACGGAGCGGAAGGCCCGCGGGACCTTGAAGTTGGCCAGCCGCTCACGCGTGTACGCGGTCAGCTCCGCCGCGTCGATCGGAGCCCCGCCCGCTGGCCGGCAGTACGCGACGCCGACCTCCCCGAGCCGCGCGTCGGGCACGCCCACGACGGCCACGTCCAGGACGGCGGGGTGGCCGCGCAGCACCTGCTCCACCTCCGCCGGGTACACGTTGAAGCCGCCCACCACGAACATGTCCTTCAGCCGGTCGGTGATCCGCAGGAAGCCGCGTTCGTCGAGGACGCCCACGTCCCCCGTGTGCAGCCAGCCGTCCGCGTCGACCGCCTCGGCGGTGGCCCCGGGGTCGTCGAGATAGCCGCGCATCACGTGGTGGCCGCGGGTGAGGATCTCGCCCGGCTGCCCGGGCGGCGCGTCGACCCGCAGCTCCGTACCCTCCAGCGCCGTCCCGGAGGTGCCGGCCAGCGTCGCGGGGGACTCGTGCGGCGGGCAGATCGCGACCACGCCGGTCGCCTCGGTCAGCCCGTAGGCGGTGCTGACGCTCCGCGCGCCGAGGGCCGTCCTGATCTGCTCGATGAGCGCGGTGGGGATGTTCGCCGCGCCCGTCACCGCCATCCGCATCGAGCTCAGGTCGTACGCCGTCCGCTCGGGATGGTGGATCAGCGAGGTGAAGAGGGTGGGGGCGCCGGTCAGGACGGAGACGCGCTCGTCGCGGATCCGGCCCAGTACGGTCGCGGCGTCGAAGACCGGCTCGGGGAGGATCGTGGCCCCGTGCAGCAGGCAGGCGAGCACGCCCGCCTTGTAGCCGAAGGTGTGGAAGAACGGGTTGACGAGGAGGTGGCGGTCGCCGCGCCGGAGCGTGACCGTACGGGCCCAGGCCTCGTACACCCGCAGGTTCTGGCCGTGGGTGGTGGGCACGCCCTTGGGCCGGCCGGTGGTGCCGGAGGTGAAGAGGACGTCGGCCGTGTCGCCCGGGTCCACGGCGGCGGTACGGGCCAGCCGCTCCCGGCCGTCCACCCGGTCCGCACCCGACAGGAAGCGGGACCAGTCCGCGGAGTGCAGGGTCACCGTCCGTTCCAGGAACGGGACTTCCTCGCCCGAGTCCCGCAGCAGCGCCCGGTAGTCCGTCCCCAGGAAGTCGTGCTCGGTGAAGAGCAGCCGGGCACGGGAGCGGCGCAGGATGTCGGCGGCCTCGGCCGCCTTGTACCGGGTGTTCACCGGCACCAGCACCCCACCGGCCGCCACCGCGCCGAGCGCCGCCACGACCCAGCGCGCGCTGTTGGGCGCCCACACGGCGACCGCGTCACCGGGGCGCACCCCCTGGGCGATCACCGCGCGGGCCGCCCGGTCGACCCGGTCGCGGAGCTCCACGAACGTCCAGCGCTCCTCGCCGAAGACGAGGGCCTCCTCGTCCCCGTAGCGCTCCGCGGCCCAGTCCGCGAGCCGGGCGATGGTCTGCGCGCCCCTCATGATCGGTCACGTCCTCCCTGCTGCCGCGTCCCCCGGCGGGGCGCGGGCGGTGGATCCGCAGCGGATCGGAGCCTGTCAGGGAGAGGCCGCCCGGCGCAGGTGCCGGTTCCCGCTCAACGGGAAGGTGGTGCGGTCACTCCGTCACTCGGCCCCCTCCACCCCGTCACTCCGTCACTCCGTCCCCTGTCACCCCGTCACCCCGCGGCACTTCCGTCGACGCCGGATAGGTGTCGACGGACACGGAGTCGTGGAGGCGGGCGGTCCCCGTGGTGAGGCGGAGCAGGGCGCGGCGGGGGCGTGCGGGCAGGGCGGAGATCAGGCGGGCGCCGTGGGCAAGGCCCAGCACCCCGAGCTTCGAGGACGGGATCAGGGTCCGGGCCGCGCCGAGCGCCGCCGCGCGGCTGCCCCGCACGTACTCCGCCATCGCGCGCTCGTACGCGGGGAAGGCGCGCTCGTGGTCGCCGCCGGCCCGCGCCAGCTCGCCGGCGAGGACGTACGCGCCGACGACGGCCAGGCTGGTGCTGCCGCCGACGGCGGGGCCGGGGGAGTAGCCCGCGTCGCCGACGAGCGTCACCCTCCCCCGCGACCAGGTGTCCATGCGGATCTGGGTGATCGAGTCGAAGTAGAAGGACTGGGTGCGGTCGAGCTCGTCCAGCCGGCGGTCCACGTCCGGGTGCAGGCCGTCGAACGCGCGGCGCAGCAGCTCCCTCTGCCGGGGGACGTCGTGGTGGTGGTCGACCGCGCGCTCGCTCCTGAACAGGAACAACGCCCGTGCGTCGGCGAGATGGCGCGCGCCGTACAGGCCGGCGGTGCGGCCGACGCCGACGTGCAGGAGGAGTTCGCCGTCGAGCCCGGCCGTGTTCGGCAGGGTCATCACCCCGAGGTGGGCCCCGATGAAGGCGCTGAACCGGGACTCGTCGCCGAAGACCAGACGGCGCACGTTCGAGTGCAGCCCGTCCGCGCCGACGACGAGGTCGAAGCGGTCCGGCGCCGCGTGCTCGAAGCGCACGTCGCCGTCGGGCGAGAGCGCGGTGAGCGAGTCGCCGAAGAGGTACGCGACGTCGTCGCGCGTGGCGTCGTGGTAGATCGCGCTCAGGTCGTCGCGCATGATCTCGACGTGCCGGGCGGAGGCGGCGCCGAGGATCTTGGCGAGGTCCACCCGGACCGGACGCCGGGCCCGCTCCGGGTGGACGGTCATCCGGTGGGTGCCGACGGCCCGCTCCTCGATGCGCGGCAGCACCCCCATCCGCTCCGAGACGTCCATGGCGGGCCGGAACAGGTCGACGGCGTGGCCGCCGGTCCTCCGCGGCGCCGGCGCCCGCTCGACGACGGTCACGGAGAATCCGTGCCGGGTGAGCCAGTAGGCCAGCACCGGACCGGAGACGCCGGCACCCGAGACGAGGACGCGCGGGGCGTCGCCCCTCCTCGTCATGTCAGTCCGCCCGTACGGAGCGGGTCGTGGTGAAGGCCAGCAGGGGGACGGCGGTCCGTGCGGGGTCCTCCAGGAGGGGCGAGTGTCCGAGACCGGGCAGGAGCTCGACCCGCGCGCCCGGGACGACGCGGTACTCGGCGGCGGAGGAGGAGCGCCACCTGCGGTCGTCCTCGCCGAAGATCACCAGGAGCGGCTTGCGGAGGGCGGCCAGCCGCTCCGGGAGCGCCTGCCGCGTCAGGTAGTCGCGGGTGGCCCCCAGGGTGCTCGCCAGCGTGTGGGGGGTCATGCAGCGCACCTCGTCGAGGAGTGAGGAGGGAACCCGGTAGCCCGGCCGGCTGAACCCGGTGCTCGCGAACGCGCGGATCTGCTCGTCGGTCGGCGGCCACGGGGAGAGCCCGGCCGCGTCGGTCGGCGGCGCGATGAAGGCGTGCAGGCCGGGGCCGGTGTTGATGAGGACGAGGGCGCTCACCAGCTCGGGCCGCCGTTCGGCGAGGGCGGTGGCGACCGCCCCGCCGCTGGAGTGGCCGACGACCACGGCGGACGCGACGCCGAGCCGGTCCAGGACCGCGCCGGCCCGGCCCGCCTGGTCCGGCAGCGCGTAGCCGCGGTCCTCCGGCTTGGCCGACCGGCCGTGGCCGAGCAGGTCGAGGCGGATCACGCGGTGCGCTCCGGACAGCAGCGGCACCAGCGCGTCCCACGAGCGGGTCGAGGAGGCGGAGCCGTGGATCAGCAGGAGTGCGGGGGCGTCCCGAGGGCCGTCCTGGCACACGTGGATGTCGCCGTCGTCCAGCGACAGAAGCGAACGCTCGGTGGTCTCGGCGCCTTCATGGAGGGCATGGAGGGCATGGGCATGGGCATGGACGGCAGGGCGGTGCGGTCCGCCGCGGGAATCGGTCATGCGTCCACTGTCACCGTCGCCGCCCGCCGGCGGATTGGACGAATGTTCCCGGCCCGTGTTCTCCATCCGGCCCAAGTACCATGGAGAAATGGGCAGTTTCCTGCACGGTGAGGCCGTATGGGACGTCGCGTGCCCGCAGCGGCCCAGCCCGGTGCCCGGTCTCTCCATGGCCGGGTTCCGCGTCCGTGACCTGGACGCGCTCCGGATGGTCCCGCACCCGGCCGTGACCCTGCTCCTGGAGTTCGGCGCGGGCTCGCCCGTCCTCGACTGCGCCCCCGGGCGGCAGGAGCGGGGTTGTGTCGTCGCGGTCCCGGGGTTCGGGTCCGGAGGCGCGGTCCGGGCGCGGGGAGAGAACGTCGAATGCGTGCAGGTGCGCCTGTCCCCGGTGATCGCGCGCGCGGTGCTGGGAGCCTCGCTCGCCGAGTTGGACGGCGCCGCCGTCGTACCCCTGGATCGGCTGTGGGGCCGGGAGGCGTCCCGGATCCGCGAGCGGCTCGGGGACCTGGCTTCCTGGCAGGACCGCTTCGCGTGGACGCAGGCCCTTCTCGCCCGCCGGTACGAGGCGGGGCCGCCGGTGGACCCGGAGGTCGCCTGGGCCTGGCGGCGGATCGTCGGCAGCCGGGGCCTGACCCGGGTCGACGCGCTCGCCGCCGAGGTCGGATGGAGCCGCAAGCGGCTGTGGTCCCGGTTCGGCGGACAACTCGGCCTGCCGCCCAAGCAGGCCGTCAAGCTGGTCCGCTTCGACCACGCGGCCCACCGCCTGGTCGCGGGAGAGGCCGCGGCCCGAGTCGCCGCCGAGACCGGCTACGCCGACCAGTCCCACCTGCACCGGGACGTCATGACCTTCACGGGGGCGACGCCGGCGACCGTGGCCCGCGAGCCGTTCCTCGCCGTCGACGACCTCGCCTGGCCCGGCCGCGGAACAGCCCCGTGACACACCCCTCCGGGCCCTCCCCGGTGGGCGGCTAGGCGCCGGCGGGCCGGCGCGCGCGCAACGACCGCTCGTCGGCGTCCGCGAGGAGGAAGAGAACGGGCGGCAGCAGGAGCTCGATCACGGTCAGCGCCACCTGGAACCAGTGCGGCCACCCGTGCGCGGCCAGCGACAGCAGCCGGCCCACGGCACCCAGCAGGAACACCGCCGCGAGCCACCGGACCGCCCGCGCCGGAACCGGGTCCCGGCGGGCGGCCCACAGCCACGCCATGCCGTAACCGGCGAAGATCGCGCCGAAGAACCGGCCCAGACTGTCCACCGTCGGGCCGGCGTCGCCGGCTCCCGGAATCGCGGCGTTGCCGGCGACCACGTGGAACAGCCCGATCGCCGTGCACGCGAGGCCCATGGCCCACGCGAGGACCCGCAGCACCCTGGCCATGATCCCCACCCCCTTAGTTGACGTGTGTCTACTAACGTCCACGGTACGGCCCGTGGATAGACACCTGTCAAGTAGCCTGGCCGCGTGCCGCCCCGCAGACGCCTGACCCCCGCCGACCGCCGCGCCCAGCTCCTGACCGTGGGCGCCCTGCTCTTCTCCACCACCCCGTACGAGCAGGTGCTGATGGAGGAGATCGCCCAACAGGCGGGAGTCTCCCGGGCCCTGCTGTACCAGCACTTCCCGAGCAAGCACGCGCTCTTCGCGGCGGTCTATCAGCAGGCCGCCGACCGGCTCCTGGAGGCGACCCGCCTCGACCCCGACGCCACCCTCGCCGAGCAGCTGGAGCAGGGCCTGGACGCCCACCTCGACTACTTCGTCGCGAACCGCCATGCCGTGCTCGCCGCCAACCGCGTGCTCGCCGGCGACCCGGTCATCCAGACGATCATGACGAACGAACTCGACGCCCTGCGTTCGCGCCTGCTCGCGGTGCTCCCGCTCGCCGACGCCTCCACGCGGGCGGCCGTCTCCGCGACGTTGAAGGCATGGCTCGTCTTCGTCCAGGTCCTGTGCGTGGACTGGCTCACCCACGAGACCTGCACCCGCACCGTCCTCCGGGACACCTGCGTCGGCGCCGTACTGGGCGCCCTGCGGCCCCTGCTCCCCGCCGACCCGGCCCCCGACCGGCAGCCCGCCACGCCCCGTTGACCCACGGCCGCCGGGCGAGGCCGCGCGGGCTGGCTCCCGTACGTCAGCCGGCCGCCACGACCGTCACGCCCAGCGCCGCGATCCGCTCGACCACGGGGTGCCGGGGGCCGGCGTCGGTGATGATCCCGGTGACCTTCTCCCAGGGCAGCACGCGGAACCGCGAAGCGGTGCCGATCTTCTCGGACGAGGCGAGGACGTAGGTGTCGGCGGCCCGCGCGGACAGGGCGCGCTTCATCGCCGCTTCCTCGGCGTCCGCCGTGGTCAGCCCCGCTTCGGGGTGGACGCCCGTGACACCGAGCAGACACAGGTCGGCGGAGACGTTCTGCGCGGCCTCGACCGCGGCGGCGCCGCAGGTGACCGCCGAGTGCTTGAAGACGCGCCCGCCGAGCAGGTACAGCTCCGCCAGCGGGTGGTCGAGCAGGGCCGCCGCGATCGTCGGGCTGTGGGTGATCACCGTGCAGGAGAGGTCGCGGGGGAGCGCGCGGGCGACGGCGAGGGCGGTGGTGCCGCCGTCGAGGATCAGCGCGCTGCCCGGCCGGACCAGTCCGACGGCCGCCGCGGCGACCTTCCGTTTGCCGTCCGGGGCCACGGTCTGCCGGGCGTCGTAGTCGACCACCGCCGGGGACACCGGCAGCGCGCCGCCGTAGACCCGCTGGCACAGACCCTCGGCGGCGAGGTCGCGCAGATCCCGCCGCACGCTGTCCTCGGAGATGCCCAGTTCGGCGGCGATGTCCTTGGCGACGATCTTGCCCGTGTGGGCGAGCAGACCGAGCAGGTGGTCGCGTCGTTCAGCGGCCAGCATTCACGTTCCTTCCTGTTCTTGCACACTTCTGCATGTATCTTAGCGGCCGTGACGGACCCCGGCCCCGCCGTACCCGGCCCACATCCCCGCCCGACCCGCCTGACCTGCCCCATCCGCCCGAACCCCGCAGGAGACCGCATGACGAACCGTCCCGGCATCGACACCCCCGACCACCGCGGACGCACCGGTCTCGACCGGACGGGACGCGAGCTGGACCGCAACCCCGACGTCCGCGTCCGCGACGTCGAACTCACCTCCCAGGGCTGGCACGTCCTGCGCCGCACCACCTTCGACTACCGTCGCCGCGACGGACGCTGGGAGTCCCAGCAGCGCGAGACCTACGACCGGGGCAACGGCGCCGTCGTCCTGCCGTACGACACGGCCCGCGGACGCGTCCTGCTCACCCGCCAGTTCCGCTACCCGGCCTACGTCAACGACCACCCCGACGGCATGCTCGTCGAAGCGGCGGCGGGGCTGCTCGACGCCGACGACCCGCTCACCGCGATCCGTCGCGAGAGCACCGAGGAACTCGGCGTCACCCTCGGCCCGCTCACCCACGTCCTCGACGCCTACATGAGCCCCGGCTCCGTCACCGAACGCCTCCACTTCTTCGCCGGCCCCTACACCCCGGCCGACCGGACCGGCACCGGCGGCGGACTCGAAGAGGACGGCGAGGACATCGAAGTCCTCGAACTCCCCTTCGCCCAGGCCCTCGCCATGACCCGCGACGGACGCATCACCGACGGCAAGACCATCCTGCTCCTGCAATGGGCCGCCCTGGACGGCCCCTTCGCCCGGCAGCCCCACGCCTGAGGTCCGACGGGGGTGTACCTGGGTACACCCGGGTCCGGGATCCGCGTCCAGGGCCCGGGCCCGCGCGGGACGGCAGAGTCGGAGGTGACACGGACGGACCGAGCGGTGGGGTGGACAGAGGCATGAGGTCATGGGGCTGGAAGGCGGAGGCGGGGGTCTTCCTCGCCGTGGCGTTCGTCGCGGCGGGGGCGTTCGGCGCGATACAGCCGGCGACCGGGATACCGCCCGAGGTCGTGCAGTTGACACAGTTCGGACCCGCCCTGGCGGTGCTCGCGCTCGCGCTGCTGTGGCCCGCGCGGATCCGCCGCCGCCTGGCCGGGACGCTGCGAGCGGACACCCGGAGCGCGGACACCCGGAGCGCGGACACCCGGGCCGCGGACACCCGAGGCCCGGGGGTCAAGGTGCCGGCCATGTGGCTGCTGCTGACCGCGCCGCTGATCATCGCGCTGTCGGCGGGCGCCTACGCGCTGGTGCACGACGGACCGGTGTCCACCGACCCCCGCGCCCTCTCCCACCCCTTCCTCCTCATCGTGGTGGCGCAAGGGGTGGGCGCGTGCGGTGAGGAGATCGGCTGGCGCTGCCTGCTCCAGCCCCTGCTGCGGACACGCTTCGGCCCGCTCACCGCCTCCGTGCTCGTGGGTCTGGCGTGGGGCGTCTGGCACGTCGGCGTCTTCGCCCAGGCCCCCGCCTACGCGGCCGGGTTCCTGACCGCCACGGTCGCGATGTCCGTGGTCCTCGGGCTCGCCCTCGAACGGATCCGGTCCGGCCGGCTGCTGCTCGCGGGCGGCTTCCACGCCCTGGTCAACCTCGGGATGCTGCTGTTCATGGACGAGGAGTCGGGCGCCGTGCCGCCGATGCTCCTGCTCGGCGCGGCCTGCCTGACCGCGGCGGCCCTGTGGACGGCACGGGCGGGGACACGGACCCCGGGGGTTACGATCACGGCGGCGCGACGCAGCGCGCTCTGACACGGGGGAACAACCGGTGAGGACGGGACGGGGAGCCTGGACGAGCGGCGGGCGAGGGGCTCTGACGGCCCTCGTACGCTGCCAGCGGCACTCGCTGAACACCCTGCTCGTGCCCCTGTACGGCACGCTCGTCGTCGGCGCGCTGCTCCTGCTGCCCGTCGGCCTCGGCTTCCCGCTGCTGCCGCCAGCGGCGGCGGCCCTGCGCCGGTGCGCCGACCGGCAGCGGCAGCGCACCACCGACTGGACCGGCCTCCGGGTCCCGCCGCCCGCGCCGCTGCCGCGCACGGCCGGGGAACTGCCCGGCGACGAGGGCTTCCGGCGCGAGCTGCGCTGGGCCTGGCTGGAGCCGATCACCGGCGGCCTGATCGTGGCCGTGCCCCTCTGCCTGTTCTGGTACGGGGCGTTCGCCGTGCTCGTACAGCCCTTCGCGTGGCGGGAGTTCGGCGACGGGAACTGGTACGCGTTCGTGCCCGTCCGCTCCACCGCGACCATGACGGCCGCCCTGGCCCTCGGCCTCGCCTTCGTCGCCGCCGCCGTGGCGCTCGCGCCCCGGGCGCTCGCCCGACACGCCCGCTGGAGCGCCCGGGCCCTCTCCGCCCCGTACACCACCGAACTCGTCCGCAGGATCGACCACCTGACCGGCACCCGGGCCGACGCCCTGGACGTCCAGGCCGCCGAACTGCGCCGCATCGAGCGCGACCTGCACGACGGCGCCCAGGCCCGCCTGGTCGCCCTCGGCATGACGCTGGAGCGGGCGACCCTGCTCCTGGACACCGATCCGCCGGCCGCCCGCGCCCTGCTCGTCGAGGTCCGCGCGACCTCGGAACGCGCCCTGCAGGACCTGCGCGAGCTCGTGCACGGCATCCTGCCGCCGGTCCTCGCCGACCGGGGCCTGGGCGACGCGGTCCGCTCACTGGCCCTGGACAGCTTCCTCGACGTGCGCGTGGACAACGTCCTGCCCCCCGGACGCCTCCCGGCGGCCGTCGAGTCCGCCGCGTACTTCGCCGTCGCCGAACTGCTCGCCAACGCGGCCAAGCACTCCGGCGCCCAGGAGGTCCGCATCGGCCTCGGTCACACCGACGGCGTCCTGCGCGTGAGCGTCGCCGACACCGGCCGGGGCGGTGCGGACGCCGCCGACGGCGGCGGACTGCTCGGCGTGCACCGCCGGCTGCTCGCCTTCGACGGAACCCTCACCCTCCACAGCCCACCGGGCGGACCCACCCTCGCGACCCTGGAGATACCGTGCGCGTCGTCCTCGCCGAAGACCTCTTCCTCCTCCGCGACGGACTGACCAGGACCCTGCGAGAACACGGCTTCGACGTGGTCGCGGCCGTCGACAACGAGCCCGGACTGCGCCGCGCGCTCCACGAACAGCGGCCGGACGTCGCCGTCATCGACGTCCGCCTGCCGCCCGGCTTCACCGACGAAGGACTGCGCGCCGCACTCGACGCCCGCCGCGAACGGCCCGGCCTGCCGGTGCTCATCCTGTCCCAGTACGTCGACCAGCTCTACGCCCAGGAACTCCTGGCCGGTGGCGAGGGAGCCGTCGGCTACCTCCTGAAGGACCGGGTGACCCACACCGCCCAGTTCGTCGACGCGGTACGGACCGTCGCCGCCGGCGGCACCGTCCTCGACCCGCAGGTCGTGGCCCGGCTCCTCGCCCGCAGCGACGCCCGCGGCACCACCGCCGCGCTCACCCCACGCGAACACGACGTCCTCACGATGATGGCCGAGGGCCGCTCGAACGCGGCGATCGCCCACACCCTCCACATCAGCGAGAGCGCCATCGCGAAACACACGGCGGGCATCTTCGCGAAGCTGCGCATCGAACCCTCCGCCGACGACAACCGAAGGGTCCTCGCCGTCCTCGCCTACCTGCGCCGCTGACCGGCACCTCCGCCGACCGGCACCGCCGAGCCGCCGGCACCGGTCGGCGGCGGCACGACGCGTCCGACGCCCCCCTCAGGTCGCCCGGCTCCCCTCCGCCGCGCGCACCGACGACGGCACGTGCGCCCGCAGCGGGTCCGCCGGATAGAACTGGCGGGCCCAGTGCCGGAACGGGCCGATCGGACCGTCCCCCCGAGCCAGCCGGGGCGGGGACTGGTACCGCTTGGTCGCCCACACCGGGAAGTCCTGGGCGACGAACTCACAGTTCCCCCGGAACATCACCCCGGCCAGCAGACGCGCCGCCGACCGGCTCAGCCAGCGGGCCACCGGCGCCGGGAGCGCGCTCGGCTCGGCCACGTCCAGCCAACTGGCCTGCCGGAGCTGGAACGCGCCGGGCGTGATCATCGTGGTCGCGTACATGGCACAGGTGCGCACGCCGAACCCCGGCAGGGCGGTGCACACGTGCACCCGGCTGATGCCGCACCCCTCCAGCGTCACCTCCAGCGGGCTCTCGCCCAGCAGGGGCACCCGTTCCCGGGAGCGGACCGACACCCGGAAGCTGCGCCCCTCGAACGTGGCGGGTTCGGCGACCTCGGACTCGCCCCAGCCGTGCAGGGGCGTGAAATGCCCGAGGTCCACCGCGTTCTCGACCACGTCCTGACTGTGGCCCGCCATCTCCCAGGTGGCGAGACGGGGGGCCCGCGCACCGAGGGTGTGCCAGGCCGGGAGCTCCCAGTCCGGCGCCCGCCCGTCATGGTGCCGCCAGACGAAGACGGTGTCGTTGACCTCCCGCACCGGCAGCAGGGTCAGGTCGGACGACGGCGGGGGAGGCGTCCCGTACCCTGTACGCACACAGGAGCCGTCGGGGCCGAAGGCGAAACGGTGGAAGGGGCAGAGCAGGTCGTCGCCCTCCACCGAGCCGAGCCCGAGGTGGGCCCCCAGGTGCGGACAGTACGGGCGGACCGCCCGGACACCACCGTCGCGGAGCCGGTAGAGCACCACGTCCTCGCCCTGGAGCGGCCGGGTCAGCACCGTGCCCGGCACCAGCTCCGAGGAGAAGGCCACCGCGAACCAGCCGTCCGGGTACGGCAGGATCGGCTCGTGCGCGTCGGCCGGGCTCGGACCCTCGGTGAACGACCGGGTGTACCCGCGGCTCACAGCTCGACCAGCACCTTGCCGAAGGAACCGGCCCGGTCGGTGTACAGGCTCCGGTAGGCGGCGGGGATGCTGTCGAAGCCCCGGTGCACGGTCTGCTGGTACCGCACCTCGCCGCCCCGGACCAGCGGACCGAGATCCGCGTGCAGCGCGGCCCAGTTCTCGTCGGTGAACCACTCCAGCGCGAAGATCCCGCGGATCGTGGTGCGGGGGAACATGATGTACGGCAGCAGGCGCGGGCCCGTCCACTCGCCGCCGACCTGACTCGCCCACTGCCAGCAGACCGCGACCTGGCTGTCCACGTTGAGCATGGCGAACACCGAGTCGGTGATGACCCCGCCGAGGTTGTCGAAGTACTTGTCGACCCCGCCGGGAGCCGCCTTGGCGAGGTCCTCGCGCAGCTGGGCGGCGTCCCCGCCGTGCCGGTAGGCGACCACCGCGTCGAAGCCGAGCGCGGTCAGCCGGGCCGCCTTCTCCGGCGAACCCGTGGTGCCGACCACCCGCGCCCCGGACCGCTTGGCCAACTGGCCGACCAGCGTGCCGATCGCGCCGGACGCGCCGCTGATCAGCACCGTGTCGCCGGGCCGGACGGTCATGAACTTGTTGAGGGTGCCCCAGGCGGTCATGCCCGCACCGCCCAGGACGCCGAGCGCCGTGCTCAGCGGCAGCGCCTCGTCGTAGTGGGACGGGTCCAGCCGACGGTAGGCCGGGAAGACCATCGGGAAGGTCCCGGTCTGCCACAGCGCCTCGGCACCGGTGCTGACCAGATGCGTGCGCCAGCCGCCGAAGCCCTGGACCAGGTCCCCGACGGCGAACCGGGCGCGCGGTCCGGCCGCCAGCACCTCCATGATCGAGTCGGCGCCCATGTGGTCGCCGACCGGCGTGTCCAGGGCGATGCCCTGGAGGTACGGGTCGACGGAGACGTACCGGGTGCGCAGCAGCATCTCGTCCTCGGCCAGCTCCGTGTCGAGGTCCTCCACCACCTTCACGTACATCCGGTCCACGTCCGGGACGCCGTCGTTGTGCTCGCTGACGATCCACTTCTCGGTCTTCAAGGGGTTGCTCCTGCCGGGTCGATGATCTGGACGGGGAGGGGGGCGCTGGGGTCGACGGAGGCGGTGAACGGCCGGCCGTCGTCACGGCAGACGAACTGCATGACGTGCCGTCCGGACGCGGCGGCCCTGATCAGGCCGCCGGTGGTGGCCCAGACACCGGAGAGGTAGAAGTTCGCGAGCCCGGGCATACCCGGTCCGTGGCGCTTGACCTCCTGCTCCACGGTCTCGCCGCTCGTCACGAACGGCTGCCAGCCGAGCACCGTGCCGTCGTAGTTGCCGGTGTAACGGACCTGGGTGAGCGGGGTCGAGACGTCCCGGACCGCGATCGCGTCCCTGAGCCCCGGATGGCGCTCGTCGAGGAAGTCCGTGATCGTGTCCCGCACCTGCCGCTTGGCCCGCTGGTACTCCCGGCCACGCCCGACCGGCAGCGTGTGCAGCTCCTCGCCGCGCCGCGTGCGGGTGGCCTGCTCCGGACCGGTGCTCAGCTCCCGCCAGGGCGCGATGTCGCAGAAGTACGTGGCGTACACGACGGACGTCCCCGGGGGCGACAGCTCGGGGTAGTGGCGGCTGCGGAACTGGACGTTGATGCTGGGGTGCCGGATCCCGGTGAGCCGGGCCGCGACGTCCTCGTCCAGCAGGTGGGTGGTGCAGGGCTCGCCGTCCGGGAAGGCGCGGCGCAGACCGAGGAAGACGGTCAGGTATCCGGGGAAGACCATGTCCGGCTCGGTGATGGTCCTGGTGTACAGCTCGCGGTAGGTGTCGGTGAGGTACCGGCCCTTCAACAGCTCCAGGAGGGTGGTGCGGCCGTCGCAGGCGGAGACCACGATGTCGGCCCGCAGCTCGCTCCCGTCGCTGAGCAGGACACCGACCGCCCGGTCCTCCTCGACCAGGATCTCCACCACCTTGGCGTTGTACGTGACCTCGCCGCCGAGCCCGAGGTAGCGCTGCTCGACCGAACGGGCCAGACCCAGCGAGCCGCCCTCCGGCACGCCGGCCGACTGCCCGGCGTGCGCGGCGAGCTGGAAGTAGAACGGCAGGACGGGGAAGTTGGGGTGCTTCTCGTACAGGATGAAGTTGAACGCCTCGCGCAGCAGCGGGTCCCGGAACCGCTGCGAGTAGTCCCGCATCAGGACGCTGATGGACCGCCGGATCACGTTGAAGTACGGGACCAGGGAGGCCAGCATCCGCCACCGCTCGCGCCGCCCCATGAGCCCGACCGGGGTGAGGAAGGGGTAGCGGGCCAGGGCACGGCGGAAGGTGCGCAGCCCGTCGCAGAAGTCCCGGATCGGCCGGGCGTCGGCCGGGGAGAGGGTGAGCAGATGGGCTTGCAGACGGTCCGGGTCGGAGTAGAAGTGGACCGCCCGGCCGTCCCGGCCCCGCACCGTGTTGAACACGTCGAAGTTGCGCATCCGCTTGCCCTGGAGGGCGCCGAGCTCCAGCCAGATCTGATGCATCTCGTTACCGGGGCCGCTGCCGAGCAGCCAGCTCACACAGCAGTCCAGGGTGAAGTCGCCCCGGTCCCAGGCGGTACAGGAACCACCGGGGATCTCGTGCATCTCCAGCACCCGGCTGCGGTAGCCGTTCATCTGGGCGTAGCAGCCCGTGGACAGCCCGCCGAGACCCCCGCCGACGATCAGCATGGTCCTTCTGGTCATTCCGCCACCGCCGCCTTCCGGGCAGTCCGTCGGGGAGCGAGTTGCGGCACCCGGCCCAGCTTCCCGGGATGCCAGGGCTCGGTCCCCTCGCTCGGCCAGGCCCGGAAGTCCAGACCCAGCTCGTCGCAGAGGTACTGGACGGCGAACCGGCCGCTGGTGGCCGCCCGGATCAGGCCGCCCATGCCGGTCCACTGCCCGGCCATCGAGAAGCCGCTCAGGCCCGGCAGCCGCATCCGGTCCCGGTTGACCAGCGCCGTCGACACGTCGTCGGCCTCGGAGAACGCCTTCCAGGCGAGGATGCTCCCGTAGGTGTTGCCGGTGTACCGCTCCGTGGTGGCCGGCGTGGCCACGTCGACGAGCTCGATCCGCTCGTCGATGCCCGGGTGCCGCTCGGCCAGGAACCGGCGCACGAAGTCCACGACCTCCTGCTTCCGTGCCCGGTACGCCCGGCGGTCGGCGGCGCGCAGCTCCTGCCAGGACCGGTGGTCGGTGAAGTAGGTGCAGTGCAGCACCGACTTCCCCTCCGGCGCGAAACCGTTGCTGTACCCCGAACGCTGCTGGACGACCAGGCTGTTCTGCAGGCTGCCCGGCAGGGCGGCGCCCTCCTCCGCGCCGAGCAGGTATGTGGTGCTGTGCGGCTCGCCGGCGGGCAGCGGCCCGTCCAGGCCGACGAACGCGGACACCACCGCCGGGTACAGGTTGTCCGGGGTGTCCAGCAACTCGTTGTAGAGGCGGTCGGTGCGCGGGCTCGTCCACCGCCCCTCCAGCAGACGGTCCAGGACCGTCGGGCCGTCACAGGCGGCGATCACGTGGTCGGCGAAGTGCTCCTGCCCGTTGCGCAGCAGCACGCCGACGGCCCGCCCGTCCTCGACGAGGATGCGCTCCACCCGGGACCGGTAGCCGACGTGCCCGCCGAGCCCCAGGTACCGCTCCTCGACCGAACGGGCCAGCCCGAGCGAACCGCCCTCCGGGAAACCGGCGTTGCCGTTGGACGCGCAGGACATCGTGAAGAGGTAGGGCAGCAGCGGGAATCCGGTCAGCTCCTGGAGGAACATGTTCGGGAAGGCCCGGCGCAGCAGCGGGTCCTGGAAGCGGTCCGCGTAGCGGCGCATCGGGGTGGCCGCGGTGCGCCAGTACAGACGGAACGCGGGCAGGATGCCGAGCAGCGTCCTGGCCTTCTCCGACACGGACTTCAGCGCCGGCGGCTTCAGCTCCCAGCGCGGGTCGAGGGCCGCGAACCGCCGGAGGTCCCGGCAGAACGCCCGGATCAGCCGGGCGTCGCCGGGCGAGATCTCCAGCAGGTGGCGCTGGAGCCGGTCGGGGTCGTTGTAGAAGGTGACCGACCCGCCGTGCTCGTCCACCACCCGGTTGAACTGGTCGAACACGGTGATCCGCTTGCCGTCCAGCGCGCCGAGCTCCCGCCACACGTCGTTCGCCCCGGTGCCGGCGGCCGTGCCGATCAGCCAGTCGATGCAGTAGTCGAAGAGATAGCCCTCCCGGGCCCACGCGGTGCAGCACCCGCCGGGCAGCACGTGCTTCTCGAAGACCCGGCTCTCCAGGCCGCTCATCTGCGCGTAGCAGCCGGCGGCCAGACCCGACATGCCCGCCCCGATGACGATGACCCGCGGCCGCCCGCCGGAAGGCCGGGCGCTCCACTGGGGGCCGGTGTCACGCGCCGTCATGCGGGACACCTCCCGCCAGCAGGGTGCGGGCCAGCTCGGCGTTGCGGTCCAGGAACGCGCCGTCGAGCATCTCGGCGTGCCGCCCGTGCCCCTGGTGCAGCGTGCAGCCGGCGGCGGAGGCACTGTGCCAGCTGCCGGGCTCGCCCGCCGCGTAGTGGCGCAGCTTGTCCTGGTCCGAGACCACCAGGATCGGGGCGCGCAGCACGCCCGTGGACGGATGGGCACCGCAGTGCGCCAGGTACTCCCGGGCCTGTTCGACGGTCTCCCGGGCCACGATCTCGGACCCGGTGTGCCGGTGCAGATGCCCGGCCAGCTCCCGCTCGAACTCGGCCAGGTGCTCCTCGCCGAGGGTGACCGCCTCCGTGATCCGGTACGAGTCCATGATGACCACGCCGCGCACCGCGCGGCCCCGCCGCTCCAGCTCCTCGGCGATCTCGAAGGCCAGGTTGCCGCCGAGCGAGTAGCCGAACAGCGTGTACGGCCCGTCCGGGTGGAGCTCCTCGGCCAGATCCGCGTAACGGGCGGCCTTGTCCGTACCGGAGAGGTAGTTGAACGCGGCGAAGCGGTACTCGGGGAGCCGGGCCGCGAGCTGCCGGTACACCAGCCCGTGGCCGCCCGCCGGCGGCAGGCAGAACACCGTCCCGCCCGGATCCGCGCCCGGGTTGAACCACAGGTACGGCTCGGCGCCGGGGAGCCGGCCGGTGACGACGTCCTCCAGGGTGCGGGCCATGCCGTGCAGGGTGCTGGTCCGGAACAGCCGGCCGACCGGGACGGCGGCGTTGAACTCGGTCCGCAGGTGGTGGATCAGCTCGATCAGCTTGATCGAGCTGCCGCCCGCCTCGAAGAAGTCGTCCCGCAGTCCGGGCCGTTCGAGCCCGAGCAGGGCCTGCCAGTGTGCCGCCATCCGCTGCTCGTACAGCGTCACCGGCGGCTCGTGCCGGTCCGGCCCGGCCTCGGCGCGGGGTTCCGGCAGCGCGCCGAGGTCGACCTTGCCGTTCGCGGTGAGCGGCAGCGCGGGCAGCTCGGTGAAGTGCGCGGGGATCAGGTACGTGGGCAGCTGCTCCGCGAGGTGGCGGCGCAGCTCCCGGACGTCGAGCCCGGCGCCCTCCACCGGCACGCAGTACGCGCACAGCAGGTTCTCGCCGGTCCCGTCCCGCCGCACCGTGACGCAGACCTGGGCGAGCTCGGGCCGGGCGGCCAGCCGGGCCTCGATCTCGCCGGTCTCGATCCGGTGGCCGCGGACCTTGACCTGGCCGTCGGCCCGGCCCAGGAGGTGCAGCACGCCCTCGGCGTCCCAGTGGCCGAGGTCGCCCGTCCGGTACAGCCGGACGGGTTCGCCGTGCGGCGCGAGGGTAACGAACCGCTCCGCCGTGCGTTCCGGATCGCCGAGGTAGCCGGTGGCGACCCCGGAGCCGCCGATCCACAACTCGCCCGTCACACCCGGGGGCACGGGCTCGCCGTGCCGGTCGAGGACGTACAGCTCGCTGTTGGGCAGCGGCCGGCCGATCGGCACCATCCGGCCCGCCTCCAGATGGCCGGCCGGGCCCTCGAAGTACGCGCTGTCGATGGTGCCCTCGGTGAGGCCGTAGGAGTTCACCACCCGGGTGGCCGGACCGCACAGGGCCAGGAGCCGCTGGTGCTCGCCCGCCTTCCACGCGTCCGAGCCGACGATCAGCAGCCTCATGAACTCCAGGCCCAGCCCCTCCCGCTCGCAGTGCGCGAGCAGGCCGCGCGCCACGGACGGGACGAACTCCCCGCAGTCGACGCCCTCGGACCGCATCGTCCGGTACAGCCGCGCGGTGTCGAACAGCAGGTCGCGGCCGACCAGGACCAGGGTGCCGCCGGAGCAGAGCGCCCGGACCACGTCCCCGGTGAACACGTCGAAGGAGACGCCCGCCATCTGCAGGTGCACCCGGGCCTCGGTGTCCAGCCGGTACTCGGACTGCCAGGCCACGAACACCGAGGCGAGGTTGCGGTGGCTGACCTGGACGGCCTTGGGGCGCCCGGTGGAACCCGAGGTGTGGATCACGTACGCGGCCTGGTCGAGGCCCACCACGGGCTCCGGCCGGGCATCGGCCTCGGGCCGGTCCAGCTCGTCGAGGGTCACGGGCCTGCCGGGCAGCCGGGACGGACCGTCCCGGTGCTCGTCGGTCAGGACCAGCCGGGCCCCGGCATGGCTCATCAGCTCGGCCAGCCGCTCGGCCGGATGGTCCGGGTCCAGCGGCAGGTACGCGCCGCCGGCCCGGAGCACCGCGAGCAGGGCGATCACCAGCTCGGGGGACTTCTCCAGGCAGAGCGCCACCACCGTGCCCTCCCCGACGCCGAGTTCACGCAGCGAGGCCGCCACGCGCCGGGAGCGGTGCTCCAGCTCCCGGTAGCCGAGCCGGCGCCCGCCGGGGACGGACACGGCGACCGCCTCCGGGGACTGGGCGGCGATCTTGCCGATCAGCTCGTGCACCGGGACGCCGTGGTCGATCCTCCGGGCGCCGCCGCCGAACTCCGTGAGGATCCGCTCCCGCTCCCCGGCACCCAGCATCGGCAGCCGGCCGGCCGGCCGCTCGGCGGGCGCGCGGGTGAGCCCGTCGAGCAGCGTGCGGTAGTGCCCGGCCATCCGCCGGACCGTCTCCGCGTCGAACAGGTCGGTGTTGTACTTGAGCACGCAGTGGAAGCGCCCGTCCGAACGGTCCTCGTAGGCGGACAGCGTCACGTCGAACTGCCCTTCCTCCTCAGGGAGTTCGATGTACTCCAGCTCGTAGCCGATCCGCTCGGTGGCGACCTTGTGGGTGAGCAGGATGAACATGGCCTGGAACACCGCAGAGCGGCTCGGGTCGTGCTGCAGGCCCAGCTGCTCCACCAGCAGCACGAACGGGTACTCCTGGTTGTCCAGCCCGCCGAGGACGGTGTCCCGCACCCGCGTCAGCAGCTCCGACACCGTCGGCTCCCCGGCGAGGCTGACGTGGAGGGGCAGCGGATTGACGAAGTAGCCGTAGACGGAGGCGAACTCCTCCTCGGTACGGCCGGTGACGGGGCTGCCGACCACGATCTCGTCCTGACCCGACCACCGGTGCAGCAGCAGGTAGTACGCGGTCAGCAGCACCGTGTACACGGTGACGTTGTGCTCCCGGGACAGCGCGTGGACCCGGGCGCTGAGCTCCTCGTCCAGCAGGAAGAACTCGGAGGCGCCGTTGTCCGTCTGCACCGGCGGGCGCGGCCGGTCGGTGGGCAGATCGAGCGCCGGCACCTCCTCCGGCAGGTGACCGCGCCAGTAGTCCAGCATCCGCCGCGCCTCCGGCCCGGCCAGGAAGCGGTTCTGCCGGTTGAGGAAGTCCAGGTAGCGGGCCGGCACCGGCGCGAGTTCCACGGGCCGCCCCGTCCGCAGACCGTGGTAGACCTCGAACAGCTCCTCGATGAAGGTGAAGGTCGAGATCGCGTCCGACACGATGTGGTGGACCGCCTTCATGATGACCCAGCGGTCCGGCGCACACCGGAACAGCCGCAGCCGCACCAGCGGATCGCGCTCCAGGTCGTACGGCCTGCGGTACTCCCCGACCAGCAGGGCGCGGACCTCCTCCCACGGCCGGCCCTCGACGTCGAACAGGCCCGTGTCGGCGTGGACCTCGCTCCGGATGCGCTGCACCGGGCGGCCGGACTCGGTGGTGACGTTGGCCCGCAGGCTCGGGTGCCGCCCGATCAGGGTGCGGAAGGCCTCGAACAGCAGCTCCGGGTCGAGCTCGGCACGGACCTCCACCGCGCCGCCGATGTTGTAGGCGAAGCCGTCCGGGTTGAGCTGCCGGAGGAACCACAGGGCCTGCTGGTTGTGGGTGAGCGGGTGGCACTCCTCGTCGGTGAACAGCTCCACCGCCGACTCCTGCGGCACCCCGTCGGCCGACACCAGCTCGGCCAGCCCTTCGAGGAGCCGGCCGGTCAGCTCACCCACCGGCCCGTTGCTGAGCAGCGCCACCACCGGCAGCGAGACGCCCAGCTCGGTGTGGACCCGGGCCCGCAGCTCCATCGCGAGCAGCGAGTCGAGACCCAGCGAGCCGAGCCGGCTGTCCGCGTCGATCAGCTCCGGCGCCACCCGGAGCACGCCCGCCGCCAGTGCGCCGAAGCGCTCGGCGACCAGCCGCGCGCGGGCCGCCGCGTCGGAGCGGCGGAACGTGTCGAGGAGGCTGCCGTCCTGCCCGGCCGGGGTGGCCCGCGCGGCGTCGGCCGCGAGACCGGAGACCAGCCGCGGCGGCGTCGGGTACCAGGAGAGGAACACCGGCCAGTCCACGACCGTGGCGACGAGCAGCTGGGCCCGGTCCTGCCCGATCACCCGCTCCAGGACCGCCATCCCGGTCTCCGGCGCGAGCGAACTCATCCCCCGGGCGTCCCGGTAGTGGGCGACCAGCCCGAGCTCCTCGATCATGCCGGTGGCCCAGGGCCCCCAGTCCAGGCTCAGCGCCGGCAGACCCCGCGCGCGCCGGTGGTGGGCGAGCGCGTCCAGGAAGGCGTTGCCGGCCGCGTAGTTGACCTGGCCGGCCGTGGTCAGCAGCGAGGCGACCGAGGCGAACAGCACGAAGTGCTCCACCGGCTCCTCGGACAGCAGCCGGTGCAGGAGATACCCGCCGTGCACCTTCGGCCCGTAGCCGGCGTCGAAGGCCGCACGGTCCAGCGACGGCAGCAGGACGTCCCGTACCTGCCCCGCGAGGTGGAACACGCCCCGCACCGGCGGCAGCCCGCCCCGCCTCCGCCCGGCCAGCCAGCGCTCCATCGCCTCCGGGTCGGTCACGTCGACCGCCGCCACCAGCACCTCGGCACCCAGGGCCTCGAGCTCACGGACGAAGGCGACCCGCTGTCCGGCGGGGCTCCGCGGATCGAGCCCCTGCCACGCCCCGCGCTCGGGCACGGGGGTCCGCCCGAGCAGGATCAGGCGCCGGGCCCCGCGCCGGACGAGAGTGCGGCAGAGCAGCTGCCCCAGCGCCCCGAACGCGCCCGTGACCAGGTAACTCCCGTCCGCCCGCAGCCGCAGCGGCAGCGGACGGGTGAGCCCGGCGGGCCGCCGCAGCCGACTGACGTGACGACGCCCGCCACGCAGCGCGACCTCCCCTTCGCCGTCGTCGGCCACCAGCTCACGCAGCAGGGCTTCGGCTTCCGCCGTCGCCGTCGCCGTCGCCGTCGGCGACTGTCCGGTCAGGCTCGCGGACGCTCCCGTATCGGGGCCCGTATCCGGTCCCGTATCCGGTCCTTGATCCCGTCCCGCATTCGGATCGAGGTCGATCAACTTACCCGCGTGGGCCGTGAGTTCCTGTTGCCAGAGGACCCGGCCGATGCCCCAGGCGGGTGCGCCGAACGGCTCCACCGGATCGCCCGGCCGGACGGCCTGGGTGCCCCGGGTGACGACGTGCAGGCGCCCGTCAGGCCGGGCCTCGGGCAGCACCTGGGCGAGCGGGACCAGCGAGAAGGCGCCGACGGTGCCGATGCGGTGGAGGTCCTCCGCGCCGACGGAATGAAGCGCCGGCTGGTCGAGGTTCCACAGATGGACCACGGTCCGGAGGGACGGGTCGAGGTCCGTGAACAGCTCCCGCAGGTCGTCGGCCGAGTCCGGCCGGACGGTCGCGTACCCGTCGCCGCGCTCGTAGCCGCCGCCGGGACGTACGAGCCGGCACTGCCCGCCGCGGGCCCGCACGAGCGCGGCCAGGCGGTCGGCGACACCGCCCGCGTCGGCGAACAGCAGCAGGTCGGGAGCCGGCGTACCCGACGTGCCGACGGAGCCCCCACCCTCGGACAGCTCCGGCTCCGGCTGCGCCTCCTCCGACGCCGGCTCCTCCCAGCCGACCTCCGCCAGCCAGCCGTCGATGGTGCCCAGCTTGACGGCGGAGGCGACGCGATCCACCGCCGCCGCGCGGAAGCCCGTGATCCTTCCGAGCGGTGTTCCGTCCTCGGTGTACAGGGCGAGGTCGCCGACCAGTTCCGCGTCGTTCTGCTCGGTGACGGTGGCGTGCGCCCAGAGCGGCCGGTCCCCGATCGGGTCCAGGCGCACCTCCTCGATCGCGACGGGCAGGCGGATGCCACCGGCGGCGCCGCCGTCCGGGGACAGGGCGGTCAGCATGGTCTGGAAGCAGGCGTCCAGCAGTACGGGATGCGCGTGGCAGCCCGCCGCGTCGGCGCCGATCGAGGGGGTGGGACGGATCAGGGCCAGCGCCTCGCCGGGGCCGGTCCACACCTCGCCGATGGCCTGGAAGGCCGGGCCGTAGTGGTAGCCGAGCGCGGCCAGCTCCCCGTAGCACGCGGCCCCGTCCATGTGGCGCTCACTGCGGGCGCGGACGGAGGCGGCATCCAGCGGTCCCGTGACCCGGCGGGGCTGGCCGGCGCGGACGACTCCGCTCGCGTGGACGGTAGGTTCCGCGACTCCGGCTCCGGCTCCGGTGCCGGGTCCCGTGCCCGCCGCGGCTCCGGAGTCCGCCGGGGAGGCGATCGTGAACCGGGCGTCCTCCGGCGAGAAGGAGAGCTGCACGGTGGCGGACTCGCCCTCGGGCAGGAACAGGGCCCGGGAGAACTCCACGTCGGCCAGGGTGGCGAGACCGCCGCCCGTCATCGCGCGGACGGCTTGGGCGGCCATCTCCAGGTACCCGGCGGCCGGGAAGACCGTACTGCCCTCGATGCGGTGGTCGGCCAGGTACGCCAGGCGCTCGGTGTCCAGCCGGCTCTCCCAGGCCGGCTGGAGCGAGGCGGTGCGGCGGCCGAGCAGGGGGTGGTCGAGCCGGCCGAGGCGGATCTGCTCCACCGGGCGGGGCTCGACCCAGTACCGGTCCCGCTGCCACGGGTAGCAGGGCAGCGGCACGGGCCGCCCCTCGGGCTGGAGCGCCGTCCAGTCCACCTCGACGCCCAGGGTCTGGAGCTCGGCCAGGGAGCGGGCGAACCGCTCGGGCTCGTCCTCGCGACGCCGGATCGAGGGCAGGGTCAGCCCCTCCTCGCCCCGCCCGTCCAGGCACTCCCGGATGGAGTGGCCGAGGACGGGGTGCGGGCCGAGCTCGAGGAACAGGGAGTACCCGTCGTCGACGAGCCGGTCGACCGCCGAGCGGAACCGGACGGGCTGCCGGACGTTCTCCCACCAGTAGCCGGCGTCCAGTTCGGGCCCGGACGCGCGCCCGTCCCGCGCCGTCAGGTACAGCGGGAGCGTCGCCGGACGAGGTTCGAGCCCGGCCAGGGCCTTGTGCAGCTCGTCCCGGATCGGGTCCATCCGGACGCTGTGGTACGGCACTTCGACGTCGAGGAAGCGGGTGAAGACCTGTTCCCGGCCGAGTCGGTCGGCGAGCGCGCGGAGGGTGTCGTGGTCCCCGGAGAGCGTCACCGAGGCCGGGCTGTTGACGGCGGCCACGGACACCAGGTCCCGGTAGGGGTCGACGAGCCGTGCGGCCTCCTCCTCGGGCAGGTTCGCCGCGAGCATGGCGCCCGTGCCGGCGAGCCGGTGCTGGAGGCTGCTGCGCCCGAGGGCCACCCGGACCGCGTCCTCCAGGCCGTACACCCCCGCCTGGTGGAAGGCCGCGATCTCGCCGGTGCTGTGCCCGACCACCGCGTCGGGCCGTACCCCGTAGTGCTCCCAGAGCGCCGCCAGCCCCGCCTGGACCGCGAAGTTGGCCGGCTGGGCGAGCCAGGTCTCGGCCATCCGGGACTCGGACTCGGGCCTGTTCAGTTCGTCGAGCAGGGACCAGCCGGCCTGCCGGCGGATCTCCCGGTCGCAGCGCTCCACCGCCTCCCGGTAGACGGGTTCCGCGTCGAGGAGCTGACGTCCCATGCCCCACCACTGCGGCCCCATGCCGGTGAAGACCCACACCAGCCGCCGCCGCTCGGGCTCCCTCCGGCGGCCCCGTACCGCCCGGGGGTGCGGCTCACCGCGCTCGCAGGCGGCCAGCGCCTCGTCCAGGGACTCGGGGGAGGAGTGGACGATCGTCAGCCGCTCCTCGAACCGCTGGCGCCGGTGCGCGAGGGTGTGCCCGAGGTCCGCGGGCGACACCCCGGCGGCGAGCTCCCGCCGGATCCCGCCGGCCAGTTCGGCGAGCCCCGCCTCGTGGCGGGCGCTCAACGGAAGCAGGGCGTGGGGCGGTGCCTGGACCACCGGGTTCCGCTCGTCCCGAGCGAGCGGCGGCGCCTCCTCCAGGAGGACGTGCGCGTTGGTGCCGCCGAAGCCGAAGGAGTTGACGCCCGCCCGGGCGGGGCCGTCGTGCTCCGGCCAGTCGACGGGGACGGTCGGGATCTCGAAGGGCAGCGCGGCGAAGTCGATGGCGGGGTTGGGGCGTTCCAGGTTCAGGTGCGGCGGGATGCGGCGGTGCCGGAGGGCGAGCGCCGTCTTGATGAGCCCGGCCACTCCGGCGGCGGACTCCGTGTGCCCGATGTTGGTCTTGACCGAGCCGACGTAGCACCGGGCGCCCGGCTCCCGGCCGATCGCCAGCACCCGGCCCAGGGCCTCGGCCTCGATCGGGTCGCCGACGGGCGTCGAGGTGCCGTGCGCCTCGACGTACTGGAGGCTGCCCGGTACGACGCCCGCCTCGGCGCACACCCGCTCGATCAGCGTCGCCTGGGCGTCCGCGCTGGGCACGGTGATGCCGTTGGTCCGCCCGTCCTGGTTGACGCCGCTGCCGATCACCACCGCGTGGACCGGGTCGCCGTCGCGCAGCGCGTCCGACAGGCGCTTGAGGGCCACCACGCCGACGCCCTCGGCCCGTACGTACCCGTCGGCGGAGGCGTCGAAGGCCCGCGAGCGCCCGTCGGGGGAGAGGAAGCCGCCCTTGGTCTCGGCGATCGTGTACTGCGGCGCCAGGTGCAGCAGGGTGCCGCCGGCCAGGGCCAGTTCGCTCTCGCCGCGCAGCAGGCTCTGGCAGGCCAGGTGGACCGCCACCAGGGAGGAGCTGCACGCCGTGTCGATGGAGAGGCTGGGACCGCGGAGGTCGAGGCAGTGCGAGATGCGGTTCGACACCATCGTCATCATGGTGCCGGTGGCGGTGTGGGCGGCCAGCGTCTCGAAGCCGAGGTCGGCGAACTGCAGGATCTTGTAGTCGAGGGTGAAGGCGCCGACGAACACCCCGACGTTCCGCCCGGCCAGTTCGCCCGGCTTCTGCCCGCCGTCCTCCAGCGCCTCCCAGGACACCTCCAGCAGCTTCCGCTGCTGCGGGTCCATGTGCTCCGCCTCGCGCGGGCTGATGCCGAAGAAGTGCGGGTCGAACTCGTCGAAGCCGTCGATGTAGCCGCCCCGGCCACCGATGAGCCGGCCCGGCTTCGCCTTGTCGCGGCTGCCGAGCGTCGTGGTGTCGTACCGGTCCGCCGGGGTGGGGACGAGACAGTCCCGCCCCTCGATCAGGTTCCGCCAGAAGGCCCGGTGGTCACCCGCGTGTCCGGGGAGACGGCAGCCGATGCCGATGATGGCGACCTTGTCACGGAAGGCGGCGTTGGGTGAGTCGGTCATGATCCAATCCGGAAGTGATGGCGCCTCGGTACGGGCCAGGCGAGGGCGAAGGGCGGTTTCGGGCACGGGGCCCGTACGGCACGGGGGCTACGCGGTACGCGCGGCGCGGCGCCAGGGGTGGAGCAGGCTGGCGAGGACCGCCCCGGTCTCCGGGAACGCGGTCGGATCCTGGACGCCCGCCGAGGCCGGCCGACGGGCCGGCCGCCAGGTGAAGCTGCCGAACAGGCGGTCCCAGACCGACAGGTCGACACCGTAGTGACCGGCCTCGTCGACGTCGGTGCTGTGGTGCAGCCGATGCTGCTCGGGGCTGGCCAGGACGTGATTGAACGGCCCGAGCCGGACATCGATGTTTGCGTGCACAAAATAACCCTGGACGATGGTGAAGAGTGCCACCGCGAAGAGGCAGTCGGGCGAGAATCCAAGGAATCCGAGACTCAATTGGACGACACCCTGTTTGAACGCGACATCCAGCACGTGGTTGACGCCGTTGTTGGCGACGTTGACCTTCCCCGGAACATGGTGAATTCCATGGACCTTCCAAAGCCAGCGATTGGTGTGCGCGAAACGGTGCGCCAGGTAGCCGGCGAGGGAGGAGGCCAGCAGGGCCACGGGTGCCTGCACCCACAGCGCCAGCCCGAGCCCTCCTCCCGGCGCCGCCGCGACCACGAACGCGACGGCCGCCTGGGCGAGCACGGCTCCCGCCATGGTGAACCCGAAGTAGACCGCGTACCAGCAGAGTTCCCGAAGGCTGGGATGCCAGTCGGTGCGATGGGGGATCACCCGCTCCAGTGCCGCGAGATAGAGGATGACGCCGACCAGGAAGAACTGGACGGCCTCCCCGCGGTCCCAGCCGTAGCGCAGTGTCGAGGTGAAGAGCCAGGCGGCGGAGAGGGCCAGGACCGGATAGGCGATATGTCGGAGCACCTCGCGCGAGGCGGTTCCCATGGCCCATGACTTCGCCGAAATTGACCCCATCTCGGGTCGATTTTCCATGCGGAGAATCTCCCTCACGTCCGAATGAGGGACTGAACACTAGCAGCGGCCGAGAGGGCCTGTTCATTGCTCAACGACGCTTTTTGGCCAGCGGGCTTCGAGCTCTGTCGAACGGCGATTGATAGGAAGAAGTGCTTTACGTTCGTGATCACCGGAGCATTCGGTAGGACCACGCAGGCGGGCCGGCCCGTCGGCAGCAACGATTCAGCGCCGCTGTGAAGCGCCCCCCGACCCCCGGCCACCACCACCGACCCTCCCCGGCCGATGTCCGTCGGGCGCGGGGCCGCGCCGCCAGGTCACCCCCGACTACCACCGGCTCACGACGGCGCGGAGTGGATGAGGAGAGTGCCCCCGCAAAACGAAACGCCCGAAAACGCAGCCTCGGAACAGCCGCAGGAGGGCATCACCACACACGGCGCCGAGCCGCCCGGAGGTGGGGTGGTGGGCGGTGACGGGTAGGGGCGGATGGCATGATCCGGTCATGCTGTCGAGGGGTGCAAGGGGTGCAAGGGGTGGGGGAATGACGGAGGTGACCGGGACGGCCGGGACGGCCGGGACGGCCGGGACGGCCGGGACGATCGGGCAGCAGGGGCAGGGGCGCGGCGGCGATGAGGGCGGCCATGCGGGCGGCGAGGCGAAGGCGTGCCCCGCGTGCGGTGAACGGATGCCGGTCGACCGGCGGTTCGTGGTGTGGTGCTCCGCCTGCGGCTGGAACGCGGATCCGAGCGACGCCGCGCCTGCGGACGGCGGCACGGTCGACCGGATGCGGCGGCGCATGGCGCAACGGTACGGAGAGCAGCTCTTCGCGCAGCTCGCGCACGAGCCCGACGAGGCCGCCGCGCCCGGGCCCGGTGCCTCGGGCGCATGGGCGGTGGCCCTGGCCACGGCCGTGCACGGGTTCACCGTGGCGCTCTTGGCCCTCGGCCTCTGGCTCCTGATCGCGGGCTGGGGCGAGGGCCTCCAGCCCGTACTCGCGCTGCTCCCGCTCGGCCTCGCCGCCGTACTGCGGCCCCGCTTCGGCAGTCTGGCCCAGGTCAAGCGGGACGCGCCCGTCCTCGAACGGGCCGACGCTCCGGGGCTCTTCGCCCTGCTCGACGAGGTGGCGGGCGCGGTCGGGACCGTCGGCGTCGACGCCGTCGTGGTCGGCGCGGAGGCGAACGCGAGCGTGCGGACGTACGGCCTCCGCCAGCGGCGCGTACTGCGACTCGGGATGAGCCTGTGGGCCACCCTGGGACGCCAGGAGAAGATCGCGCTGCTGGGCCACGAGTTCGGCCACTACGCGCACGGCGACACGCGGCAGTCCCTGTGGGTCGGCAGTGCCCTGCGGTCGCTGGACACCTGGAGCTACCTGCTCGCGCCGAACGACGGCGACACCCTGATGGACCAGCTCGTGAACGTGGTCACGGCCCTGCCCCGCTGGGCCGTCCACGGACTGACGCTGCTGCTCGACCAGGTGACGCTGCGCGCCTCCCAGCGCGCCGAGTACCTGGCCGACAGCTCCGCCGCCCGCGCCGCCGGACCGGCGGCCGCCGCCGCTCTGATGGAGGGCCTGCTCGGCGCCGACGGCGCCGTGACCGCTCTGGAGCGTGAGGTCGTCGCCGCCCGGACCCGGCTCGGCGGGGCGGCAGCCCGGCGCGAGGACCCGGCCGACGGGTTGTGGGATCGGATCGCGACGCGGATGGCGGCGGTCCCCGACCACGAGCGCGCCCGCCTCCGCAAGGTCGCCGAACTACGCGGCCATTCCGTCGACGCCACTCACCCGCCCACCCACCTGCGCTACCGCCGTATCGCCGCGAGCGAACCCCGCACGGCCCGTGTGGTTCTGGACGAAGCGCGCGCGGCCACCGTGGAGAGCGAACTGGCCGGGGCGGCACAGGCCGTGGCGCGACAGATCATGCGAGACGGGCGCATGCAGTAGCCGAGCGGCGGTCGTTCACGCCCGGACGTACTCGACGGTCTGCATCATGCCGAGGTCCTCGTGCTGGAGCTGGTGGCAGTGGGCGATGGTACGTCCGGTGAAGTCCTCGTACGCGACGAGGAAGGTGACGGAGTCGCCGGGCTTCCCGCCGGCCAGGCCGATGGTGTCGTGCCAGACCGGCGGATCGAGCCGTTGGCCGTTGCGGTGGGTGACCAGCACCTGGTTGGTGTGAAGGTGGAACGGGTGGTGGTGCGGGGGCAGCGATTCGTCGGTGCGGACGGTCCATCGCTCGATCGCGCCGAGACGCAGGGTGTGGTTGGTGAAGCCTTCGTCGAACAGGCCGTAGGCCGGGTCGCGGGTGAGGTCGCCGCGGGGATCGGCCGCGGGGGTGGGGTTGCTGCCCAGGACGCGGAAGGCGTTGGGGAACGGCCCCTCGAACACGCCGGCGTCGGCGTGGAAGACGACCTCGCGGTCGGCGCCGGGGTTGGAGATGTCCTTCTCGTCGAGGAACGGCCTGCCGGGCGGTAGGGAGGCGGGGAGTTCCATCGGCGGCTGTACGGGGTCTCCCGCGACCTCGATCGTCATCAGCGGCCCGGCCGCCCGGTCGGTCCGCAGCTCGTAACGGCCGGGCGCACCGCCCCGGACCAGGACGTCGGCGCGGTTGCCCATGGCCAGGTCGATCCGGTCCAGGGAGACGGGCTTGGCGAACGTGACCCCGTCCTGGGCGATCTGGTGCAGCCGCAGGGTGCCGCCGTCCCCGCTGACCTTCAGTCCCAGCGCGGTGAACGCGGTCGCGGCGACCAGCCGCCACCGCTGCACCTCACCCGGGCGCAGCTGGAGGGTGGGATTGACGGCGCCGTTGACGGTGAAGGTGGAGGGGACGCCGGCCAGCCAGCCGCCCGAGGTGAAGGCGGGGATCCTGCCGTCCTTGACCTTGAGCTCGTTGACGCACACGACGAGATCGGCGGCGGCCCTGATCTCGGGGACCTCGTCGACGTCCCCCTCGACGATGACGACCCCCGCCATGCCGCCGGCGATCTGCTCGGCGATCGACCCGTGCAGGTGCGGGTGGTACCAGTAGGTGCCGGCTGGGTGATCCGCCGGCACGTGGATGGTCGTCTCGTATCGCGGCTCGACGGCGCCGGCGGCGACCTCGTCCGAGGTGCGCGGCGCGAACGTGCGCAGGACGTTGTCGGCGTCCCCGGACGGACAGACGTGCAGCCCGTGGGTGTGCACGTTGAAGCTGTTGGGGTGGTGCGGCGTGTTGCTGCGGCTCATGTGGGGCGGGTTGGGCGGCAGACCGTTGACGTGCGTCAACCGCATGGTGTGCCCCGCGCGCAGCCGCAGGGTCGGCCCAGGAACCGCCCCGTTGTACGCACGCGTGGTGACCCGCCCGAACCCCGGCACGGTGACCTCGGTCAACCGGACGTCCAACGTCTGCTCCAGCACTCCCGACTTCCCCCGAGAGGCCGCGACGGCAGGCTGCGGAAAGGCCGCAGCCGCGGCGACGGCCTGCTGCGAGGCCAGGATGTGGCCGGGCACCACCGCGAGCCCCACGGCGGGGATGGCCTTCAGCACCGAACGACGAGTGATCCCGTCACCATTTCCCATAGCGGGGCAATCTAGTTCAATTCGCCCACGTCGGCCTGGAGGGCACACCGGGGGCATCCGGCACGCCATGCGGCCGGGGGAGCGGGGCCGCGGCAGCCCCTCCCCGCATGCACGGGGTCGCCGTCACGGTGAGGGTGCGGGTGTGAGCGTGCGGGGGCGCGGTAATTCGAATGCTCCGGCTCGCGCGCCTGCCTAGCCTGCCGCCATGGACAGCGGATCAGCACTACTGAACGTCATCGACGTGGAGGCCACCTGCTGGGAAGGGCAGCCCCCGCCCGGGCAGGTCAGCGAGATCATCGAGATCGGGCTCACGGTCGTCGACCTGGCGGCCCGTCGCCGAGTCTCCCGGCACCGCGTCCTCGTGCGACCCGCCCGCTCCGACGTGAGCGCCTTCTGTACCGAGCTCACCGGACTGACCCCGGCCGAGGTGGCCTCGGGCGTCGGCTTCGCAGAGGCGTGCGCGACGCTCGCGGAGGCGTACGACGCCCGGCGGCGGCCGTGGGCGAGCTGGGGCGACTACGACCGCAACCAGTTCGACCGCCAGTGCCGGGCCACCGGCACGCCGTACCCCTTCGGGCGGCCGGTGGAGCGCGGACACACCAACGCCAAGGCCGTGTTCACGGAGGCGTACGGGCTGCGCAAGCGGCCCGGCATGGCGGGTGCGCTGACGATCGCGGGGCTGCCCCTGGAAGGGCGCCACCATCGGGGCGAGGACGACGCGTGGAACATCGCCGCCCTCGTCCTCGACCTCCTGGACCGCGAGGCATGGCCCGGTGCGAACGCGTCGGCATGAAGTCGGCGGGGCGGGGGGCGGGGGCGGGGGCAGTGACTCCCTCGATCGTCACCGTGGGTGGCGCACCCTCGCCAGAGGCCATTGAAAGGATGTCGGGGTGGAAAGGGTGGCCTTGCTCCTCGAAACGAGGTGCACAGCCGACGCTGGGAGAACCCCTTGAAGCGCGTTCCGTTCCGCCGATCCGCAGGACTGATGGTCGCCGCCGCGGCCCTGATGGCAGCTCCCGCCCTGTCCGCCCACGCCTCGACCCCGACAGCCCCGACCGAGCAGCCCTACTCCGAGCAGGCACGCGCCGCCGGCCTCACCGACGAGCAGGCCGGGCAGCTCCAGCGGCGGGTCGACGCCGTGCTCGCCCAGGACCCGCAGGCCCGCCAGACCTCGGCGAACACCCTCTCCATCCCCGGCGGCACCGCCACGATCCCGGCACCCGGGCAGCCCGGACTCCGCGACCTGGCGGCCCCCGAGGCACCCCGGGCCTGTAACGAGGGACACCTCTGCATCACCGACGGGCGCGGCGTCAACTACGACTACTACCGCTGCGGCTACTACGACTTCAACGGCATCGGCGACGGAACCTTCAACAACAACCAGACCCCCGGCACCCGCGCCCGCTTCTACAACAGTGACGGCAGCGAACGCTGGTCCCACGTAGCCAAGGGCTCGGGCACCGCGTCCTGGACCCCCGTCTTCCACATCCGCCCCTGCTGACCTCCATCCCAGCCCTCCGCCCCGCCCTCCCCGAGGGCGGGGCGGAGACGCACCTCGCGGCCTCGCCCGTACGACCCGCACCGCACGCCACTGCATCGCATCGCCCCCGGAAGGTGGGGTCGCCTGCCGATATACTTCGTAGCCCGATATATGCTCGGCTCATGACACGACAGAGCCCGTCCCTGACGGAACCGCAGTACTTCATCCTCGCCGCGCTCATGGACGGGCCGCTGCACGGCTACGGCATCATCAAGGCCGCCGAGCAGGCCACCGAAGGGCGGCTCCGGATCGCCGTCGGTACGCTCTACGGCGCCCTGGACCGCATGGAGCGGGCCGGGCTGGTGGCCGCCGGCGACGAGGAGATCGTGGACGGGCGGGCTCGCCGCTACTACCGGATCACCGAGGACGGCACCCAGGCCCTCGGCCGGGAGGCGCTGCGGATGCGGCAGGCCGCGGCCGTCGTCCTCGGCCGTACCCGCGATGTCGGGGCGGCCCCGGCATGAACCGCCTGCTGCTCGCCGCCTACCCCGAGCCCTACCGCTCCCGGCAGGGAAGGGAGTTGCTGGACTGCCTCTCCGACGCGTACCCCGGCCGTTCCTGGCCCCCGCCGCGGGAGGTCGTCGCCGTACTGCGGGCCGGGGCGCAGGCCCGCGCCCGCGCCGTCGCGGACGACCCGGCCCGGCCGTGGTGGCTGGACGGCATCCACCTCACCGCGCTCGTCCTGGCGGCGCTGGCACTCGTGCCGTACCTCCAGGACGTGTGGCACTGGGCCCTGCACATCGACCCCGGCCGGCACGCCATCGCCTTCGACTTCTCCGGCTGGTACCCGTGGGCCCAAGGCCCCGACACCCGGACGCGGCTCCTGCCCTACGGACTGCTTCCGCTGGTCTGCCTGGTCGCCCTGCTGCGCGGCAAGGCGTGGATCGCCCTGCCGGCCGCGGCGGCGATGATCTACGCCGGCGCCACGTACGACAGCAGTCCGTTCTTCGGTGACGAGGGGAAGGTGGGCCTCGGCTACTACGGTCTCGGCGCCCCGATCACCGCCCGGGACCTGGTGCTGTCCGCGGCACTGTGCACCGCGTGCGCCGTGCTGACGGCCTGCCGCCCCGGCCGGCTGCGCCGCCACTCGTACCGTCGGCTGCTCCCCGTCGTCCTTGCCATGTTCGTGGCCGGGTCCCTCCACGTCATCTCCGTCAGCCCGGCCTTCCAACGTGGTTTGTTCGCCGTCGAGGTCGCCGCGCTCATCGGCGCGTGGGTGGCCACGGCCGCCACCGGCGACCGCCGTTGGCTGATCCCGGTCGCCGCGTTCGCGTTCATCCGGATACAGGCGATCGTCGTCCAGCCGAACTGGTTCATGCAGTCCCTGCCGGACCTGGTCGTCCTCGTCCTCCTCGTCGCTCCCCTCCCGGTCCTGGCGATCACCGCCCAACGCCGGCAACACCGGGCGCTCCTCGGGTAGGAGCGGAACCCGGTGGTCCGACCGGGACCGACCCGCCCGAACCCGTGCCTGACGCGACGCGTGACTCCGCCGCTCGCCAACGAAGACAGAGAACCGATGACTCAGCAAGATCCCTCGACCACCGTCTCCACCCGACGGAACGGCCCCGGCCCCGGACCTGACCTCGGCCCTGGCCCTGGCCCCGGAGTCGGCCCCCGCCCTGCCCGGATACCCCGCCTGCACATCTCCGCTCCGCTCTGCCTCCTGGCGTTCCTGACGGTCTACCTGCTCGCCGTCTGCACCCCGTTCGGGCAACGCGCGGAGAACGGCCTGATCACCGGAGACGGCGCGGGCCCGGCGTGGATATACGACTGGTCCGGGGCGGCCTACCAGTCCTCGGCCCTGCCGCCCCTGGAGCACACAGCGATGCCCACCCTGCTCGTGGGCATCGCTGTGATCGCGGGCGTTGCTCTGGTGCGCAGACGGTGGTGGCAAGGAGCCGCGGCCGTCGGCGTCGTCGTCGGCACGATCGCGTCCAAGGAGCTCACCAGGCTGCTCCTGCCCCGTCCCGATCTCGTGGACGCGGAGGTCTCGCTGACCGAGGCCAGCTTCCCCAGCGGACACGTGGCGGTCCCCGCCGGGCTCGTCCTCGGCGCCACCCTCATCGCCTCTCCCCGCCTCCGCCCTTACGTCACCGCCGTCGGCGTGCTGTGGCTCGCCGTCACCGCCGCCGCCGTCCAGGCCACCTACCACCACCGGCCCAGCGACGTCCTGGGCTCCACACTGCTGGCCTGCGCCTGCTACGTCCTCGCGACCCGGCTGCTGCGCACGCCCGACGCCCCGAGCGCCGACCCGCACCCCCGCGTGCTGCCGGCGGTCGCCCTGGCACTGGCCGCGGCGGGCGCCCTCGTCGCCGGCGCGCGGGACGACTCGGTCACTCAGTCGCTGGTCTTCGCGGCAGCGGCCTTCCTGTGCGCCGGCCTGTGCTGGCTCACCACGGCACCGGGCCGGCGCGCACACCCCGGACACGGCGCACGCGCCTCACGCGGCACCCGCCCCGTACCGAGCTGATCTCCTGCCCGTGCCCCTGCGCGCCCGGCGCGCCGCTCGTTCAGCGGGGGGCGAGGAGGCAGAACTCGTTGCCTTCCGGGTCGGCCAGGACCGTCCAGGAGATGGCGGCCTGATCGATTCCGGGGTCGGTGGCGCCCAGGGCGCGCAGCCGGGCCTCTTCCGCTTCGAGGTCGTCGCCGGAGTAGGGGCGGACGTCGAGGTGGACGCGGTTCCACACGCTCTTGGCGTCAGGGGTACGCACGAACTCCAGGTAGGGGCCGACGCCCTTCGCGGATCGCATGGCCGCGTGGGTGTCGGTCACCTCGCGCAGCGTCCAGTCCATCGCCTGGTCCCAGAAGCCGGCCATCCCCCGTGGGTCGGCGCAGTCGACGACGACCGCGGCGATCGGCCCGGTGTCCTGGTAGACCGGGCGCGGCTCCAGGACGCAGAACTCGTTGCCCTCCGGGTCGGCCATCACCGTCCACGGGACGTCGCCCTGACCCACGTCGGCGAGCGTCGCGCCCAGATCCCGCAAGCGCGCGACGAGCTGTGCCTGATGGGCGGGGGAGGTGGTGGCCAGATCGAGGTGCACCCGGTTCTTCACCGTCTTGGGCTCGGGGTAGGCGACGATGTCGATGCAGACGGCCACGGGGTCGGGGTAGGCGAACCCGATGGGTTCGAGGTTGGTGACGCCGGGCGCCTCGCTGTCGATGCCCCAGCCGAGCACCTCCGCCCAGAACCGGCCGAGCGCGGCGTCGTCCTGGGCCTTCATGTTGATCTGGACAAGTCTTGTGGTCATGTCGCAGATCCTAGAAGCCGCCGATGGGGCCACCGCTGGCGCGGTGGTGGTGCTCGCGCACCGCGATCCGGGCCAGCTTCGTCAGCATCATGCCGTTGCGGATCGAGACGACGTAGTCCACGGGCATCCCGTGCATCCGGGTGCCGGGTCCCCGCAGGGGATGCCAGTCGAGAACGAAGAGGGTGTTCTCGCCCCAGGGGATCAGGTTCATCGCGATCCGCGCGGCCCCGAAGTGGCCCGCCTTCGCCTCCAGCTCCAAGCGGCGTCGCGGCTCACAGATGCGTACGACACAGATGTCGTCCAGGACCAGAGGGCCGACGCCGACCCGGACCTGCAGGCGCGCTCCTACCTCGGGCCAGTTTGAGTCCGTGGCGATGACCTCCTGCGTTCCGGTGACCCATTCCCCGTAGCGATGGCCGGCGGACAGCAGCCCCCACACTCTGGACGGCGAACTCAGGATCAGCCGACGATTCCGAGCCACACCGACCACGCTCCTTCTCGCTCGCCGTTGGGACCGGCGCTCATGACCACCCCGTCAGGTACGGAACGCCTGCTCAGCTGCTCGGAGCGCTCCTCGACACTAGCCGCGGTACGCACCCCCGGCACCTGCGGCAGCGGTCAGGCATCTCCCGGGAACGTCTCCGACACGGCATCGGCACGGCATCAAGGACGGAGGGCGGGGGGACGGCGCCGAGCCGTGCGCTCGGCCAAGCGGGTGAAGGTGGCCGTCAAGTGCGGGGACGCATGTGACCCAGGTCATAGTGATGGTTCGCGTCTTTCCGTTATCCAGGTCCCGTTGGTGGTTCTCCCGTGCACAGGGTTCTCCACAAGGGGCGAGGGAAGGGCGGTCGGCGTGCAGCGGACGACGGGTTTTGAGCGGCTGACGGATGCGGAGCTGATACAGGCGGCGCAGTACGGGGATGCCTGGGCGCGGGAGCAGCTGATCGGTGGTTGCCGGCCCCTTGTCCACGCGCTCGCGGCCCGTGCTCTGGAGGGCCGGCCCGGCTCGGACGCCGCGGTGCACGCGGTGGTGCGGGACACGCTGGGCCGTGCCGAGTTCGCGCTGGGCACCCTCCCGTCGCCGGACGCGTTCCGCTCCTGGATCGTCGGGATCGGCGTGGCGAGCACGCTCGCGCACGCGGCGGGCGTTCCGGTCCAGGCCGTCCCGGTCGGCGGTCCTTCCGCGGCTGCCTGCTGGCTCGACATCCAGGATGCCGTGCTGGCGGCCCTGTGGTCGCTGGAGCAGGAGGGCCTCCTGGGGCGCTTCGAGACGGCGGCGGCGCTGCACTGGTCCCCGCAGCAACTGGCGCTGCGCCTGGACGAGGTGCGGGTGCGCCTGGACGCGGCGCGTTCGGTCACGACCGCTCTGGCCCGCGCCCCGCGCTGTCCCGCCCTCGATGAGCGGGCTGCCGCGTGGGACGGGTATCCCGACGCCGGCTGGCGTGACGAGCTGGCCGGGCACACGGTCCGTTGCGGGCACTGCGCGACCGGGTTCTCCGTGGCGGGCGTCGTCGGCACACCCCCGGCGTACGCGGCGACCGGCGCGGGCGCGGGCGGGCCGGGTGGTGCCTACGCCGGTTTCGGCGCGTCCGGCGTGGCCGGGGCCGAAACCCTCGCCCCGACGGAGACGTTCACGGCCGTTCCCACCGGTGCCGCTGCCGGTGCGGCTGCCGGTACGCCCGGGTACCCCGCCCCCGAGGAGCGGACCGCCACCGTCGCCGCAGCTGGGCGACGTGGCACCCGGGCCGACCGTCGGCGTCGTCGTCAGACCGACGAGCGCAACCGCCGCCGCGTGGTCGTCGCGGCGGGCCTGGCGGTCGTCGCGGTCACCGGCGGTGCGTTCACGCTGAACGCCGGACGTGGCGGTGACGAGGACCTGCTGGAAGCCAACCGGGCCGCGGCCCCGGGCCTCGATCTCCCCCTGACGAACGACCCCGGCACCCTCACGGCCTCGCCGTCCAGCACCGCGACGTCCCCCTCCGCGTCCGCGTCCGCTTCCGCGACGCACACGCCCGGGGCACCGAAGTCGCCCACGGCGACCTCCAGCAAGGCCCCACGCCCCACCACGGCGGCGCCCGCCCCCAAGCGGACCACCGCACCCGCCGCCACCCCGCCCGCCAAGCGGCCGAAGACGACCCCCACCGGCGGCTCCCGGCAGAACACCGGCCAGTCCTCGGCGGCCGAGCAGGTCGTCGCCCTCGTCAACGCCGAGCGCGCCAAGGTCGGCTGTAGCCCGCTGACCTCCAACGCCACTCTCGCCAGGGCGGCCCAGGGGCACTCCGACGACATGGCGGCCCGCGACTTCTTCGATCACACCAACCCCGACGGCGCCGGTCCCGGCGAACGGGTGACTGCCGCGGGCTACCCCTGGTCCACGTACGGCGAGAACATCGCCATGGGCCAGAGCAGCCCGGAGCAGGTCATGGACTCCTGGATGAACAGCCCCGGCCACCGCGCGAACATCCTCAACTGCGACTTCAAGGAGATCGGCATCGGCATCCACGACGCCGGCGGTCCGTACTGGACCCAGGTCTTCGGCGCCCGCTGACCTTCAGGGCGGGGCGGATGCGGGGGTCTTGCCGCCCAGGAACGATCGCGGCGACCGGCAGGAGAATTCGAGGGTCCGTGTTCGAAGTGATCTTGCCCGGCGTGGGAGCGGCCGAGGGCCGAGGGACGACGGTCGAGAAGCGAAGGAGAAGTCATGAGGTGTGCATACTGCCGGCGTGAAGTCGTGTGCCGGCCGCCGGCGTTCGGCGGCCCGCCTTGCCTGGGGCAGGTCCACGTGCACAGCAACGAGGAGGCATGCTTCCCCGAGCAGGGGGCGGCGAGCTCGCGCGCCTGGCCGCCCGGTGGGTGCGGCTGCAAGGACCGGGACCTGAAGGCATTCATGAGCGACCGGCCTGCTCCTCCGCCCCCGCCGCCGAGGGACGGTACGGAACAACTGGCCGAGGTCGGCAAGGCGTTCCTCGGTCTCGCACCGGGTGCGGCGGTGAAGGTCGTCGAGCTGGTGGACGGCGCGGGCGTGTGCGTCGTACAGGCCGGGCGTGGGGGCGGCAAAGTGTACGTCGCACCGGACCGGACCGTCCTGTTCGTCTCGTCCGCCATGGACTTCGACAACGGGCTCGCGGCTTTCCTCGGCGGCGCCCGCACCCCCGCGAGGGGGCTGTGAAGACAGGCTTTATGCGGCTGGCTCCGCGATCCGGTCCGCGTCCGCGGATTCCGAGCGGTCCGGTTCCTCCGCCGGTGCGGCGGCGCGCAGGGCTGCTTCGACCCGGCGGTTGGTGGTCATGGTCGAGGTGACGGCCGTCATGGCGAGGAGGAGGCCGGCGGCGGCGTAGAGCGGGGTGCGAATGTCGTACGTGGTGGCCAGCCAGCCGCCGAGGAAGGCGCCGATGGGGGCGGCGCACATGGCGAGCATGCGGGAGGTGGAGGCCACCCGGCCCATGAGGTGGGCGGGGACGATGGCCTGGCGCAGCGAGGGGGCGAGCACCATCGTGGCGCCCATGCCCGCTCCGCAGACGGCGAGCGCGAAGCCGGCGACGTACGGGTCGGAGGCGTTGGCGAGGCCCAGGATGGCGAGTCCCTCGATGGCGGCTGTGCAGGTCAGCGCGGTGCCGGTGCCGAGTCGCCGGCCGAGGCGGGAAGCGATGCCCGCCCCGAGCAGGCCGCCGACCGCCTCCGCGGTCAGGAGCAGGCCGAAGCCGAAGGTGCCGATGCCGAGGCGGTCGTGCGCGAAGAGGGCGAGGACGGTCTCCACGGCGAGGAAGGCGATGTTGCCGACCGCCGGGCGGAGCGCGAGCCCGAGCAGCAACCGGTCCCGGAAGACGTACGAGGCGCCGGCCCGCGCCTGCCGGAGCAGCGACTCGCGGGCCTCCGGCGCGGGCCGGGGCATGGCGGGCAGCGACCGTACGAGCAGTGCGGAGACCGCGAACGACACCGCGTCGGCGATCAGCGGAACCGCTCTCCCGAGCGTCAGCAGGGCGCTGCCCGCAGGCGGCCCCGCGAAGCCGGACGCGGCGGTCTGGGCGCCGCGCAGACGGGAGTTGGCGCGCTCCAGGAGTGCCGGGTCGCGGCGGAGCAGGTCCGGCAGGTAGGCCGTGGCGGCCGTGTCGAAGAAGAGTCCGCCGACTCCGAGGAGGAAGGCGACGGCCGCGAGCAGCGGAATGCTCAGCATGTCGAGCACGGCCGCCGCCGCGGGTATCGCGAGCAGCAACGCGCGCGCCGCGTCGGTGACCCACATCGTGCGCCGGCGGTCCCAGCGGTCCACCAGCGCACCGCCGAGCACCCCGAACAGCAGCCACGGGAGCGTTCCGGCGGCGGTGACGACGGCGAGCGCCATCGGATCCCGCGTCAGCGTCAGCGCGAGCAACGGCAGCGCGGCGTGCGACACCCCGTCACCGAGCGCGGACACCGTCTGCGCGGTCCACAGCCGCCCGAAGCCGGCCGGCAACTTCTCGGTACCCTGCTTCACTTGGCGCCCCCTTCGGCCTGCCGGCCCTGAGTCGGGTGGAACAGTGCGAAGACGAACGACGCGTCCGGCAGCGACGGGTCGGACAGCTGCCGGTACTCGTTCGCGAGAGCCTCCAGTCGCGCCCCCAGCTGTGCGAACTGCTCCTCGGTGAGCCGCAGATGCGCCATCCCCACGTGCCGCTCGGCATCCACCGGCGACGCCTCCAGGTCCGCCACCGCATGCCGCATCAGCATGTCCGGGCCCCCCTCGCCCGGATCCGGCAGCGTGATCGACCGCGCGGCCATGGCGTAGTACCGCTCGGTGACCCCCCGGACCTTCCGGGTCCGTACGACCTTCACCAGCCCGGCACGCTCCAGCAGCCGCACGTGGTAGCTGGAACTTCCCTTCGCGAGGCCGACCCGCTCGGCGATCTGAGTGATCGTCGAGGGCTCGAAGCGCAGTACGGCCATGATCCGGTGGCGCGTGAGATTGGAGACGGCGCGCAGCTGCTCGTCCGTGGTGACGTGAAACGTCTCGGGAAGATCGTCGGTAGGCATGCCCCCAATGGTCAACAGTTCTTGACCATTGCGCAAGGGGTTTCCTCCATCAACCTTCCGCGGCGGGCTGCCGAGCACGTCAGGCCGTGTCCGAATGGCGGCAGTCTTCTTCCGGGGTCTCCGAAGTCTCCGGTGTCTCTGGGGTCTACGGAGCGAAGGGCCCCTCCTGCGCGAAGGCGTACCGCGCGAAGCGTTCGCCCATCAGACGGTGGGTGGGGGCGTCGGGATGCAGGTTGTCCGGGAGCGGGAGGGAGTCGGCGTCGGACGGGCCGTAGAGGTGTCTGCCGTCGAGGTGGAAGAGGTGGGGATCGTCGGCGGACCGCTGGGCGATGACGCGGGCCAGTTCCGTTCGTACGGTGTTCAGCGTGAGCTTGCCGGTGGCCGTCTCCGCTGGGTCGCCGGCCGCAAGGAAGGAGAGCCGGCCGGAGCTGAGCGCGGAGGTGTCCGGGAGGGTAGGGCCGGGAGTGTCCTCGTGGATCGGGCACTGGATGGGGGACACGACGAGCAGCGGCGTCGTCGGGTGGCCCTCGCGGATGGTGTCGAGGAAGCCGTGCACCGCGGGCCCGAAGGCGCGGAGCCGCAGCAGGTCGGTGTTGACGAGATTGATGCCGATCTTGAGGCTGATCAGGTCGGCGGGTGTGTCCCGGAGGGCACGGGCGGTGAAGGGATCGAGCAGCGCGCTGCCGCCGAAACCCAGGTTCACCAGGCTCACGCCACCGAGGCGGGAGGCGAGGGCGGGCCAGGTCGTGCTCGGGCCGGCGGCATCGGAACCGTGGCTGATCGAGCTGCCGTGGTGCAGCCATACACGGCGCCCTCCGGCGCCGAGCGGCGTGACGGGGGCGTCCGTCCGCAGGGCGACCAGCTCGGTGGTCTCGTTGTGCGGGAGCCAGATCTCCACGACCTTGTCGGCGTCCGGGAGATCCGCGAAGCGCAAGGTCGCCACCGGTCCGGGTTCGGTCCGCGACCGGCCGGTGGCCAGGTCGACGGTCATCACGTTGCCGCCGTGGGCGACGCCGCTCGCGACCGGCCGCCCGTCGACGTACAGCTCGTACAGGCCGTCGGGGCGCGGGGGAGCCCCGGGGTAGACGCGCTTGGTGGGCAGCGTGTCCAGCTCGACGCGGGTCGCCCGGGTGCGGAACGCCAGCCGGACGCCGGAGGGTTGTGCCTCGGCCATGGCCAGCTGGGGGTCGGTGTTCTGGGCGCGGGCCCGGGCGGGGAGCCGGTGCGGCAGCAGACCGTTCGCCGTACGCTCCAGCTCGATCGCTCCGAGCACGAGGTCGGCGATCGCGCTGGTGGCGATGGCAGCGGTGGCGCCGGCTGCGGCGCAGGCGCCTGTGTCGGTGGCAGTGGGCGCGGGCGTCGGGGTGTTCTCGGTGTCCATGTCTCGCTCGTCTTCGCCTTCGTCTCGCGTGTCTCGTGTCGTGCGTCGCGCGTGGCGCGTGGCGTCTCGCGCGTCTTCGTTCGTGTCAGGACGGCCGGAGGGGCTGGGAGCCGCCGGTCGGCCAGTGGCGGAGGGCGACGTCCAGGGCGTCGACGATCCGGGTCCAGCTCTCCCTGCTGTCCGGGGCGCTGTGGCTGAACGCCCCGCTGAGTTCCAGGTCCGCGTAGCCATGGAAGACGCTGCCGAGCAGGCGTACGGCATGCGTGGCCTCCGGCTCGGGCAGCTCGTACCCGTGCAGGATCGCCCGCATCATCCGCGCGTGCCGGGGCCCCGCGCTCGCGGCCGCGACCTCCGGGGCCAGCGGCAGCCGGGCGGCGGCGTAGCGGCCGGGGTGCGAGCGGGCGTAGTCGCGGTACACCTCGGCGAACGCCTCCAGCGCGTCCCGCCCCGCCCGTCCCGCCAGCGCGGCGGCCCCCTCGTCGGCCATCTCCGCCAGTGCCAGCAGGGCGATCCGGGTCCGGAGGTCCTCGGAGTTCCGCACGTGCGAGTACAGACTCGCGGGCTTCACTCCGACGTGCCGGGCCAGCACGGAGACGGTGACCTGGTCGAACCCCAGCTCGTCCGCGAGATCCGCCGCCGTCCGGACCAGCCCCTCCGCGGTGAGTCCTACCCGTGCGGCCACGATGCCTGCTCCCGTCCTCGTCGTCTCACAGCCCTCGATGCCTGATCTCCGATGGCCTGTGCCTACGCTTTTTCAATCTTTGCCTACGTCTATTAGGCAGCATCCTGATGGGTTGAGGCAAATGGGGGTGAGTAGTCTGCCGTGATCCATCGCACCCAGAAGAGAAGGGAAGGCGCATGCGGATATCACGAGCACGGCTCGTGCTCGCGGCCCTGATGACGGTGCTCGCGACCTTCAGCCCGGCGGCGGCCTCGGCTGACTCCGCGTCAACATCATTACAGGCACGCGTGAAGGCAGCCGCGCAGGCTCCCGCGCAGGCACTTGCGCCAGTGCCTACGGCGGGTGCGGAGTCACCCGTGGTCACCACGCCGACGGGGACGCTCCAGGCGTTCTTCAGCCGGCCGACGATCAACTCCTTCGACAACTCCATCGAAGTGAACGTCATCCGCATGATCGACGCCGCGAAGACCGGCTCGGTCGTGCGCGTCTCCATCTACGCGATCGACCGACAGCCCGTCGCCGACGCCCTCGTCGCCGCGAAGGGGCGTGACGTCGACGTCAAGGTGATCGGGGAACGATGCCACGACGGGGAGACCGGCTGGGTCTGCCCCACCGCGGACGCCGAACTGCTCCCCGTACAGAAGGACCTGACGAACCGTCTGGGCCTTGGACGGACGACGTGGTGCTGGAAGGGCTGCCTGCGCAACGACATCGAGAACCACGACAAGTTCTGGCTCTTCAGCTCCCTCGGCGACGGCCGCACCAACGTGGTCGCCCAGTCCTCCCACAACATGGGCACCGGCAGCTACGCGCTCCACAACGACCTGCTCGTCAGCGCCGGTGACCCCGCGATCTACGCCGCCTACCTCGGGGCCTGGAACCGCATGTGGACCGTCGAAGCGGCAGGCGGCGCCGAGACCTGGACCGACACGAACGGCGGTTACGGGATCGGGCACGGCGGGACCGTCGAGTCGTGGTTCTACCCGCGCGCGTCCGCCGACGACGACATGCTCGCGACCCGCATCGCCGCGGTCCCGTGTGCCTCGGGCGGACGCATGCGCATCGCGATGGCCAGCTGGAGGACCGACCGCCCGCTCGTCGAGGCGGCGTTGCGCAAGAGCGCCCAGAGCGGCTGCCGCATCGAGGCCGTGATCAGCGCGGGAGCCGAGGACGGCGCGAAGTTCCTGCCCCCGCTCGGGGTGCCGGTCTTCGTCCTGCCGGGCGGCGGTTGCAGCCGCGACCCGCAGGCTCCGAAGATGGACGGCAGCCCGGGCCGCCAGTGCTCGAACTACCTGCACTCGAAGTACGTCCTGCTGGAGTGGACGGGGGCCGGCGGCGTCCCCGAGCGACACGTCTACACCGGTTCTGCCAACCTCTACGGCCCCACGCTCACCAAGACCGACGAGTCCTCGCTGCACATCGCGAACGCGGCCATCTACGACGCCTACGCGGCCGACTGGCAGACGCTGCGCGACTCCACCGTCAAGTTCCTGCCCGAGCGCTTCCCCGACGCCGCCCTGACCGCTGGCGTCAACTCCGAGTCCGGCGGCGACCAGCGGGCCCCCGCGGTCGCGGCGCGCAACGGCTGGACGGCGGCCGTCTGGGAGAGCCAGGGCACGCTCGGGGCCGGTCACCCGATCCACGTGTGGCTGCGCGTCTTCAAGGACGGCGTCAGCCAGTTCGAGACGCGCGTGTCCATGGACACCACGAGCGCCGACGGCGCCCACGTCGACCCGGACGTCGACATCGACGCGAACGGCAACGCCGTCGTCGTCTGGACCGAGGACGCCGACGGCAACGGCCAGGGCAACATCGCCGTCCGCCGCTACGGACCCACCGGACAGCTCCAAGGCACCAGTTGGGCCAACGACGACGACTGGGCGGGAGCCCAGATCGAGCCCGCCGTCGCCACCCGAGACGACGGTTCCTTCGTCGTCGCATGGCAGAACGACCCGAACGGCACCACCGGAGTGCGCCTGCGCGAGTTCACCTCCATCACCCAGACCGCCCAGCCGGCCTCGCGCCGGGTCGGCGCGACCACCGGCGCCAACGGCGTCCCGGACCTCGCCGTGGACCCGACCGGCAACGTGTTCGTCGTCTGGCAGGAGGACGCCGACGGGAACGGCTCCTCCAACATCGCCGGCGCCGAGTACGCCCGCGCCGGGACGGTCCTGGTCGCCCCGCGCACGCTCAACACGAAGGTGGACGGACAGCAGGAGCGACCCGTGGTCTCCGTCGACGCACAGGGCCGCCCGGTGGCCGCCTGGCAGGGCAACGCCGGCGGGAAGTGGCAGATCAGCGTCGGCGGCTTCGACGCGTCCCTAGGCCAGCGCTTCACCGAACGCACCGTCGACGGCGGGGCGGGCAGCCAGACCGGTCAGGTCCAGGGCTCGCCGGCACTGGCCGTCGCCGCCGACGGGTCATTCCTGACGGCCTGGAACGACGTCTACGGAGGCGTGTACGGCACCGACATCTACGCCCGGGGCTTCAACGCCGACGGCACCACCACCGACCGCTTCCCCGACACGCGCGTCTCCCCGCTCGCCTTCGGCGACCAGAACCACCCGGGCCTCGGGATGCGACCGGACGGCACGGTCGACCTCTTCTACGCCGACGACTTCGACGACAACGGCTACCACGAGATCTACCGCCTGTCCGGCCTGAAGAACACCGGCATGGCCCCCTGACCCACCGGCACGGGCCCGCACGGGCCGCACGAACCCGCGCGGGTTCGTGCGGCCCGCGCGGGCTCGGCTCAGCTCAGGGTCTGGACCGCCGCCGCGTCGTACGCCTTCAGCTCGTCGGTCCGGCCCGCGAGGACCTTGGCCGCCCACTCCGGGTCCTGGAGCAGCGCGCGGCCGACGGCGACCATGTCGAACTCGTCCCGCTCCAGACGGTCGAGAAGCTCGTCGATGCCCTGGAGCGGCGCGCCCTCGCCCGCGAAGGCCTGGATGAAGTCGCCGTCGAGACCGACCGAGCCGACGGTGATGGTGGGCAGGCCGGTGAGCTTCTTGGTCCAGCCCGCCAGGTTGAGGTCCGAACCGTCGAATTCGGGGATCCAGTGGCGGCGGGTGGAGGCGTGGAACGCGTCCACACCGGCGGCGGCCAGCGGGGTCAGGATCGCCTCCAGCTCCTCCGGCGTCTCGGCGAGCCGGGCGTCGTAGGCGTCCTGCTTCCACTGCGAGTAGCGGAAGAGCACCGGGAAGTCGGCCGAGACGGACGCGCGGACCGCGGCCACGATCTCGGCGGCGAACTTCGTACGGGCCACGGGGTCGCCGCCGTACGCGTCGGTGCGCCGGTTCGTCCCCGCCCACAGGAACTGGTCGATCAGGTAACCGTGGGCACCGTGGAGCTCGACGCCGTCGAAGCCGATGCGCTCGGCCGCCGCGGCGGCCTCGGCGAAGGCGCCGATGACGTCGTCGAGGTCGCTCCGGGTCATCTCCTTGCCGGCGCCCTCCGTGCCGTCGGTGCGGATGCCGGAGGGGCCCATGGCCGGGGCGTCGGGGAAGGGCGCCTGGCCCTGCTGGCGCACCATGCCGATGTGCCAGAGCTGCGGCACGATCGTGCCGCCCGCCGCGTGCACGTCCTCGGCGACCTTCGCCCACCCCGCGAGCTGCTCCTCGCCGTGGAACCGCGGCACACGGTCGCTCTGTCCCGCCGACGCGTGGCCGACGTACGTTCCCTCGGTGACGATCAGGCCCACGCCGGCGGCGGCACGGCGGGCGTAGTACGAGCGGACGTCCTCGCCGGGCACGCCGCCGGGGGAGAACATGCGCGTCATCGGCGCCATCACGATGCGGTTCGGGACGGTAAGGCCGTTCAGGGCCACGGGCCGGGAGAGGATCTCGGCCGCGCGGGAGGCGGGGGACGCGTTGACGGTCACAGGGGCGCTCCTCATGGCGTTTACTTGACAACCTTGATGCTTGAGAACTTCATGCAATAGGAAGAAGGTAGAGCCATATATTTGAGATGGTCAAGTTTCTCGGGATAGGCTGGGTCCCATGGCAGAAGCCCCTCGTGCGGAAGCGCCCGTCGACACGGACCGGCTCATGGAGCAGCTCTCGATGTCCTGGGGCGTCTACCTCGGCGACTTCACCCTCGCGGCGGCGAGCGAGAACCTCACCGCGAGCCAGGCCAAGGCGCTGACCGTGCTCCGCCGCGGACCCGCCGCGATGCGCGCGCTGGCCGAGACCATGACCTGCGACGCCTCCAACATCACCGGCATCATCGACCGGCTGGAGAAGCGCGGCCTGGTCCGCCGCGAAGCCGACGCGTCCGACCGGCGCGTCAAGAACGTCATCCTCACCGCCGACGGCGAGCGCGTCACCGACGCGATCCGCGCGAAGATGCGCACCACGCAGGACGGCCTGGACGGACTCGGCGCCGAGGAGCGCGACGCCCTCTGCCTCCTCCTGGAACGCGTCTTCGGCTGCCGCCCCACGAGGTGACCGCGCGACCCGGCGCATCCGGGCGACCGCATCCGGGCGACTGAACAGGCCCGTGCGCGGCCGCGGCCAGGACATTTGTCATCGCCAGGAGGTGACTCCACGACCTGCCCGGTGGCCCCCGGGTCTTCGTAGACTCCAGACCATGATGAACTCACGTAAACCCGGACAGGACGACGCCTGGGAAGGTGTCGTCACGAGCAAGTCCCGAGGCATGCTCGACGGCTCGAACCTGTACCACTTCGCCGAAGTTCGCCTGACCGACGGCGAACTCATCAAGGTCAGGATCGGCCGCCGACTCTGGAAGTCGCTGGAGGTCGACGACCGGCTCGTCAAGCGGCCGGGAGCCGACCCGGTCAAGGGGTAGCCCCCCCCGCCAAGTCCGCGTGGCGGGTGACAGCCTCTGCTCCGCGGGCGAGGCGACCCCCGGCAGACCCCTCGTCGAGTCGCGTTCACGCGGCGGACACCTCGTAGCGGGCAGCGGGTCGATCAAGTTGCGTATTCATAACGGGTCTAGATCAAACAGCGGTGGCCCCGGGAGCGTGTGCGGGGGCTGAGCGGCCGGGCGCGCCAGGAGGCGCGCCCGTCGGCGGCTGCCGCCCGTCGGAAGGAAACTCCCCGTGGATCGCAGATCTCTGCTCACCGTCGCCACCGGAGCGGTGGGCGCGGTCGCCGCCTCCCAGATACCGGCGAGCGCGATGACCCCCGCACACGCCGGTCCGGGCCGCCCGCTCACCACGTTCAACGTCATCAGCGACATCCAGGGCGACCTCCGGGACCTCGGTGTGGCGCTGGAGGACATGCACCGCACCAACCCGCGCAGTTCGGGCCTCGCGATCGCGGGCGACATCACACCGCGCGGGTACGACGCCGAGTACGCGGCCGTCAGCGCCGAACTCGCCCACCACACCCACCCGAGGACGCTCGCCTGGGCCATCGGCAACCACGAGTTCTACGTCCCCAAGTGGCGCAACCCGGCGACTCTCGCGCAGGACACCTGGCCCAACGGCACCACCGAGGACTCGCTCTTCAAGAGCTTCTACAACTTCGCCGGCCGCAACACGGTGTACGCGGAGCACTCCTTCGGCGGCATCCCGGTGCTCAGCCTCGGCACCGAGAAGTACATGCACTACCACGACCCCAAGCTGTGGGACGAGGTGTGGATCAGCGAGGCGCAGTTCACCTGGCTCGAGCAGCGCCTCGCGCACTGGGCGCGCCGCCGCAAGCCCGTGATGGTCGTGACCCACCACCCGCTCCCCAACACCGTCTCCGGCAGCCACAACCAGCTCTACTCCCGCGACTACCTCCAGTCGGACCGGCTCCTCGGGATCCTGGGCCGGCACCGCGACGTCTTCCTCTTCTGCGGCCACACCCACTGGGACCTCGCCCTGTCGGACTGGTACGTCCGCAGGGTCGTGCCCGGCACCGCGAATCTGGACGGCTTCTCCGTCATCAACACGGGCGCGGTGCAGAGCGGATACACGGACGACGGCAAGGGCGGGGAGGTGTCCGTCCCCGGCACGTTCAACCAGGGCCTCCAGATCGAGGTCTTCCACGACCGCGTCGTCGTCAAGGCACGGGACTTCGCGACCGGCACCTGGCTGAAGCAGATCACCGTCCCGCTCTCGACGGGCATCTGAGCCACGCGTGACCGGCGGGTGACGGCCGGGGGGAGGGGCGCCGGGCCGTCACCGGCGGCCCCTCTCGTCACCGTACCGACCGGCCCGGTCACGACCGGCCCAGTCACGGCGGGCTTCACGGCCGGCGGGTTCCCGGGCGGCGGCTTCCCGGGCGGCGGGTGGCGGCCGTGAGGACGACGGTGATGCTGATCAGCAGGGACCAGGCGCCGAACTTCTCCACGCCGACGGGCTGCCACCCGTGCAGCTGGTACGGGTAGCGCCAGGCGCCGACGTACGTGGCCAGGTTCTCCGCCAGCCACAGGAAGAAGCCGATCAGAACGAACGACAGCGCCAGCGGCATGCTCAGGCGGACGCCGCGCACCGTGAACCGTGCGGAGCTGCCCGCCGTGACCACCAACAGGAGCGCCGCCAGCGGCCAGCGCGCGTCCGGCAGCCAGTGATGGGTGAAGAAGTTGACGTAGATCGCCGCGGCCACCACCGCCGTGGACCGGGGCCGGTAGCGGACCAGCTCCAGATCGAAGAGGTGCCAGGCCCGACAGATGTAGCTGCCGACCGCCGCGTACAGGAACCCTCCGTACAGCGGTACGCCGGCGAACTTCAGCACCGCCGGCTCGGGATAGCTCCATGAGCCGAGGGACACCTTCACCAGCTCGAAGGCCAGCCCGATGACGTGGCAGACGGCGATGACGGCCACGTCCCGCCCGGTCTCCCAGCCGCGCAGCCAGAAGAGCAGGGTCAACAGCACGCCGTACCCGACGAGCAGGTCGTAGCGAGCCACCGGGAGACCGGGCAGCAGGCCGGACGCCGCCACCCCCGCGAGCAGCGCGATCGCGAAGGCGCAGGCCCGGGTCTGCCCCCAGGCGAAGGCGAGGAGGCCGCGGTAGGAGGCGGTCAGATTGCCGCTGAAGGGCGCTTGGATGCTCGGCATGGTGCGCTGTAGGACGAGGCCGACGGTGGGCGTGGTTGCGCCGGACGCCCGGCCGGCCGTGGGGCGGCTAGTCGGAGAGCCTGCCGAACAGGTGGTTGGCGGGAGCGTGGGGGTCGTTGCCGTAGAAGAACTCCGTGACCGCCTGGTGGAACTCGGCGCGGTCCAGCGCGCCGGAGCCGTCCCGGTCCAGAGCGGCGAAGACCGCGGCGCAGTTCTCGTCGGGAACACCGGCCACCGCGTCGAACATGAGCCGGAACTCCGCCTGGTCGATCCTGCCGTCACCGTCGAGGTCGACGAGGTCGAAGAAGCGATCGGTCACCGGCTCGACCTGGTGCGGGTACAGGGCGGGGTCGGTCAGGGCTCGTCGGAAACCTTCGGTCATCTCCCGCAGGTCGACCTTCCCGTCACCGTCCTGGTCCATCGGGGCGATCACGTTCCTCCAGAACTCGTCCATGCCCTCGGTGAGGAGGCGGGCGGCTGCGGAGTCCGGCGGGGTGCCGCGGGCGGCGATGTAACGCTCGCTCATCATGCGGACGTCGTGCTGGGTGATGAACCCGTCGCCGTCGACGTCGGCGCCCCTGAACCACTGGGCGTACTTGAGGTCTTGAAGTGCAGTCACGGCTGCGCACAGTATTCACGACGTTACGCACACGCAAACCGAGGGGTGGAAGGACGTCCGGTCCCCCTATCCGTGTTCGAGTTCTGGGGGCGTGAACGCGAGCACTTCGGGAAGGGGCCCGTCGTAGGGCTCCACGTCGACCAGCGCGGTGAGCGCACTCGGCCCTTGGGAAAGGCGCGAGCACGGTCGGTCGGCCGTGAGGACGTTCGGATTGCCGTGGCGGTCCAAGGTTCCGCTCAGCCCCGGCCGTACGGGATCCCACCATGCTCCGGTGGACAGTTGGACGACGCCCGGCATGACGTCGGCCGACAGGACCGCGCCCGCGAGGCAGCTGCCCCGGTCGTTGTGGACGCGAACGATCATGCCGCTCTCGATGCCGCGTGACTCCGCGTCCGACGGGTTCATCGTCACGGGTTCACGGCCACGGATCTTCGAATCGAGGCTGTGTCCACCGTTGTCGTACTGGCTGTGCAGGCGCGAGGAGGGCTGGTTCGAGATCAGATGCAGCGGGAACCGGTCCGACAGATCGCCGTGGAGCCACTCGGACGGTTCGAACCACGTCGGATGCCCGGCGCAGTCGTCGTATCCGTACGAGTCGATCTCCTCGGAGAAGATCTCGATCCGGCCCGACGGCGTCGGCAGGGGGAACCGCTGCGGATCCGAGCGGAGCGCCTCGAAGCTGCCGGGAAACGGTCCCGTCACGGCCGGCAGCTCCACGGTGGAGCTTCGCCAGAACGCGTCGAAGCCCGGCAGGGCGGCTTCGTCGCGGAGTTCGGCTCTCGTCTGTTCGTAGAGGTGCCGGACCCATTCGATCTCGGAACGTGACTCCGTGAACTCCCGCTCGTATCCGAGCCGGGACGCCAGGGCGGCGAAGACGCGGTGATCGGTGCGCGACTCGCCCGCCGGCTCGCGGACCTTCGGCATCGCGGTGAGGTGGGGGTCGGAGAACCCGGCGGCGAAGTCGTCGCGCTCCAGGCTGGTGGCGACGGGCAGGACGATGTCCGCGAACTTGGCCATGGTGTTCCACCACGCTTCGTGAACCACCACCGTGTCAGGAGTCTGCCAGGCTCGACTCAGCCGGTGGAGATCCTGGTGGTGGTGGAACGGGTTCCCTCCGCACCAGTAGATCAGCCGCAGCTCGGGCAGTGTCAGCCGCTGACCGTCGTAGTCGATGGCCCTGCCCGGATGCATCAGGGTGTCGGCGATCCTCGCGACGGGGATGAAATCCGCGACGGGGTTGGGAACTCCGGGGAAGGCCGCCACGGAGGGTCGGCCCCGGGCGACGCCGGTCGCGTCCATCGTCGCGTAACCCGCCCCCCACCCGCAGCCGGGCCGGCCCATCGAGCCCGCCATGGCGGCCAGTACGACGGACATCCAGATCGGCTGTTCGCCGTGGTCCGCCCGCTGGACCGCGTAGTTGACCATGATGAGCGAGCGCTGCGTGGTGAGGCGGCGAGCGAGGTCGATGAGCGCGTCGCGGCCGATGCCCGTGATCCCCGCCGCCCAGGCGGCGTCCTTCGGAACGCCGTCGAGCTCGCCCACCAGGTAGGAGGCGAAGCGGTCCCACCCGACGCAGCACCGGCGCAGGAAGTCCTCGTCGTGCCAGCCGTTGACCAGCATCGTGTGGGCGATGCCCAGCATCGCGGCGGTGTCGGTGTTGGGGACGACGGGTAGCCACTCGGCGTCGAGGAAGCCGGCGACATCGCTGCGGAGGGGGCTGACGTTCACGAACCGCACCCCGGCCTCACGGCACCGGCGCTGCAGGTCCCGTGTCCGGTGCCGGGCCAGCCCGCCCGGGTTGATCTGGCTGTTCTTGAGGGCCAGCCCTCCGAACGCCACCACGAACTCGCAGTGCTCGGCGATCTCGTCCCACATCGGCATCCGGGACTGGTAGCTCCAGGGATGCCCGCCGATCACGTGGGGGAGGATGACCTCCAGGGCCGCGGTGCTGTACGTGTTGCGAGAGTCCGTGTACCCCCCGCCCAACGCCAGGAACCGCTGGAGCTGCCCCTGCGCGTTGTGGAAGCCGCCCGCACTCGCCCAGCCGTACGATCCGCCGAACACGGCGCTGTCCCCGTGCTGCGAACGGACCCGACGCAGCTCGTCGCTCACCAGCGTGATCGCGTCGTCCCAGCTCACCTCCACGAAGGAGTCCGCGCCTCTGGCCGTGCCGTGCACGCGCGGCAGCCCGTCCAGCCAGCCCTTGCGCACCGCGGGGCGCAGCACGCGAGCCGCATCGTCGGCGGCGGCGACCATGCCGGGCCCGATGGGCGACGGCGCGGGGTCGTCGCCCCTCGGCTCGATGCGTATCAACCGGCCGGCGTCGACCACCGCGACGAAGCTGCCCCAGTGCGTCGCCACCGGCATGCGTCGCTCCACCGTGCATCAACTCCGTCCCTGAAGTCTCCGCCGCTCTCGCGCAAGGGCCGTTCGACGACCCGAGGGACGGAGGCTTCCCCTACGGCCGAGGGCCCAACCCCTTCGCTCGTCCCGCCGGCCCGTGAACGGCGTGGACCCCCGGCACGGGGGAGCCGGGGGTCCAGGAGCGGCACCGTCGAACGGGAAGGCGCCACACCTGAATCGTAGCCCTCAGTCGCCGAACGCACCCGATGTGTGACGAAGTCCGTCAGGTGGAGATGTCTCCCGCCGGGGAGGTCGCTGGGGGCGCCGCCGCGGATGCTGCCGGGGATGCTGCTGGGGAGGCGCGCATTGTCGCTGGTCAGGGCATGTCGTGTAAGATTCGGAACGTCCCGCGCGATTAGCTCAGCGGGAGAGCGCTTCCCTGACACGGAAGAGGTCACTGGTTCAATCCCAGTATCGCGCACCACACGGAGAAGCCCCCGCCCGCAGCTCGCGGACGGGGGCTTCTCCGTGTACGCGCCTACCGGCCGTCGGGCCGGTTACCGGTCAGCCGACCGTCCACTTCTGGTTCGCGCCGCCGCCGCAGGTCCACAACTGGAGCCGGGTGCCGTTCGCCGAGCTGTTGCCGGTCGCGTCCAGGCACTTGTCCGCCTGGATGTTCACGATGTCCCGTGCTCCGCTGACGGCCCAGCGCTGGGCCCCCGTGCCGTTGCAGTCCCACAGCTGCACGAGGGTCCCGTCCGCCGTGCCCCCGGAAGCCGCGTCGAGGCACTTGCCGAGCGCGCGGATCGTACCGTCCGACCCGACCGTCCACTGCTGGGCGGCGGTTCCGTTGCAGTCGTAGAGCTGGACGGGGGTGCCGTTGGCCGGGTTCGCCGCGGCGACGTCCACGCACTTGCCGCCGATGCCCGCGATCCGGCCACCCGTGCCGGGGGTGTCCCCGGTGGTGACGCGGACGTGATCCACGACGAGTTGGTTCGGGAAGGCGGTGGAGCCGTCCGGGTCACCGGGCCAGTAGCCGCCGACCGCCAGGTTGAGGATCAGGAAGAACGGCTTGTCGAAGACCCAGCTGCGGCCGCCCAGGTCGGCGGGCGTACGGGTCTGGTAGACGGTCCCGTCCACGGACCAGGTGATCCGGCCGGGCGCCCAGTCGACGGCGAAGGTGTGGAACGCGTCGGCGAACGCCTGCCCGCCGGGCAGTGTGTAGCCGGCGCCGATGCCGCCGGAGCCCGAGTAGCCCGGACCGTGCAGGGTGCCGTGGACGGTGGAGGGCTCGAACCCGACGTTCTCCATGACGTCGATCTCGCCCGAACCGGGCCAGCCGACCTGGCCGATGTCGTTCCCGAGCATCCAGAACGCGGGCCACATGCCCTGGCCGCGGGGCACCTTCATCCGCGCCTCGACCCGCCCGTACTGGGCGGTGAACTTCCCGGAGGTGTTGAGCCGCGCCGAGGTGTACTCGCAACGCCCGTACCAGCACTGGTAGTTGCCGGGGTTCTCGCGCCGCGCGGTGATGACCAGATGGCCCTGCCCGTCGAGGGCGGCGTTGGCGGCGCCCGCGGTGTAGTACTGCCGCTCGTGGTTGTTGACGTTGTCGCCGGTCTCGATCTGCCAGCGACCGGCGTTGACGGCGGAGCCGGCGGGACCGTCGAAGCCCTCGTCGAAGGTGACGGCGGCGGCCTGCGCGGCCGGGGCGACGCGGGTGTCGACCTCTACGGCGGGTGCGGGGGCGGTCGCGGCGACGCCGAGCAGCAGCACGGCGCCGGTGAGGGTCGAAAGGGCCTTGCCGAGGCGACGGCGGGGTGGGCGGGAGGAGTGCATGCTCTCTCTTCCGTCAGGGGTGTGGGGGGAGGGTCGAACGTTCCCGAGGCCCGATCTGACGACATGGGAATGGAATGGGCATGCGCATGACATGTCGTCGCTGCCAAGGAGGGCTCGACTCCTTTATTACCTCCATGATTTAAGAAGTAAGTTAAAGGCCCGTCAAGAGGTGCGCCGTGAGCGGATCCTCCCGGGACACAGAGCTTCGGCGCGGTCCCCTCCGCGCACGGCGCGGCGAGGCTCGTGGCCCTGGGCCCGCGCATTGGAGTGGTACGGAGACGGGGAACGGCGTGGTCCCCGTCGCGGCCGGTGCCGGTCCCTAGGGTCGGCGGAGGCACGGCAGAGGGCCGGCAGCCCCGATGCGGTGGGTGAGCGATGAGACGTACGACGGGCGATTCCGACACGGTGACCGCACGGGCCGCCGGACGGCCCACGACAGGCCGATGGGCCCGCCGGCTGGCTGCGGCGGTGGGCCTCCTGGCCCTGTGCGCACTGCCCGCCGGCGCGGCGGGCGCGACCGGCACCGGCCCGGGCCGGCCGCACGAGCCGACGCGTCTGTACGTGTCCGACTACGGCAACAACCGGGTGGTCGTCCTGCCCACGGGCGGCGGCACCCAGACCACCGTCCCCTTCGAGGGCCTCGTACGCCCGACCGGCATGGCGTGGGACGCCGGCGGACACCTCTACGTGTCGGACACCGGGAACAATCGCGTGGTTGTCCTGGCCACTGACGGCGGCGGCCAGTCCACCGTCCCGACCGAGGGGCTCTCGCGGCCCCTCGGTCTCGCCGTCGCCCGTGACGGAGACCTGTTCGTCGCCGACAGCTTCAACGACAGGATCGTGAGGATCGACGCGTCCGGCGGCGGGCAGACCCCCGTCCCGACCTCCGGCCTGCTGCACCCCTGGGGCCTCGCCCTCGACGCCGCGGGGAACCTCTACATCGCCGACTTCGTGAACGACCGAGTGGTCAGAGTGGCCGCCGACGGCAGCGGCCAGTCCACCGTCCCCACCGTCGGCCTCTCCCAGCCCACCGGGCTCGCCCTGAACTCCGCCGGTGACCTGTACATCGCCGACAGCGGCAACAACCGCGTCGTGAAGGTGGCGGCCCACGACGGGCGCCAGACGACGGTGCCCACCGACGACCTCGCCGATCCGCTGGGCCTCGCACTCGACGGCTGCGGCGGCCTGTACATCGCGGACGGCTTCCACAACCGGGTGGTGCGCGTCCAGGAGACCGGCGGCGGTCAGACCACCGTCCCTTCGACCGGCCTCAACACCCCGACCGGCCTCGCGTTCCCGCCGGTACGGCGATGAGCGCCGGCCCCGGCCAGGTGGAGGGGAGGCGGGGCGCAGCGGTGAGTATCCCGAAGCGCTGATCCCGTGTCCTATGCCGCCCCACCGGCCCGCAACGCGCGGAGCTGGCGGTCGTGGAAGCGGCTCAGCAGGACGACCGAGAGCGTCGCCCCGATCAGTGCGCAGAACATGTCCCACTGGGTGTCCCACACATCGCCCTGGGTCGCCAGGAAGTCGTCCGCGGCGTGCCCTCCGATCAGCGCGGCCGCCCATTCGAACATCTCGAAGACGGCGCTGAACGCGAGGCAGGCGCAGACGACGAGTGGGGCGAGCCAGCGGCTGCCGCGCAGGGGTGAGGTCCGCACCAGCAACTCCCGTACCAGGACGGCGGGGACGAAGCCCTGCATGAAGTGGCCGAAGCGGTCGTACGGGTTGCGTGCCAGTCCCAGGCCGTCGCGCACCCAGTCGCCCAGCGGGACCTGCGCGTACGTGTAGTGGCCGCCCAGGGCCAGCACCAGGGCGTGCGCGGCGAGCAGGAAGCACAGCAGGCCGGTGAGCGGGAACCGGCGGCTGCACAGCACGACCACGGGCAGTCCGATCAGGACCCACACGGTCTCCAGGAGCCAGGTCGTCGGGTCGTAGGCGTGCCAGGCCGAAAGCGCCATGCCGACGACGACGCCCACGACGAGGGCGATCGCCGACGGCCGTCTCCGGGAACGGGGGTGGAGGCGCGTGGGCGAGGTGAGAAGGTACTCGGGCACGGGGAGGCTCCTTCGGTCCAGGTGCCCCCATCGTGGCCTCGCCCGGAGCCGTGGACATGAGCACGACTACTCATTCCCGGACCGGGATTCACCCCCGTCCCGAGTGCCGCACACGCCCCCGACGTACCGCGGGCCAAGCGGCGCACCGGTTACCTCAGCGGATCCTCAAATCCCTTGCCCGAAGCGGCCCGAGGGACCGAGCATGATCGTTATGAGTGGATTTCCGGGCTGGGACAAGAAGACCGACGCCGTTCTCGTGGTCCGCGAGGCGGACACGATCGCGGACGCCCTGAGAGATGCGCTGGCCGAAGCCGCCCCCGACGAGCGGCCGGGTCTGGAGCGTGCGCTCGCCCTGGCCGAGGCAGCCGCCGCGGTTCCCGACGCCGCGCGGCGAGCCGAGTGGGTGCGCGCCCGGTTCGCCGCGGTCGGATTCACCGGGGACGTCGCCTCGATCGCGGCGGTCAAGGCGCTGCGGCAGGCGGAGCCGAAGCTGAGCCTGCTGGCCGCGGCTCAGCTCCAGAAGGACGCGGTGGCGCATCCCGCCTGACGCTCCGGGACCGGGGCACGGCGGCCACGCTTCGTAGCCACGGATCTCTCACCGCATGGCGGAGTCGCCGGGCGTCACGACGATGCCCCGCCCGCCCGCCCGCCCGCCCGCCCGCCCGCCCGCCCGCCCGCCCGCGCGCCCGCCCGCCCGCGCGCCAGCCGCTCCCCGATCGGCGCAGAGGCCCGCTCTTCTCGCCGCCTGTCAGATCCCGCGCCTAGGCTGTCGCGGAAGTCGATCAGGGAGCAGAGCAGTGCGAATAGAGCGTCACCAGGTGGGCGAGGCCGTCGTGTCGGCGGCGCGCGAGGACTTCACGAACCGCGTCGGGCGTCACGTGCACTCCATGTCGCGGGCCGGCCGGATGGCCACCTACGAATGGCAGTCGATCGCGGACGAGTTCCTCGACTACCTGGGTGCCCTGTCCGTCACCGCACCCGACCTCGACGCCCCGGAGGCCAGGGCCGCCCTCAAGGACGCCTCCGAAGCCGCGGCCGGCGCCGTCGCCTACGCCGCGTACCACCCGCACTGCACGTTCGACGTGTTCCTGGAGTACGTCAACTTCGGCATGAGCTATGACCCGGGTGACGGCTCCCCCGAGGAGAGGGTCACACCGGGGGAGTGGACCGACGCGCTGTGCCTGTCGGTGCTCCGGGACAAGGCGGACTGGCACGGCGAGGCATTCCACCTCGCCCGCCAGAAGTTCGCCGAGCGGGCGCAGGGCACGCCTGCCGGCGAACTCGTCACGGGATGGACGGCCGTGGCCCTGGACTACACCGGCAACGACGAGGAGTACCCGCCGAGCGCGCGAGCCAAGCTCGCCGCCGTCGACGGAGCCCTGGACCGCATCCGGGCCCGTGCCGCGGAGACCGGTGAGCCCCTCCTGGACCGGCCGGACAGTATCGCCCTCCGTGCGTTGCGGGCGCTGGTCGCCGAGGACCGGGAGGCATTCGATGCCGCGCTCGCCGACCTTCTGACCGGGCACGCCGCCCGGCAGGGCCCGGCGGCCTCACCGAGCACCCTCCTCCCTCTGGTCCCCATCGCCCTCGCCGCCCTCGCGTACCGGACGCTGGGCTGGGCGCCGGCCGTCCGCACCGACTACCTCCCGCACGCGCTGGTCACCGGCTTCGAGACGCAGGGGCCGCGCGTCGCCGGGTTCGGCGGGGACCGGCGGCCCGACGCCGTCGCCGCGCTCGCCGCGGGCCCGCTGGTGGTGGAGCGGCCGGCCTGCGAGCGGGACGGGATCGAGCGGATCGAAGCCATGTACGAGGAGCACCTCCAGGAGGCGTTCACTCCCGACGGCGGCGAGCCCCTTGCCGTCTGGCGTCTGGGCAGCGTCATGGGCGACCAGAAGCGCCTGTTCCAGTGGCGGGCGGGGAATCCCGGCGACATCGCGGACGCCCAGCTCGCCACCCTTCGGCTGGCCTCTCAGCTGGGGGCGGCCCTGTTCCGCGTCGCGCTGGCGGATCCGGGCACCGAGGTCGACGTGTCCGTCGGCGGGCGCACCCTGCGCTGCCCGGCCAAGCGGGGCAACGAGGCCGGTGCCGGGTACTGGCAGACGGCCGTCGCCTTCGCCCTGATCACCGGCGTACGCGAGGACCTCGCCCCCCTGGTCCTCACCGGCCCCACCTTCGCCCGCCCGGACGGATCCGCGTTCACCGCCTACCGCGAAGCCCTCCACGCCTACCTGAGGGGCGCCGAGCCCGAAGCGGCCGCACAGCGGGCGCTGCAGGAGGCCGAGAAGGCCAAGGACTGGGGCTTCGCGATGCCGCCCGCAGTGCTGTTGTCACAGCTCGTGGAGGGTGACGAGGAGAGCTTCAACCTCGCCCTGGCCGACGCGCTCGAAGCCCATCGCGCCTACTACCAGGTCGCCGACCGCGCCGAAGGCCCCGAGGTCTCGGTCGACCTCGACGCCCTCGCCCTGGCCTGCCACGCCCGCCGCCGAGGCTGGGCCATCCGTGTGGAGTCCCCCTACCTGCCGCAGTACCTCCTGCGGGCCGCCGAACCCTTCTAGGAACCCCACGAGCACCCCGGAGCGGCCCGGAACCGCGGTGTACCAGGTGCCGACGACGAGTTGTCGGCGCGCGCCGGGTCTACACATCCTGAGAAGCGTCGCGAACAGGACGGGAGCAGTATGAACAGTCGTGAAGCCGCCGGGGCCGGTGCCGTTGAGCCGGAGCTCGTGGATCTCGAGGAGGCGACGACCGCGGTCGTCCGCGGGGCCGTGCCCGTGGCCGGTCTGCGGAACTTCTACGACTCCTCCTTCAGCGTCCTCGCCCGGACGATCGCGGGGCAGCGGATCACCGTGCTGAGCCCCGCTTTCGGTCTCTACCACGGCTCGCCGGGGGAGACCTGGGACCTGGAGGTCGGGTTCGTGACGGACCGGGCCGTACAGCCGGCGGACGGCGTCGTGGCCGGCACGCTTCCCGGAGGGCGGGTGGCCAGGCTCACCCACGTCGGATCCTTCGATGAGCTCGGGGCCTCCTGGGAACGCCTGCACTCCTGGATGCGGACGCGGGGGCTGACCGCAGGCGAGGACCGGTGGGAGACCTACGTGACCCAGCCCTCGCCCGACATGGACCCGCGCGACCTGCGTACCGAGCTCAACTGGCCGGTAGCCCCATGACCACGTGACCGTGCGCCGCCCTGGTCGCGCGCCGGGGCGGCCATGCCGAGCCCGCGGGCACGCCGTTGAGGCACCCGCGGCCCCGGCCCCGTCGCACCGCCATCTCCACGGCTTCGCCCAGGCGAGATCCCTTCATGCGGGCAGGAAGGCACTCAGACGCACATGGCAGCACTTCACGAGACAGAACAGGGCGGGCATCGCACCGGGCTCACCGTGACCGCAGCAGCGTTCGCCTTTCTCGTCCTACGGCTGTTCGCCGTGTCCGGCTACAACTGGCACACGGCCTTCGCCGTGCTCCACACCCTGGACCTGGACGACACCATCGGCCTGGTCCTCGGCACCGTCATGGCCGAGTCCCTCGCGGCGGTCCTGGTCCTCGCGCTCCTCGTACCCATCGCCGCCCTACGGATGATCACGGAACTGCGGAGGGTCCGGGAGGCCGGGAACCGCCCGGTGCCGGAGGGAGGACTGCCCGAGCGGCCGGACCTGACGGGCGCGCTGCTCCTCCTCGTCGCCGTCGTGGCCGTGATCGCGTACGTCGGGACGTACCGCACCTGGTGGCTGCCGGTCCTCGTGCTGGTGGTCGGCGGACTGGTCTTCGGGATCGGATACGGCCTCAGCGCCGGGGGTCGGGTCAAGCAGGCCGCCCTGTGGGCCAGCCGGCACCTCGTGGCGCTGATCGGTCTGGCCATGCTGATCGGGGCCGCGACGATCACCACCCCATGGCTGCCACTGGAACGGATCGAACTGCGCGACGGGACGCAGCTGCGGGGGTTCGTGCTGGAAGCCGAGCCCGGCTTCCTCAAGGTACTGACCGAGCAGGACCGGGAGTTCCACATCCTCACCGACCAGGACGTCACGTCGAGGGAGGAGATCGCAGCCCACTGAGGCTGGTCGACTCCCGCGCGAACATCCAGACCGGTCGCCGGGCGACCGGCCGCCCGGCGACCGGTTGTCGCCCTCCCGGACAGCCAGCCCACAACAGGCTAATTTGGGGCACCCCGAAGCGTGAGGAGAGCCCTGTGGGCAAGGTGGTCATGTACGGCTCGGTGTCGGTGGACGGCTTCGTCGCGGACGAGAACGACCAGCCCGGACCGCTGTTCGACTGGTTGTCCGGCGGCGAGGTCCCGTTGGACGAGAGCGGCGCGCTGAAGGTCTCGCAGGCGTCCTACGCCTACACCCGGCCGTACTGGGACCAGATCGGAGTCACGATCGTCGGCCGCCACGTCTTCGACCTGGCGGACGGCTGGGACGGCAAACCGCCGGGCGGGATCGACCACGTGGTCGTCGCGACGCACCGACCGGCGCCCGAGGGCTGGGACCCCGAGGCGCCGTTCCACTTCGTCGACGGTATCGAGGCGGCCGTGGCCAGGGCGCAGGAGCTTGCGGGTGATCGCGTCGTCGAGGTCTCCGCCGGCGATGTCGGTGGCCAGGCGCTTGCCGCGGGCCTGGTCGACGAGGTGCGCATGGACGTCGTGCCCGTCGTGTTCGGTTCCGGCAAGCGCTACTTCGGGTCGGTCCAGGCGCAGCACCTGTTGGAGGGACCTGAGGTGGTGATTCAGGGCGACCGGGTGCTCCACCTGCGCTATCGGACGCGCCGCTGACCTCGCAAGCCCGGTAAACCGGAACCGTGTCGATGCGGTGCCCGAGGGGCGCGGGAAGCGACAAGGGCAGGGAGAACGATCTCCTTGCCCTCTTCAACGTATAGCGCAGTGGGGGGCTTGCGGCAAGGCCCCGGTCGCGACGCACAATCGTCGACCTGAGGCCGACAGACCGAGGCCCGCAGCGATGCCGCACGGCGCGCGGCGGTCCGTCTTGGCCACAGCCACAGCACAGCCACAGGCATTTCAGCAGTCTTCTCAGAGGTGGGTAGCGAGTGATCGAGCGGTACGTGGTGGACCTGCGGGACGTCGACGAGGCACAGCTCGCGCGGGTCGGCGGGAAGGGCGCGCACCTGGGCGGCCTGTCGCGCATCGACGGCGTCAGCGTCCCGGACGGGTTCTGCGTGACGACGGACGCCTTCCAGAACATCGTGGCAGGCGAGCCGTCACTCAGCGGCCTGCTCGATCGGCTGGCCGGCCGCGACCCCGAGGACCTCGACGCCGTGTACCTGCTCAGCGCGCAGATCCGCCGGACCGTGGAGCACATCGAACTCCCGGAAGACCTCGTGGAGGCGGTCACCGACGCTCTCGCCCGGCTCGGCACGGACGTGCCCTGCGCCGTGCGTTCCAGCGCGACCGCGGAGGACCTCCCCACCGCCTCCTTCGCGGGCCAGCAGGACACCTACCTGAACGTCGCGGGGCCGGCGGACGTCCTGCGGCACATCAGCCGCTGCTGGGCCTCCCTGTTCACCGACAGGGCCGTCGTCTACCGCCGGCGCAACGGCATCGACGACCGTGCGGTCCACATGGCCGTGGTCGTCCAGCGCATGGTGTTCCCGAAGGCGTCCGGAATCCTGTTCACCGCCGACCCCGTCTCGGGCAACCGGAAGGTCGCCACCGTCGACGCCGGCTTCGGCCTCGGAGAGGCCCTGGTCTCCGGACTGGTCAACCCGGACGTCTTCACGGTGCGCGACGGCGAGGTGGTCTCCCGGACGATCGCCGCCAAGGAGCGTGCCGTGCGGCCCCTGCCCGGCGGCGGCACCGAAGTCGTTCCGGTCGACGTGCGCCGGCAGGAACTGCCCTCGCTGACGGACGCGCAGGTGGTGGAACTCGTACGGCTCGGACGGCACATCGAGACGCACTTCGGACGACCGCAGGACATCGAATGGTGCCTGGACACCGACGGCGTCTTCCGGATCGTCCAGGCCCGTCCGATCACGACCCTCTTCCCCGTCCCCGCGGCGGACGACCAGGACCACCACGTCTACGTCTCGGTCGGCCACGGCCAGATGATGACCGACGCCATGAAGCCCCTGGGCTACTCCATGTGGCAGGCCACGGCCATGGTGCCGATGCACGAGGCCGGCGGACGCCTGTTCGTCGACGTCACCGCGCGCCTGGCCGCGCCCGCGACCCGCGCCGGCCTCCTGGACGCCCTCGGGAAGGGCGACCCGCTGGTCAGGGACGCCCTCGAAACGGTCCTCGACCGCGGCTTCGTCCCGCTGCTCCCGGACCCGGGAGCAAAGGGCGGTCCGGTCGCCGAGGGCGGAGGCGGGGGCGGCGGCGGGCGGACCGGCGCGCCCAGCGCCGTCGACACCGACCCCGCCGTGGTCGGTGAGCTGATCGAGCGCAGCCGGACCTCCATCGCCGCGCTGGAGCGCGACATCCGCACCAAGCAGGGGCCGGAGCTCTTCGACTACCTGGAAGGGGCCTTCGAGGAACACAAGCGGGTGCTGGGCGACCCGCTGAACATCCAGGCGATCATGGCGGGCATGGAGGCCACCTGGTGGCTGAACGACAAGCTCCAGGAGTGGCTGGGCGAGAAGAACGCCGCCGACACGCTCACCCTGTCCGCCCCCGACAACATCACCTCGGAGATGGGGCTGGACCTGCTCGACGTCGCGGACGCGGTCCGCCCGCACCCGGACGTCGTCGCGTTCCTCCAGGACGTCCACGACCGGGGGGTGGAGGACGGCAGCTTCCTGGACGGACTCGACGGGCTCCCCGGTGGTCCCGCGGCCCGGAAGGCCGTCGAGGACTACCTCGCCCGGTACGGCATGCGCTGCGTCGGCGAGATCGACATCACCAGGGCACGCTGGCACGAGCGCCCCGGCGCCCTGGTCCCCGTGATCCTCGACAACGTCAGGAACTTCGAGGCCGGCGCCGCAGCACGCCGCTTCGAAGAGGGACGCGCCAAGGCCCACGCCAAGGCGCAGGAGATCCTGTCACGTCTGTGCGAACTGCCGGACGGGGACCGCAAGGCCGACGAGACCCGGCGGATGATCGACACGGTCCGCGCCTTCATCGGATACCGCGAATACCCGAAGTACGGCATCGTCAGCCGCTACTTCCTCTACAAGCAGGCCCTGCTGGAGGAAGCGGAGCGCCTCGTACGAGCCGGCGTCCTGCCCGATCGGGACGCAGTCTTCCACCTCACCTTCCAGGAGTTCCGCGACCTCGTCCGCCGCGAGGCGCAGGGGCCCGACGCCGAAGACCGCTCCACGCGGACCGACGGGCTCCGCGAACTGCTCCGGCAGCGAGCGGAGGACTTCAGGTCGTACGAAACGCTCACCCCGCCCCGGGTCCTCACCTCCGACGGCGAGGCCCTCACCGGGTCCTACCGGCGCGACGACGTGCCGCCCGGAGCCCTGACCGGCCTGCCGGTCTCCGCAGGAACCGTGGAAGGCCGGGCCCGTGTCGTCCTCGACATCGCGGACGCCGACCTCGAAGCGGGCGACATCCTCGTGACCACCTTCACCGACCCCAGCTGGTCACCCCTGTTCGTCGGCGTCGCCGGCCTCGTGACCGAGGTGGGCGGCCTGATGACCCACGGAGCGGTCATCGCCCGCGAGTACGGCCTCCCAGCGGTCGTGGGGGTGGACCGGGCCACCCGGCTGATCCAGGACGGCCAGCGGATCCGCGTACACGGCACCGGCGGGTACGTGGAGCTCCTGCCGTGAACCGGTCCGCACACACCACCGGTGCTGGTCCGGACCGGTCCACCCCGGCGGCCCCGCTGGCTTCGGGAGAGGGTGTTCCGTCAAGAGCAGGTGACGTCGAACCTGGATGCGTGGGAGGCGTCCACGTTGGTGTTCCAGCGGCCGATGCCGGAGAGCCGCAGAGCCGGCACGCCTCAGGCCGGTTCCTCGGGAGGGACGCACAGCACGGGGACCGTCGACAGGTGCAGGAGCTTGTGCGGGGTCGAGCCCAGCAGGGCTCCGCGCATCGGGCTCTCGCCCCAGCTGCCCACCACGATGACGCGCGCGGCGTGCCGGGTCGCCGCGTCGATGAGGGCCTGCGCGGGTTTGTCGTCGATCACCTCGACGACGGTCGGCACGCCCGCCCGGTCGGCCTCGGTGACCGCGTGTTCGAGCCCGGCGCGGCCGGCCTGGCGGATGGCCTCGTGGTGGGCCGTGTACTCCTCACCCACCGGGCCGGGCGCCGCCGCCCCGTAGACGAGGACGAGCCGCTCGTGGAAGGCCGCCGCGACCTCGACCGCGAGGCGCAGTGCCCGGGCCGCGCCGGGGGATTCGTCGTAGCCCAGGACGACCGACATCTCAGGGCTCCTTGCGAAGGCCGTGGGAGCGGACCAGGTCGGGGTCGGCGACGCTCGGGCGCTCCCGCCAGAACGCGGGTGACCGCAGACGCCACGCGATCATGATGATCACTCCGGCGAGGGTGATGCCGATGCCGATCACGAGCGGGGGACCGAGGCCCAGCCACGAGTCACCGCTGTACGAGTTCTCCGGATCGGACATGTCGGCGACCGACCGCACCAGGAGCCACCCGAGCAGCGCGGAACCGACCAGCGGGCCGAGCCCGATGAACAGGAGGTTGTGGACGCTCGCGAAGAGGTGGCGACGGTAGTAGACCACACAGGCGATTCCCGTGAGCGCGTAGTAGAACGAGATGAGCAGCGAGAGCGCGGTGAGCGAGTCGAACAGCGCGTTGGAGCTGATCCGGCTCACCACGAGGTACCAGACGATGGCGATCGCGGCGACCCACCACGTACTCACGTCAGGGGTACGGAAGCGCGGGCTGATGTGGCCGTACGAGGCGGGCAGCGCCCGGCGCCGGGCCATCGAGAGCGCCGTGCGCGAGGCCGGGATGATCGTCGTCTGGGTGGAGGCGATCGCGGAGGTGGCGACGGCCAGGAGCAGGATCCAGTCCCAGCCGCCGAGCACGTCCGTGGCCAGCTGTGCGAAGACGAACTCCTCCTCGCCCGCGTTCTCGGCGAGGAACGTCGGGCCGGCGTACGCCACGACGGCGAAGCCCACGGACACGTAGGTCACCAGCAGGATGACGGTCGACCAGAGCCCGGCCTTGCCGGGAGCGGTCGCCGAGTCCTCGACCTCTTCGGTGAGATTGACGGCCGACTCCCAGCCCCAGTAGATGAACACCCCGAGGAGCAGCCCACCCGTGAGCGCGGCACCACCGGCGCCGAACGGATTGAGCCAGCCGAGGGAAGGCTCCACGGAGTCGTACGCGCTCGTACCGTCGTAGACGCTGTACAGCGCCACGCCCACGAAGATCAGCAGGCAGGCGACCTGGGCCAGGATGAGCACGTTCTGCACCTTGGCCGACAGCTCGGTACCGATGACGCAGATGGCGGTCATGACGAGGATCAGCAGCACCGTGAGCAGCTGCCGGACGAACGTGTTGTCCACCAAGCCGTCCAGCCCGAAGGCGAGCAGGGCAAAACTGACCGCCACGTCGGCGAGGGAGCCTACGACGAGGACTCCGGTCATCGTGATGGCCCAGCCGCCGAGCCAGCCGGCCCACGGGCCCATGGCGCGGGTGACCCAGGAGAAGGTGGTCCCGCAGTCCTGGTCCACCTTGTTCAGGTAGTAGAACGCCGAAGCGATGAGCAGCATCGGGACGAAGGACGCGACCATGACGCCGGGCGCGTAGACCCCGACCAAGGCCACGACGGGCCCGATCACCGCCGCGAGGGAGTACGCGGGGGAAGTCGCGTTGAGCCCGATGACGAGGGCGTCGACGAACCCGATCGCGTTGGCCTTCAAACCCTGGGGGCGCCCGGCGGGCGCAGCGTCCTCTGCGGCCATGCTCCCTCGCTCCCGTCGAGCCGGACAGAACAGCGAGACCGACGCCCTCATCGTAGGGAGACCGGCGGGGGCCTGCATGCGCAGGCGGGAGCGACGTGTACGACGCCACCGCTCGTGGAGGGCGCTGAGCGGTACGCCGATCGGGTCGGGAGGATCCGACCGTCGGGCACCGGCGTAGGGCCGGGCCGGCTCCGTCCACCTGCTCTACGTGATCCACCTGTTCCACCTGTTCCTCCGGACGGGCGGGCGGACGAGGGACGGATGGACGGGCGGGCGGACGGGCGGACAGGCCGTCAAGGCGCGTCGAACGACACACCGTCCTCGCCCGTCCGCAGGCCCACGGCCCGGTCGGCCACGGGGATCGTGCAGCCCTCGGTCGAGCTGCAGCTCGCGTAGCCGATCAGGACCTTGGCCTCTCCCGCGGCGGTCGCCCGGATCGGCAGGGTGACGGTGACGGGGCCGTCGGGATAGACGGGCACCGCGCTGCGCACGCCGGGGACACGGATGGTCTTGACCGGCTTGTCCACCGTCATCTCGCCCGCGGTGGCGACCGCGCCGACGGGACGGACCTGGGTGGGCCGCCCCACCCCGTCGACGCCCTGGGCCGGGAGTGCGGTGCTGTAGAGGTGGAAGCCGGCGTCGTCCGGAGTGAACGTGGTGACCAGGGTGCCGGCGGCGGACTCCCAGTCGGTCACACTCAGCCGGACGGTCACGCCGTTCTCGTTGAACTCGGTCACCGGGGCAGGGCGCCGTGGAGCCGGGCCCTGTCCGCAGGCGGTCAACGACACGGCCGCGAGCAGGGCGGTGGCAGCCCCCCGGGCCAGGTGAGCGCGAAAGGGGTGGGAGGGGCGTGGGGATGCGTGCTGGAGTGTCATGTTCCAGGCCATGTCGTCGTTCTGTGTCTTTCTCGTGTCCAGGGGGAGGGCGGCGACCGTCGCGCCACCGCCGTGCCGACGCGGGCGGACCGTCATCAGGCCCATTTCCGCAGGAACGCGCCGAGGCCCGCGTCGGTCAGGTCGGGGTTGCCGGTGGAGTGCGTCTCGGTCAGAACCTTCCCGTTGCCGTCGAGGACGACCAGGACCGGCATCTTGTAAGCGCCCTCGCCGGTGCAGTAGCTGCCCAGAAGGCTCAAGGCGGCGGAGTCCGACCCGCCGATGTCCACCTTGACCACGTGGTACGAGGCGTCGAGCAGCGCGCCGACACCTCTCGTGGCGAAGACCTCGTCGGCGGCCTTGCAGTTGCCGCACCAGTTGGCGCCGAAGTCGATCAGCACCTTCTTGCCGTCGGCCTTGGCGGCGGCGAGCGCGGAGTTGACGGCTCCCCGGGCGTCGCGGCCGGTCGGGTAGCCGGAGGTGAAGCCCGACGACCCGGGTGCCGCACCGCGCTTCTGAGCAGTGGGCTTGGCCCGGGCGGCCGGCTTCGAGGCGGGCGTCGTTCTGGCGGCGCGCGGCACGACCTTGGGCGCGGCGGCCCGCTTGACCACGGGCGCCGGCGCGGAGGGAGTGGAGCTCGGACGCGCCGTCGGTGACGCCGGCGTCGGGGCGGGGGCGGGGGCGGAGGAGGCGGTAGCGGTCGGCGCGCCCGAGGGCGCCCTGTCCCCGTCATTCCCGTCATCCTGGTCGGTGGGCGTATCGAGGGCAGCGACCGTGGCCAGGTCCTGAGCCGAGTCGTTCTTCGGTCCGCCCAAGGCGGTGGCCACGGCAGCGGCGCCGACGGTGAGGGCGACGGCGGAGAATCGAACGAGGCCCTGTACGACCGTCGAGCGTGGTGTGCGCCGATGCGCGCCCATGGCGGATCAACCCCTTCTGTCGGTGAGATCTCCGGGGCCTGGAAGCGGCGTCGTCGGAGCGGGGCCAGAGTGATCGTTCTGACCGCTCGTGAGCCTAGGGGCCGAAATCGCCCGCGAAGCCGTCCTGAGGCCACCCATCAGGAAGCCTTAAGGAACTGATGAGGTCCGCGCCCGCCGAACGGCCCGAGGGGCTCCGTGCGGCCACGTCGATTCAGTGTGTTGCTCACGCAACCGGGCCGCGAGCGACGCAAGTACGAACGGCGAGCACCGCGCGGTCGTCAACCGGGCCCGAGCGCACGCTGGACAGGCCCAGTTCGTGGACACCGACACCGACACCGACACCGACGTGCCGCGGCCTGCCTGCACCCGGGCCGCCGCCCGCTCCTGGCTGTGGGCCGAGCACATGGCCGTCCACTTGACCGATGCACCCCCTCGCCATTCGCCAGTGTCGGCGAGGCACAGGACCGGCGGGCCAGAAGGAGACGGACAGCGCCACCACGCCGCTCCGCCCGTCCAGGTCGACGGCATCGAGACTCGAAGAGCCCTCCCGGATGACAACTCGGCATCCTGGTGCGGGAGCGTGAACGAGTGATCCCGAGGCGCGGGAGCGGTCCGTCGTCCGGGCCGGTCCCGCGCCCGCAGGCTCAGGCTTCGGGCCGCCAGTCGAAGGGGAAGTGCTTGCTCGACCCGCCGCGGTACGGGCGGGAGAACTCGAACCCCTCGGCCCGGTCCGCCTGCACGACGCCCCACGTCGCCACCTGTCCCGGCCCGACCTCCGCTCCCGGAGCGTTGATCAGCTGGACGCGCCGAGTCGGGTCGCCGGTGGGGCCGGTGAGTGCCTTCGCGCCCACGCTCACCTGGTCGGACACGGTCGCACGCCAGTACGCCAGGTCCTCGGCGGCGTCGAAGGTGATCGGGGCGTACCGCACCTCACGCACTTCCCCGATCAGCGAGCCGAAGGTGCCGGGCCATCCGCCGACGTTGCCCCGGAAGATCTCTTCCAGCGCGTCGCGCTGCGCACGGGTTCCCCCGGCGTCGATGTAGAACATCACGCTCATCCGCGCGTCCGTGTTCTCCTCCCACATGTTGCCGGCGAACTCGCCCAGCGCGACGACCGCGAGGCCGTCGAGGCGCACATCCTCGAAGTGCCCTTCGTGGACCTGCCACACAAGGGTGAACAGGCAGGCGCCGTTCGTGGGTGCCTGGGCGAAGGTGCAGGGGCAGGGCAGCGAGCAGCTGCAGACGTCGAACCACTCGCCTTGCAGGTGCCAGTTCATCTTGTCCATGTTCAAGCCGTTCCCCATACCTCCAGGGGGTATGCAAATGCGAACTTTCGTTCGCCTCTAATCGGCCACTGCGGGCACCGCCCCGCTGCGGAGCCTGCGCATGCGGTCGGACGAGCTCGGCGAAGGCTCTTTGGGCGTGGTGGCACCGGTCCATCGGCTGCGGATGCATCCGTCGGCCTGGTCGATCTGATCGATCTGCTCCGGGACGGCAGCGGGATACACTGCTCCGCCCCACCCCGACCGGAGGTCCTCTCGGTGTTCCCCGCACGGGTACTCGCCGGTGCCCCGTTGGTTCTGGTGGTTCTCGCCCTGTCCGGCTGCTCGCCCCTCTGGAGCTGTACCGATACGACGGCCAAGCGCGGTGAGGCCGGTGTCAGGGTGCAGGTCGAGAACGCGTCCGGGCGGCCTCTCGGCGTCACCGCCGAGGTCGTTGACTGGCGCCTTGAGCCCCACCCGCAGGTGCCCTCTGAAGGCGACAAGGTCCACTTCCGCTACCGCTTCGACGGTGCCGACGAGATATCCGGTCCCGCGGTGGATGCCTGCGCCGTCGACAAGAAGCGCATGGCGTTGGGGTGCCGGACGGTCTATTCGTCCCAGGCGTTCGGGCCGGATGGCCCCCTCGCAGGGGACGACTGGCTCTCCGTCGAGCACCCTGACCAGGTCGCCGAGGTGCTGTTGATCCCCAACGACCAGTCCTACGACAGGCGAACCTGCGATCAGGACATCAAGGATGGTGGCGGGACGCACCCTCCGGAACCGGCTGGCAGGGGAGACCAGCTGTAGGAGGTCAAGGCGGTTGAAGGCGGCGCACGGGTACGTCGACACCCCGGTGTTCGTGCCGCTTGGCGGTCTGGTTGTGCGCCCATCGAATATTGAATTCGAATACGGCAATCGATCGCAGTCCACTGTGCAGCGATTACGTGACCGACGCCGATGCCCGGGCGTCGTGTTCCTGCCGGGCCCTCTGGCCCTGTCGTCGTCCGTCCGCCGTGCCGAGGCTCGCCCGTGCCCGTCTTCCGCCGGCCGTAGCGCTGCCGTGTCGGCTCTGGCCGCGCGGCCGGGCCGAGAGCATGTGAAGGTGACCGCGAGTCAGGCGAGTACGTTGACGGCGCGGGCGACGACCAGCCCGAGGATCAGCAGGGAGACGAGGGACTGGACGCCCATGGCCATCTTGGCCCAAGGCGCCAGGGGCATCACGTCGGTCGGGCTGAACGCGGTGGCGTTGGTCAGGGCGAGGTAGAAGTAGTCGACGAAGCGGGGCCGCCAGCCGGCGCTCGCCACTTCGGGGTTGAGCTGCTGAGGGAAGGCGAGCGCGGGCGTGCGGGGCATGCGGTGGGCTCGGGCGGCGGCCCCGCCGCAGTCGAGCTCGAAGTACAGCAGCGAGAAGGCCAGAACGGTACACGCCCACACGGTGGTGCCCGACTGCAGCAGGCTGGTGGCGGAGGCGGTCTCCTTGCCGCCCTTGAGGATGTCGTCGACGAGCTGGACGGTGGACCAGACGGCGCTGAGCGCGAGGACGCCCACCAGGGCGATCGACATGGCGCGCAGTACCGTCGAGCGGCGGTCGATCCGGCCCGGGTCACCGGCGATGAGCGCGATCAGGAGCAGTCCCTCGACGGCCGGGATCACCCAGCGAGGCGCCAGACGGAGGTCGTCGGGAAGCAGGACGGTCAGCGCCATGGCGACGACGACGGCCGTGGCCATCGGCCAGCGTGCCTCGCCCACGGTCTCGTGCCGGTTCGGGCTCGCTGGGGGCTCGGTGATGCGTCCGGTCACGGTGGCGGCCCTTACGGTCGAGTGCGACGTGGTTGTCGCCGTCCTGCCCTCGGAAGATATAGCGATCCGGTGGGCGGTCGGCGGATCTCGGGCGTGGGCACGCCCCGCCGCGCGTCGGGTGCCGGCTGCGTCGGCCCCGCAGGCGGGGGAGGGGGCAGACGGCGGGAGGTCCGGACGGTCTGCACGCCACCGACGCTGCTGCTGGTCACCGGCGCTGCCGGGGCCGCTGTGCCGACGTCCTTCGTCAGCCCGGGGCTCGTCGCGGCGGAGCCGACGTCCGTTGCCCGCCTCCTCGCCCCGGGGGCGGCCCCGTCACGGTTCCAACTGCCGTGTCGTCGCCGCCGGCCCCGGCAGGTACCGCCCCCCGCCTTGCCGCTGCAGTGCCGTCCGCCGTCCGCCGTCCGCCGTCGGCCATCCGCCGTCCGGGGGAAGGTGTCTGCCGGGTGTACGGGCGCCGGGGGAGGGGCGGGCTGTCCGGGCCGCGCCGCCCACCTGCCCGACGTCCGTCTCCGGTACGGCGCGGGCCCAGGGTGCCGTCGCGCCGTGGGTCGCTGCCGTGGCCCGCCCGCCCGAACGGTGCCGCCCGGGCGCCGTCGGCCGCAGCGTCAGCCGGCTGTCACACCGTGAGGACCAGGGTACGGATGAGCCGCTCGACCTGGCCCCGAGAACCCGGCCCCGAGTCGGCGGTCCCGGTCATCAGGAGGTGGTGCAGCGTCCCGACGAGCGCGAGGGCCACGGCCTCCACGTCCAAGGGTCGCGCGACTCTCCCCATCTCCTGCTCCGCCCGGAGGTAGCCGCTGACCGCCTCCTGGATCGCGGTGAACCCCGGGGCGCCGGCCTGCCAGGCATCTCGGACGCGCTGGGCGGCCAGCGGCCGGGTCACCACGAGCCCGACCAGCCCGGGGTCCAGGGAAAGCACCGCCGCGGCCACCTGACCGAGGTTGTCCTCCACCGACCCGGCACCCGCTAGGGAGGGCAGGTCCTCCGACAGCGCGGCGGCCGCCGCGAACCGGTGCAGAACGAGCTCCGCGACGAACTCGTCCAATCCGGCGAAGTGCGTGTGCAGCACCCCTTTGGCGCACTCGGCTTCCTCGGTGACGGCCCTGCTGGTCAGAGCCGCGGCTCCGTCCCGGGCGAGGACACGCTCGGCAGCGGCGAACAAGCGCTCCCGCAAGCCTTCGATGGCGACTCCGCGCGGTGACATCAACTTCCTCCCAGGAAAAGGACATTGCAAGTATGGGCGCACGCCCATACTGTTTGGGCGTACGCCCATACTAGGGCCGACATCAACCGGACCGGAGGTCATCTCGCATGCAGCAGACCGCGAACACCGCCCAGGCGCAGGCTTGGAACGGCTACGAAGGCACGCACTGGGCCGCCCACCACGACCGATGGAACGCCGTCAACGCCGGTTTCAACGAGCCCCTGTTGGAGGCCGCCGCGATCCTTCCGACGGACCACGTCCTCGACATCGGCTGCGGCGCGGGCGCGACCACGCGCCTGGCCGCCCAGGCCGCGGCGCGGGGCCAGGCCACCGGCCTCGACCTCTCCGGCCCGATGCTTGAGCAGGCTCGCGCCGTCGCCGCCGCAGAAGGCACCACGAACATCGCCTTCACACACGGCGACGCCCAGGTCCATGACCTGCCCAAAGCCGCTTTCGACGTCGCGATCAGCCGCTTCGGCATCATGTTCTTCACCGACCCCGCCGCAGCGTTCGCCAACATCGCCTCCGCCCTCCGCCCGGGCGGACGCATCGCCTTCCTGAGTGCGGCGGAACCGGAAGCGAACGACTGGCTGACCGCGCTCACCGCGCTCAGGGACATCCTGCCGATCGGAGACTTCGGAGCCCCGGACGGACCAGGAATGTTCTCCCTGGCCGACCCCGACAAGGCCGCCAACCTGCTCCGCGCGGCAGGACTTCACGAGGTGAGTGCCGAACGCATCCAGGCGCACGGAACATGGGGCCGCACCGCCCAGCAGGCGGCGGACTTCCTCCTCGACTCCGGCCCCGGACGACACCTCCTGAGCGCGGTCGACCCCGACACCCAGGCCCACGCACGCCGCCGCCTCACCGAGAACCTCGCCGCTCACGAGACCGAGGGCGCGGTACGACTCCGCAGCACCGGTTGGCTCCTGACCGCCACTCTCCCCGCCTGAGCAGTCGAGCAGGGGCGAGCGAGCCGTCGACCGCCGGTACTCGGCAGCGGACGAACCTATGCCCGGCCCGCCGCGGCCGCGCGCACAGGTCCGGTGCTCTCAAGCCGGTGCTGGCCGAGCGCACTGCCGCCCGGCGCCGGGCCCTTGTCGCCCAGCCGCCGGGCATCCGCGTTCGCTCCCGCCGTGCTTGCCCTGCCCCGCTGCGGGGGCCCGGGTTCCGGGTTGTGCCCGTCCCGCACGCACCGTGGCTGCGGACCAGGATCCACCCCGCCCGGGCCCTCGCGGAACGGGGGGGAGAGCCGAGAGGCTTTGAGGGAGCATCCATGTCTCCCGCCACCCGGCGCCGGTCCGCAGGTCCGCCGCGTTCCGGTAATCAAGCCCATGCGTTGAAGAGCGTTCCGCCCAACGTGGTGATGCCGTAGGAGCGAATGAAGCGCCATTCAGTCTGTGTCAGTACTGAAGTGTCCATGTCGGACAGGGGTGTGGCGAGCTGCTCGCTACTCAGAACCGCGAAACCTGCTTCAACGAAGGCGGAGGCCCACGATGGAGGGGAGAGGAACTCTCCTGTGAACCAATCCAGGCGTTCTTCCGCGAAGGCGATCCAAGGATAGTGGGCGTGACACAGGATGACGCTCTCTCCAGTGCGATGGACGATTGACGCGGTATGGAAGCTCCGGGGGTACTCCTGAACTTCGATCTCACCCACGCGGCCCTCGACGGCTCGGGCAGCGGCATACAGAGCGGTTCGGAGCGCCCGCAGGTCGGTATCCGGAAGAGGACTGTCCTTCGCCACAAAGAACCCTGTTGCTCCCCGCAGGAGCGTGAAGCCCGTGTTCCCTTCGTTGATCACGCCGCCCATACTGCCTGGTGTGAGGCCCACTTGGTATCGTCGGCGTCGTCGGCTGCGGATTCATCCGGGGCTCAGTACTCCAGCCGTAGATCGCGATCTTCACGTCCATTCCGCGGCTTGTCGCCGGTAGCCTGCACGGGTGGGTGAGATCTGGGACGAACGGCAGCTGGTCGCCGACGGATTCGAGCACGTACACGCCGAGTTGGACTGGTATGACGGTCCCCGCGACGGGCTTGTCGACGTCGATGGGGTACCCCACTACTTCCAGTGCCACGACGTGGACTTCTCGGTTGCCCCGGATGAGTACTTCGTGTGGCCGGCGGATGGGACCCTGGCCGCGGTGGAGCGCGAACAGTGGACGATCTTCATCGCGTGGAACCTCGCCTACGAAGCTGGATCCGCCGGGATCGAGCGCCATCCCGGGCATGGAGGTATCGATCCCCGGTATGACGAGCTGACGGTACTGCTCACCCCGCACCGCCAAGCGCCTGCAGACGCGAAGCTGCTGGTTGCCGAGTGGCGGTTCGACGGCGGGGACCGCTACCGGGTCGACGGGGTCGACTACTGGGTTCGGTGGCGGGAACGAGAATGAGGCCGGACTTGATCATTGGCTGCTGTGTGGACAGTCAATGATCAAGCGCGGGCCTCGGCGCCAGGCGTAGACCCCGCCCGCTGGGAGGAGTCACTTCGAGGGCCTCATGAGCCGGATCGCAGGCCGCTTCAAGCGAGTCGACCCTCGCCGTCGGGCCTGACGGCTGGCGCTCGGCCTCTTATCCGATCTCCCGCGCAAGAACTGCTGGACCATCGCCGAATGGGTGGGGGAGACGCACCCCCCCAGACGGGATGCAGCACCCGCTCGGCTAGGCGAGGTGGGAGGCCGATCCGTCCGCGACGACGTGCGCGGCTACGTAGCGGACCATCTGCACGACGACCAGGCGGTGCTGGTGGTCGAAGAGATTGGCGACGTGAAGAAGGGCACCACCGCCGTCAGCGGCGGGACACGCTGGCCGCCGATGAGCGGAATCCAGGGCGGGTGACCTCCCCCAACCCCGTGCCAGACCGATGGTCAGGACCGCGGCTACCTCGGTGCACACGGTGAGCGTGAGCACGTACGGGATGGACACCCTCAGCGGCGGATCGCCGAACTCCTGGATCTGTCCCAGTCTGAATTGGACGGCGAAGGGCAGCCGCCACTGGCAGGAGCCCCCCGGATGGTCGAGCCGCGCCCGCTGCGCACACCTACCTAGGGTCTGGTGACCTCTCCGCTCCCCTCCCGAAAGGGTGGGCGTGGTGGTGCGGAGTGGGGGAGCTGGAGCCGGCAAACGGCTGGCTCGCCGAGCTGCCTGAGGAGTTCACCGGCCGCCGAGTCCGGGCGGGGACCGTCGCGGACGCACGGGCGACGCCAACATGGTGTGCTTCTCGCATTCCTACGCGGCCGACCCGGGCACGGGTGCTGGACGTGGTCCTGCAAGCGGAGGGTCCACGTGAACACCTGCGGTAGCGAGACACGGCGTTCGGACGACACCTGTGTGTTCTGCCTGCTAGCAGCGCTCGCCTGCTCGCAACGACAGCGCGGAGTGCCTTCGTGGCACCTGGTGAGAGCCTGCCCCTGAACCTAGCCGTACCCGCTGTCCGGCGACGCCCGAACGCATCAGTGAGTGGGAGATGCACAGGCGACCCGTGCAGTTGTTTGAACGGGGAGGGTCCGGCGCCTGGCCCCGAGGCCATGGCCAACTCCCCGGCCTCCGAAATCGACGGCTACCTCGCCGCGGTCACCGCCCTTCCGATGACACCCCTCACCCCTTCCGGTACCGCAGCGCCGTCGGCCGTCACGGCTGCCTCGCGGCGCCGTTACGTAGGAGCACGCACTGAGCCAGGCCCGGGACCGACGGGCCTCTGAAGACAGGTGACGGACATGCGAACTGAGGCTGCCCAGCGGGTCGAGCTGGTCTTCTCCCTCTTCGACGCCAACGGCAACGGGGTCATCGACTCCGACGACTTCGACCTCATGACAGGACGGGTCCTGGACGTGGCGACCGCCTCGGACGGCGCGGCCAGGGAGGCGCTCCGGGCCTCGTTCCGCCGCTGGTGGACGATCCTCGCAGCGGAGCTCGACGCGAACGACGACGGTGTGATCACGGTCGAGGAGTTCCGCCCGTTCGTGCTCGACCCGGACCGCTTCGGCCCCACGATCAAGGAGTTCGCACGCTCGCTGTCCGCGCTCGGCGACCCCGACGGCGACGGGCTGATCGAGCGGCCGCTCTTCCTCTCCCTGATGACGGCGATCGGCTTCGGGGAGGAGAACATCCACGCCCTCTTCGACGCCTTCGGCCCGGATGCCGAGGACCGCATCACCGTGGGCATCTGGGACGCCGGCATCGTGGACTACTACGCGCCGGACAAGGCCGGGATCCCCGGCGACCAGCTCGTCGCCGTCCAGGCGGTCTGACCGGCCCGGCCCGCTGCCTTGACGGGGGCCGTCCTCCCGCACGTACGCCCATGCGGGAGGACGGCCCCGGCCGTTGCGGCTCCTGGACCACCGCAAATGGGTGGCGGTCCCTCCGTCACGGCCGGGGCTTGTGGGCGAACACCCACCGGTTCCCCTCCAGCGCGTCGTTCGGCTCGGGCAGCGGTCCGCGGCCATGCCGTCGGCTGAACTCGAAGGGCGTGTGCATCGACACGGACCAGCCGCGTGCCCGCAGGGCGCCCGCCGAGTCCGGCCGCGGCCCGTGGTCGAAGAGGTGCAGCAGGTCGATGCCGATCTGCTCCCGCGTCGCCGAGTAGATCGGGCTGTCGCGATACGCCATCAGGTCCTTCTCCAGCTTGGCCTCGAAGGCGAGGGCGCTGCCGTCGGCGGCCAGCCGGTGCACCGAGTCGACGAGTAGTGTCTCGGCGGCGCCCGGCAGGTAGAACAGCAGGCCCTCCGCCAGCCAGACGCTCGGGACCGACGGGTCGAACCCCGCCGAGGTGAGCGCCGCGACCCAGTCCGCGCGGAGGTCGACCGGCACCGTCACCCGCTTCACCCGAGGGGCGGCCGACAGATCCTGGAGCACCCCCTCCTTGAAAGCGAGCACGCCCGCCCTGTCGACCTCGTACACCACCAGGTCCGACGGCCAGTCCAGCCGGTAGGCCCGCGTGTCCAGGCCCGCGCCCAGCAGCACCACCTGTCGGGCGCCCCGGCGGACCGATCGCAGCAGGAAGTCGTCCAGCACCCGTGTCCGCAGCCCGAAGTACCGGGCGAACCTCCCCCACAGGTGGTTGCAGTCCCCGCCCGAGACCTGCTCGGCGCGGACCGGCCACCCCGCGCATGCGGGGGCGGCACGGACGAAGTGCTCGGCGTAGCCGTCCTGGGCGAGGCTGTCGTGGCGGTGGGTCTCGATCGCCCGCGCCGTGGCGACCAGGAGCGCGGTCAGGCCCACGCCTCCGTCCACGCCCTCCGTCTCCGCCCCGGCGTCCGTGGTGGTGGTGTCCATGTGTCCTCCGTTGCCGGGAATGGAAGTGGGGGTCGGCGAGCTGATGGGGCCGTCGGGGGTGGCGTCTTTCGGTCGGCCACGGGTTGGTCGACCATGGGTTGACCGGCCACGGGCTGCCCGCCCACAGGTTGCCCGCCCGCCCGGCTGGCCGGGCCCACGGCCGGTCACCCGCCCGGTCACCCGAGGCCGCGCTCCGGCAGCAGCACGGGCTTGACCACGAGGCCGGACTCGCAGTCGCGTTCGGCCTCGTTGACGGCGGACAGCGGGTAGGTGCGGATGAGCTGGTCGAAGGGGAAGCGTCCGGCCTGCCAGAGGGCGGTCAGCCGGGGCACCAGGAGTGCGGGCACGGCGTCGCCCTCGCAGATGTGCCGGATGCCGCGCCCCCGGTCGAGCGTGCCCGTCTCGAGGGCGAGCGGCGAGTGGAGGCGCGCGACGAGGCCGAGGGTGCCGGTGGGGCGCAGGGCGTGCAGCGCGTGGTTGATGAGCGCGGGGGAGGCGGTGGTGTCCAGGGCGTACTGCGCACCGCCGCCGGTGAGGCGGCGGATCCGCTCGGTCAGCCCGGCCCTCGTGGCGTCGAGCGGGACCGCGCCGAACCGTTCGGCCAGGGCGAGCCGCCGGGGGTGCCGGTCGACGGCCACGGTCCGTACGCCGGCCGCCGCCGCGGCCATCACGGCGGCGAGGCCGACCGCCCCCGCGCCGAGGACGGCCAGGGTGTCGCCGGGTCCCGCGCCGAAGGTGTTCAGTACGGCTCCGGCGCCGGTGAGGAAGCCGCAGCCGAGCGGACCGAGCAGCTCGATCGGCAGCGCCGGGTCGACGCGGACGGCGTTGCGGGCCGGGACCAGCGCGTACTCGGCGAACGAGGACTGGCCGAACCAGCGCGGCGCCAGCGCCTTCCCGGCCGAGTCGGTGAGCCGGGACGGCTCCTCGCCGCGCCCCCCGAAGAGGTTGAGCGACGCGAAGGAGTCGCAGTAGGCGGGCGCCGCGCCGAGGCAGTTCCGGCAGCGGCCGCAGGAGTCGAAGGAGAGCACCACGTGGTCACCCACACCGACCGCCGCGTCGGGCCCGCCGCCGGACCGCACCACCACCCCCGCGCCCTCGTGCCCGAGGACCGCCGGCAGCGGGCTGCGGCCGGCGGACCGCCGGACGGCGAGATCGGTGCGGCACATCCCCGCCCCCGCCACGGCGACCAGCACCTCACCCGGCGCGGGATCCGCGCGCAGCGCGACCTCCTCGACGGTGAACGGCTCCTCGTACGCGCGCAGTACCGCCGCTCGGAACCTCATGCCCATCCCTCCCCGGGCCGGTGGACGACGAACGGGCGCAGGTTGCCGTACAGGCCCCAGGGGCCGCCCGCGACGCCGACGCCGCTGTCCTTGATGCCGGCGAAGGGCTGGGCGAGGGACAGCTCGGCATGGTGGTTGATCCAGACGGTGCCGCATTCGAGCCGGTCCGCGACCTCCTCGGCGCGGTCGAGGTCGGTGCCCCAGACGGAGCCGCCGAGCCCGAAGCCGGTGCCGTTGGCCGCCTCGACGGCCTCGTCCACGCTCCGGTACGGCAGTACGGGCAGCACCGGTCCGAACTGCTCCTCGGTCACCACCGCGCTCCCCGGCGGGACGTCAGTGAGGACGGTCGGCGCGTAGAAGTGCCCCGGCCCGTCCAGCCGATGCCCGCCGGCGGCCGCCCTGGCCCCCTCCGCGAGCGCCCGCTCCGTGACGCTCTCCACCCGGGCGAGCTGCGGGCCGTTGTTGAGCGGACCGATCAGGGTCCCCGGGGCGAGCCCGGGCCCGACGACGACGCTCTTCGCGTACTGGGCGAGGGCGTCGACGACCCGCGCGTGCAGCCCGGCGGGAGCGTAGACGCGCTTGACCGCCATGCAGACCTGGCCGCAGTTGCGAAACGCCGCCCAGAACAGGCGCTCCGCGATCCGCTCCACGTCGATGTCGTCGAGGAGCACGGCGGCGTCGTTGCCGCCCAGTTCCAGCGTGATCCGCGCGAGCGAGGGACCCGCCGCCGCGGCGACGGCGCGGCCCGTGGGCACCGAGCCGGTGAAGGTCACGTGCCGGATGCCCGGATGGGCCGCCAGCCGGGCACCGAGCGGCTCGCGCCCGGTGACGACGGTCAGCACGCCCTCCGGCAGCACGTCGGCGAGGACCCGTCCGAGCTCCAGGGTGGCGAGCGGGGTGTACGGCGAGGGCTTGAGGACCACCGTGTTGCCCGCCGCGAGGGCCGGCGCGAACTTCGCCGCCGCCAGTTGGAGCGGGAAGTTCCACGGCACGATCGCCGCGACCGGCCCGAGCGCGCGCCAGCGCACCTCGCTGCGTACGGGCCGCCCGTCGTCGACCCTGCGGGTCCGGGGGGCGAGGCCGGCGAAGTACCGCAGCCGAGCCGCCGTACGGGCGACCTCCGCCGCCGACTCGGCCAGCGGCTTGCCCTGCTCCCGGGTGAGGAGCCGGGCGAGTCCGTCGCCGGCCGCCTCCACGGCGTCGGCGGCCCGGAGCAGCGCGGCGGACCGGGCGGCGGAGTCGGCGCGCCACCCCCGCCACGCCTCCGTTGCACGTGCCACGACACCGTCCAGCGCATCCGGCCCCAGGTCCGGGGCCTCGCCGACGACATCCCCGGTGGCCGGATCGACCACGGTGAAGCGCGTCGCTGCCCCGCCGCCGGTGCCGCCCCCGAGTGCGGGCGCCCCCGCGCCGGGGGTCAGTGCGCGCCCCGGGCGCCGTTGCCGCACACCCGAGCCTGGCGGTCCATCTCGGCCCGGAAGGCCGCCACCAGGTCCGGCCGGATCCGCCCGGCGTTGCGGTCGCCGCCCTCGCAGACCGCCCCGCGGACGCCCACGATGTCCGTCCCCATCCGGGTCAGCGGCCCCAGGTCCTCCTGCCGGACGCTGCCCGCCAAGGCGGCGAGCAGACCGGAATCGTGGCTCCTGCGCACGAACTCGTCGCAGATCGCCGGCGGTACATGGTCGAACAGGCGCGTCCCGTCCTTGATCGCCGTGTCGAGCATCGCCGCGTCGGCACCGGAGCGGGCCGCGATGTCCGGCAGCGCCAGCGGGTTGACGCACCCCACGCGGTGGGCGTCGGCGTACCCGGAGGCGACGACCAGCGCGGTGGGACAGTGGTCCTTCACCGCCCGCACGACGGCCCGCATCACGTCGATGCCCTGCTCCGGCGTCGTGCATCCGTACAGCCCGACCTTGATGTACGTCGCCCCCGAGACGACCGCACCGAGCGCCGCCTGGGCCACCGTGCCCGGCTTGTACGGCACATCTCCGACGGTGGCGGAAACAGGCTTCTCCGCGGGCACGGCGTCGCGTATCTCCCTGATGACCCACGGGAAGTTGGCGCCCAGCGAGCCCTCGTCGGGCTTCTTGACATCGACGATGTCGAGGTACTCGGCCGCCTTGACGCACTCGAGCGCCTCGTCGACGCCGTCCGGGGATATGAGAAGCAACACCGTGAGCTCCTTCTGCCGCGGGTCTGCCCGCTCAGGGGCAGGATGCGGATGACCAGGGTTCATGTGCGGTGCGTTCATCATTTCCCCTGCCCGTGACCGCCGGTAGAGCGCGCGGGGGTTCGCGAGGGGGCGCATGCGTCGCCGCTGTCGTGCGCCGGAGGGGCAGGGATGAGCCGGGGCGTACTGGCATGCCCGCCCCGCCCCTGGTAGGCCCCGGCCCCTCACCCCCCACTCCCTCGGTCGGATGTTCGGTGAACTCGACATCGCTGAGGATCCGTCAAACACCCGATCGACCGCGGGAAGGAACTAGGGCGTGTTGAGAAAATGATCGAGCTCGCTGTCTGACGTCTCACAACCCACGGACGGCTTCAGCTAGGTCAGGGCCGTAGGAAGCCCAGCAGATGACTGAGCCGTCGGCGTCGAGCTGCCCCATGAACCAGTCGCCGTCGGCACGTGCAAGGCACCGGTCATGGAAGGACGGGATGACGTCAGGCTGGAGGTCGTCGTAGTCGGCCGAACCGTGCTGTTCGACAACCAGGAGTCGTTCAAGCGAGAGCAGGTCCGCTTTGACGTCGCCTGACACGAAGCGGATCCGCTCGATCGTCCATCCGTCAGGGAGACGTGCGTTCACTGCCGCATGGTCGCAGCGGCGGGTGTCTCACTGCCACTCGTCTACTGCGGCGAGCAGCACCGTCGCGTGGTGGTGGACGGCGTCGTTCGGCCAGGTGGCCTGCGTGTGTCTACGCGCGAGGGCGGTTTCGGTGCCGCCAGCGGTGCGCCTGGATGAGAGGGCATCGTCACTGGGTTTGATAGGAGGTCATGTGGAGACGCATTGCTGGAGTCCTGTGCCTGGTTGTGTTCGTCTTGGCCGCCACCGTCGCGGCGGTGCCCGCGGACACCGCCGCGCAGCAAGCGTGCAAGGCGGCCGACGGTCACCGTCTGGCGGGTTCTCTGGACCGGGCGAAGGCCCTGTACGAGTCGGTCAAGGCGAGCGACGGCGATCAGCGGTGCGCGGTCGACGGCCTCCGGCTGGTGACCGAGGCCCGTCAGGACGCAGCAGAACTCGTGACGGCCGGGCAACTCATGATCCGCTCCGGGGATCTGGCGTCAGCCGAAAGCAAGTTCGATGCCGCACTCCGGCTTGATGCGGCAAGCGCCGCTGCAGCCGCCGGCATTGCGCGCGTCTCCGACCTTGAGAGTCGCCCATTGCCCACGGCGGTGTCGAACGGTGATCGCTTTTACCGTGACTGGGGGTTGCCTCTGGGACGCCTCGTCGTCGTCGCGGCGATCGGGCTGCTCGTTCTCTACGCTCTCGCCGGTCTCTGCTCGCGGTGGCTGGTCAAGGTGGACGCCATCGCGTGGCCGGTGTGGATCCGCCGCACCATGGGCAGCGTCGGTGCGTTCCTGTTGTTCGCGGCAGCCGTCATGGCCCCGTTGTTCGCGATGTTCAGCCCGTTCACACCGACGTGGACGGAGTGCTGGGTCGGGACCCTGGTGATCGCATTGGTCGGACTCGGGGCCGCAGCCCTGGTGCTCTGCGCCGCTCGCGGGGATGAGCGACAGCGGTGGCGTGCCCTGCTCCTGGCCCTGGGCATTGTCACGTTGGCTGGGGTCCTGTCGGTGCTGCTCAGCTCCGCGCTCAGCTACGACGTCCGGCTGATGTTCGTGCACATCACCCTCACTGCGATCGGCGTGCTTCTGACAGCTGCCGCGTTCGGCCAGAACCTGCGCCTGCAGGTCGAAGTCCAGCAGTCCGACGGAAGCGTGAACGCAGCCTCCTCCGATTACCTTCTCGCCAGGATGAAGGGCCTCGGTACCGAGACACCGCAGTCCTTGCACAAGGCATCGTCCACGCCGGGGAACTCGCCGCTGAGCCAGATCCCTGTCGAGGAGCTCAGCGTCCTGCCCGCGGGGAAGGTCGTGGGAACCCTGACCCGCTTGTTCTTCGCACTCAGGCCCGATCTGACCTGGCGCGCCAGGGTTACTCTCGTGGACGACAACCGCGTCGCGACCAGCCTCTCGCGCAACGGGCAGCATGCAGCCGGCGCCGTGTTCAGCCGGCCGGACCTGTATCTCCCGGAGGACCAGGACAAGGAACGAGCCAAGGCGCAGATGCTCACCGGAGCCGCCGCGTTCATCCTGGTCGAGTTGAGCGCGGTGCATGAGGAACTTCAAGATGGCCTGTACGGCGCCAGCCAGTGGAGAAGCGTCGCCCTACAAGTGATCGCCAGCAGTAAGTCGCTGCTCGCCGAGGACGAATCCCGGGACGCCACGAAGGTGCAGCTACTCGCCAGAGCGGTCAACGAGGACCCGAAGAACGAACTGGCTCTGTTCGAGTACCTATGGGCCGCCTACGGGCTCCAGCCCCACGAGGAAACAGACTTCGGCGGTTTCGCGCGCGCCATCGACGAGCAGTACCACCGTTGCCAGGTCTCGACGGTTTCCGACAAGCACGAGGGATGGATGCCGCTGAAGATCCGTATCCTCTACAGCAGTGCCACCCAGTGGCTCAACGGCTACGCGAACGCTGGGGACCATGACACGGTCGCGGACCGCGCCGCCATGCTGACCAGCGCCCGCGAGTCCACTGACGAGCTCGACCGCCTGTGCGATCCCAGCAAGGTCGCATGGAAGGGAAAGACCATGCAGCGGGACCAGGCGGCGATGCATCCTCACGCCCGCAACCTCTTGGATGGCTTCGACGCACTGCAGGAGACCACCAGGGCGGGGCAAACCACAGCACAGCACTTGCACGAAGGGCTGCCCGCCTCACCACGGCTGGCCTACGACCACGCATGCACGCACATGCTCATCGCACGAAGAAGAGACTGCGGCGCAGAGCCGCGACGGCAGCAGTTGGAGTACGCCATCGAGGACCTCCGATACGCGATCGTCACTGAAGGCGACAAGCAAGAGGCTCAAGGCGACCCCTTCTTTACGGAACTCCGGTCGGACCCGCGCTTTCGACGCATTGTCGGCATGCCTTAGACCGTGTCCTTTGTGGTGAGGCGGAGGAGGCGCTTGTAGCAGCAGATGGCTGCGGCGAGGCCGAGAAATGCCAGGCGTCTCGGACATGGCCGGCTCGCCACCCGACCACGTCGCCGGGTTCAGGTAGTCAGCCGATGGAAGCGGATACGAGTGCCGCTATGACGACGAAGGCCGGGAAGTGTGTTCGGCCGTGCGCTCGTAGCGTCGGTAGAGCCGCCGACAGCTGGCCAGCCAGGGCACGGTCCTCTCGATCACCCACCGGTGGCGGCCGAGCCGCTGTGAGGACTTGATGCCCTTGCGGGCGATGCGGTGGCGGATGCTACGGCTTGCGAAGCCATCGACGCAGATGGTCGTAGTCGTATCCCTGGTCGGCGTGCAGCTTCGCCCGGCGTCGGCGGCGCGGGACGCGACGAGAGCGGACCCGGTACAAGCGGGCCCAGACCCGGTCCCGGCTTCACTGAGCGAAGCGCCGGTAAACCGTGGGCCAGGCCGGTCCGAACGCTGGCGGGAGCTGGCGCCAGGTGCAGCCCGACGTCGCCACGAAGATGATCGCAGCCAGAGCCTCACGGTCAGCGGCCGGCGCCGGCCCCCACCGCGCGGACGCTTCACCTCGGTAGACGGCACCACACGCCGGAACAGCACCGACAACTCCTCCGGCACCAACCGCTCAACCAGACCCGTCATGCACGGGCACGCCGTGGCCCGTACCGACTTGGCCGAAGTGCCAGCCGGAATCAGGCTGCGGAGCTTCCCCGTGGCCAGACGCCCAAGGACTTGATCGGCTCGGACGCTGACAGGCCCATCGGCTGGTTCTCCTCCGTCGCCCCGTGACTCCCGCCATACTTGCATGATGAGCAGTCAGGACGCGTCACACGTAGCTGGTGGGACAGTACGGATACGCCGAGACCGCGCGCTAGGCGCTCCTGTCTTCAGGGTGCGCATCGACGACGTTCAGGTGGGCCTGCTACGGAACGGCCGAGAGTCCGTCTTCCCGGTGCCGTCGGGCTCCCATCATGTGCAACTGTGCTGGTCGCCCTGGGCCATCTTCGGGATCGACAGTGAGCCGTTGCGCATCCTGGTGCGACAGGGCGAGGTCATCCACGTCGCCTGCGACACCCTTGCAGGGCCGACCCGGCAGACAATCCTGCTGCGCCTCGCAGAGCCCTCAGCGCCCGCGCTCTCCAGTTCCCGGACTGCGGACGCCCAGGTTCTAGAAGTAACACAGATGATGCGTACCGAGGAATGGCTCGGTGAGGAGGTGCGGCTGATCGACAACCGTGCCAGCCCTGCCCCGGTTACACGCAGCCTGAAGGCCAGCCGCGAGTGGACCCGAACCCTGGCCCTGGGCGAGAGCCGTAGCCAGGCCTTAGGCGGCCACGTGGGCGCGAACCTTCTCTGGCTCTCGGCAAAGGGAAGCATCGAAGCGGAACTACAGCGCACGCTCTCTCTCGAGATTGGCAGTACACACCTGTTTGAAGAGGAAATCGGCATTACCGTCCCCGAACGTGCCGCGGTGCGAATCGTCCTGGGCTGGAAGCGCATCTGGCAGTGCGGCGAAGCCCATGTACTACTTCCGGACAGAACGGTGCACGTGGTGCCGTATCGGGTCGTCGTGAGTGTGACCTTCGATCAGAAGATCCAGGACGTCACCCGTCTCCCGGATGGGTAGACCGTCCACCTGCCACCACCGTCCAGCCCAACACCCGTCTTGCCGGGGTCGCCGGCCGCCCCGTCGCCGTGCGGCTGCTGCGCCCGCCGTGCTGCCGGCCCGAAGCGGGCCGTTCGCCGCAGCCCCGCAGCCCCGCAGCCCCGCAGCCCCGCAGCCCCCGCAGCCGTGCCTGCTGGTCCGCCGGGCTGCGGCGCGCGGCCGAGGCGCCGCCTGTCGCCAGAGCCCGGTCGTCCCTGCCGGCCGCCAAGGCAGCACAGACCCTGCGCCAGTACGGGATCGACACGTTCGGCGCGCTCGCCGTGGTGCCCGAGGACGTCGTGTGCCGGCTCGTCGGCAAGCATGGGCGGACCTTGCGCGACCGGGCCCGAGGGACGCCCCTCGAAGAGTTGCCCCGCGCCGCCTGCCCGAGGCCGCGTCGCTCTCCACAGCTTCGATCGGGACATGCTCGACCCCGTCCTCCTGCGTGCCGCGCTCCTCGGCTTCGTCGGCGCCCTCGCCGAACGGACCCGCGGCCGCGACCAGAGCGCCCGCGCGCTCACCCTGTCCTACGGCTCACAGCGCCGGTCCACCCTTGTGGCTTGACGTGCCTGCGGTGAGCTCGGCAGGAGCTGCTCACTTCTCGCATACTGAAATCGCCGTTGAGCGGATGATGCTCCTACCGCGGAGGGTGGAAAGAGCTGCCCTGGGCGGTTCATTTGTTCCATCCCTGGTAACCGTTTGCCAGGCTCTCGAGGCTGCAGGTGTGCAGGCGCAAGCCGTTGGCGGGGCTGTAGTCGAGGCACTTTCCGGTGGCGACGTTCTTCCACGACACCCAGTACTTGTTTTGTCCGTCCACGAGCTGCCCGTGAATCACCCACCTCTGGTAGCCGTTGAGGTAGCTGTCGGTGCTGCATGTGTGGGTGCGGAGGCCCTGATTGGTGCTGCCGTCAAGGCACTCTTGTGTGGCCACGTTCTTGAACTTGAAGCCGATTTCGTCCTGGGTCGTGGTGAACATCTGAAAGCCGTTGTAGTAGCTGGCGTCGCTGCAGTCGTGTACTCGGAGCCCGTGTGCGTCGCTGTCGTCCACACACTTCTTGTCGTCCCCGTAGTTGACGAAGTTCTTGGGCCGCGTGTCAGCGCTCGCGGACGCGGCCCCGGCTTCGCCTGTGGTGTCCGACAGGCTGTGAAGCGAGCTCTCAGGGGTCAGCGAAGGCGGGTCCAGCGGCGTCATGACAGGAGTCAGGACAGGTCCCGGGTTCGTAGCTGAGGCCGCCGCACTGGGCGCGACGGTCAATGCTCCGACCATGGCGATGACGGCGCCGGCCAGGGCAAGTGTTTTCCGCATGGGTATCGTCTCCGAGAATGTGGTGGGGCGTGCTTCGGAGCCCAATCGACGGGCACAGAGAGACCAGCTCCTGCCGACGGCCCTTACCGCGCCGCTTTTCTCCCGTGCACTGGGGTCAGGCACCGTCCGTGACACTAATAGCCAGCGTGCGACCAACTGGAGGTCCGAGCGCGCCAGATGCGGGACATTCCACGCCAAGCCCGTCGCATTGGCCGGTGAAGTCGCGGTCTCTGTCCCTCTGCCCAAAGACTGCTGGTACGCGGCCGGCGCAGGGCTCCGAGCCGCCGACTACCCCGAGCCGCGACCGGCCGGGTGGGGTTCCTCGGCGACGTGCCAGGGCTAACTCAGGCGAACGTGTACACCCCGGGCACTCATCCTGTCGGCAAAGAAACCCGCCGGGCCGTGCTGGCTTTGCCTCGCCCCGTCTGGCAGATTCCGCAGTTCCATACTGAGCGGCGAGAACGCTTTGGGGGGAGCAGGTCCTCGCCGCCTCGGGCGGTGCTCGTACGGCGTGCCGTAGCTGATGACCCATCTGGACGCGGTGGTGCGGAGGACCGCCATCCCGTCTTCGTAGATGCCATGGCCGCTCGGCTGGACGACGCGGACCGTTTGGTGCAGCTAGTGCTTCGTCTCGAATCGTTGTCCGGCTAACTCGGTAGGCTGCTCTGCAGTGGCCAGTGTGGGGAGGATGGCGAGTGAGCGAGTCAGGTGCCTTCGGGCAGGGGCTGGCCGTGAACAACTCCGTATCGCTGGGTGTGTTCCTCGCGGTGGCGGCGAATGCTCGGGTGCCGTTCACGGTGGTCGAGCTGGCGGGCCGCGGCGTCACCGCGAGCGCGGCTGCGACTCGCTGGGTGCTTGAGGTCGGTAAGCCATCGCTGGACGGATTCACGCTGGCGGACAAGCTGATCGAGTTCGGCGAGTGGGAGGAACAGCTCGTCGGCTGGTGGCAGGCGTTCGGGCAGGACGAGGTCGGGATGACGGATTTCGAGGTCCAACTGGCGCAGATCGTGCAGGCCATGGAGGACTGGCCGAGAGTACCCGAGGGCCCGGTGGAGGACTTCTCAAGCCGCCTTCGCCGGGTACTGGGTCCAGGTGCGGATAGGTGAGTCGGGGGCGAAACGGGTCTTCGGTTTGGCGCGCGAGTTGCGCCAGCGGGTGTAGGCGTTGATGGCGGCGTTCTGCTCGCCGTGGCTGCGGTGCTCGGTGCCGTTAAGCGCGAAGTAGCGCAGGCCGGCGAACTCGGACTCGATCCAGTTCAGCCACGATCCGTAGGTTGGCAGGAAGACCAGTTCGACATCGTGGGCCGCTGTCCAGGCGCGAACGTTTGGGTGCTTGTGCGGCGAGAAGTTGTCCAGCACAACGTACAACTTCTCGCTGGGCCAGCGGGCGCGCAGGGCTTTGAGCAGGGACAGGAACTCGCGCCATCGCTTTCGCCGACGGATGCGGTAGTACATCTTCCCGGTGGCGAGGTCGAGGGCGGCGAGCATGTGCATCACACCGTCGTAGCGGTTGTAGGTGGCCCGCAGCCGGCGCGGTGAACCCGCCGGGCGCCACGCTTTGCCCTTACGGGGCATCAGATTCAGCGGGCCGAACTCGTCCACACAGACCACTCGGCCGTCGCTGGGCGGGGTGTCGTAGAGGGACAGGATCCGGTGCATCTTGGCGATGAAGTCGGGGTCGTTGGAGGATTTCCAGGTCGTGGTGGTCTGCCAGGAGACCTTGCCCTCGCGCAGTATCCGCCGCAGCGTCTCGCGGCTGACCGCCGGGACGACGGCCTGTTGTACCAGGTGCTCGGCCAGTTTGGCCAGACTCCAGGTGGAGAACGCGGTGATCTTCCAGTCTGCGGGGGACGTCCGGGCGATCAGGCAGATGTGCTCACGCGCCTGGCTACTGATCCTCCTGGGGCGTCCCCCGCTCCATTTTGGGTCCAGCGTGTCGAACCCCCGCTCGTTGAAGGCATGGATGACATTGCGCACGTAGTCGGCGCTGACCTGCATCAACGAGGTGATGTCCGGCACAGATTGGCGTTGCGCGGACATCAGCACGACGATCGCCCGCCGAAGCTTCACGGGGTCCTTGGCGGTTCGGCTGATCCGTTGCAACCGACGCCCTTCCTCCATACTCACTGGCCGGACGAACACTCCCGGACGACGCCCCACGACCACCTCCACGATCACAGCCTGGAGGCAGCCTGCCGTGTAACGGACAAAGGATCAATTAACCGGCTAAGGCTCCGAGACGAGCCACTAGCTGCCGTCTACGGACTCGCCCCCCCCACGAAGATGACCGGTGAGTGGAGGCGGCACGCCTTCTCCGCCCGGCGTGCGCGGTTCCCTGGAAGAGGAGGAGCTGCCTCAGCGGCCAAGCCGCCGTGGATAGTTGATAGTTGTGAGGGAGTGGTGGGCGTCGAGGAGGCGGTACGGCTAGGCGCTGCTGATGCCGAACTCCGCGGCACAGTACTCCTCCCGCAAGGCGTACCCGAGAGGTGCCCAGACCCGGGTGGTGAGGACCGCAACGGGACACGGGACATCGCCCAGCGGCGAAGCCGGACGGGAAATTCCCGTCCGGCCCCGTTGGCCTCCGCCGGCCAAAGTCGAGCGTTGGCTGGGCACGGCCGGGCGGTCTCTGCAGGTGCCTCCGGCCCGCCTGCACGCGCGTAGCAGGATGTCGCGCGGCAGCTGGCGTTGGCGAGTCAGGTCTCGCGTGTTACCGCTGGGCGATCGGAGCGATCCATTTCTGCCTTGATTCTCGGCGAATGCCGTTTACGTCCAGCGTGAGCGCGGGATCTTCGTACCCGGTTTGATTTCTCGGCTGCGGTGTGCGACGGATCAATGCCAGGGGGTGCAGTAGATCAAGTTCGTGGTGTAGCTGTACAGGCATCCGCGTGCCACGTAGGGCGGGCCGTCGAACAGCTCGTCGCCCCATCCCCTGTTGTTGAGGACGAGACCCCACTGGCCGTCCCAGCTGGCCCCGCCGTTCGCCGACCGGTCCATGTAGGTCTTGTAGGTCTGTGAGGTGTCGTACAGCCAGCCCTGCTGACGGATGTACTCGTGGTGGTCCGAGCCGAGTTCGCTCGCCAGGTTCAGGGAGCCGAAGTTCGGGACTTGGTAGCACTTCGACCAGTACGCCCCGATCACGCAGCCGGCGGCGAGTCCCGCGCTGCCGCGGGTTCTCGCCTGCGCGGTGCGGGCCTCTCTCGCGGCGATCAGGTTCTTCATCTGCCCGCGACTGAGGAGCGCCTGGTCCTGCCCGTCGAGGATCACCGGGTTGTCCGCGGTGCCCAGAGGGGCGTTGGGGTTGTACTTGTGCGTCACCGACGCCGGTGCGGTTCCCCGCTCCGGGCCGTCAGAGGCCGCCTGGGCGGGACTCACGGCGAAGCCGGCGATCACCGCGACGACGGCCACGGTGGCCCTTATCAGCGTGCGTAGAGAAGCCAAAACTGATCATCTCCTCTGTGATTTGATGGGAATAGAGAAACGGGATCGGATATTCCGAATTATCCATCCGGGCTCTATCCCTGTACGGCCGAGGAGCTTTTCAGAAGGGCCTAGAGAGTGCAATGCGCAGGTATTCTCTGTTGCATAATTCAGGCCGCAAGTGCGTCGAAGTGGACCAGTTTTTGACGGATTTGCATCAGTATCCCCAATGCCGAAATGGCTAATTCCGCTACCATGACCCACCACGCGAGTGGCTGTGGCCTTGCCACGGTGGCCGTGGCGGTGCGGTCGCGGCTCGGCAGAGCAGCCCTTCGGACCTCGTGGTCGACCGGTTTCGTCAGCCAGTCCCGCCTGCCCACGCCGTTTCGGGTCAGACGTACGAGGCGGCGCCGGGCAGCTCCCTGGACGCGCCCTTGCGCGTGATGCCCTGGCCCGGGCAGCAACTGCCGCACCGACGTTCAGCCGGCCACGGGACGGCACAGCTACGGACACCGGCTCTCGCCAGCCGTGCGCAGGGGGCCGGCCGCAGCTGTCTGTCTTGCTTAGCGAGGGCGGGCAGTACGCCGCCGGGCCAGTGTGATGACGGCCCGGCTCTCGCCTGCCGCCGGCATCCGGACCGAGTGCCGGTTCGGCCTGCGCAGCGCCTGCAAAGTCGGTGAGGTCCGCACCTCGTACGGCGCCCTGGTCTTCATCGTCTCCTACCCCTGCCACCACTCACCCGCAGAGAAGACCTCATGACATGCGCTCGCCGCGACCAACCCATCGCTGCCGAGCACAGAAACATGCTTCACGCCGCCGGACCGGGGAGCCCAGCCTCCACGAGCCCCTGACCGCCTCCCGCCGGACGAACCCCGCCACAGCCGTACCAGGCCTTGCCCCTACGCAGTACTCGACCTGCAGCGACACCGGGCAACACACCCCGCGCACCCGTCGTCGCCGCCCCGGGCGGCTGCGCGTTCCCGACCGAGTGGCCCTTGCTGGCGCCACAACGTGTCGTGCCGCCCGCGGCCACGCTGGCCGCTATCGCCTCGGGGCTGTTGTTCTGCCGGGCCAGGCCGCCGTGGCCGTCGCGGTCGGGCCCAGTTGCTGGCCGGCTGACGGGAGACGAGGGCCTGAGGTCGGCCGTATGCCTGAGGGTGGTCAGACGGCCTCAGGTCGGTCGTACGAGCCTTGTCTCGTACGCGAAGATCACGGCCTGCACACGGTCGCGAAGCTGCAGCTTGGACAGGATCCGGCCGAGGTGCTTCTTGACCGTGGGCTCCGCCAGCTGCATGGCGGCGGCGATCTCGGTGTTGGTGAGGCCGCGCGCGGTGTTGACCAGGACCTCGCGTTCGCGCGGGGTGAGCAGCCGCAGGCGCTCGTCGCCGTCGATGCCGCTGGGGCTGGCGGAGAGCTGGTGGGCGAACCTCTCCAGCAGGCGCCGGGTGATGCGGGGCGAGACCACCGCGTCACCGCGAGCGACGTCGCGGATCGCGGTGAGCAGCTCCTCAGGCCTGGTGTTCTTGAGCAGGAATCCGGATGCCCCGGCCTGGAGCGCGTCGAAGGCGTACTCGTCGAGGTCGAACGTGGTGAGGATGAGCACGCGCGTCCGTGGTGACTCCCGGATCAGCCGCCGCGTCGCCTCGATGCCGTCGGTGCCCGGCATGCGTACGTCCATCAGAACCACGTCCGGCTGTAGTTGACGCGTCAGGCGCAGGGCGGACTCGCCGTCCGCCGCCTCGCCGACCGGCTCCATGTCGGGCTCGGCGCGAAGGATCATGGTGAACGCCACGCGCAGCAGCTCCTCGTCGTCGACGAGCAGTACCCGGATGCTCATCGGGCGTCACCCAGATCGAGGCGCGCGAAGACCTGCCATCCGCCGTCGGGGCGGGGGCCGGCGTGCAGTGACCCGCCGTAGGCCGCCGCGCGTTGCCGCATCCCGGCGATGCCGCGCCCGGGTGGGGCAGCCGGCGCGGCGGGACCGTCGTCGGTCACCTCGACCACGACGGCGCGCGGGAGGCAGGAGACACGGACCTCGGCGCGCGTACCGGTCGGCGCGTGCCTGAGCGTGTTGGTCAAGGACTCCTGCACGATGCGGTAGGCGGTCAGTTGGGCCGCAGCGGGTACGTCGGAGGGGTCCTCGTCCACCCGGAGACGGGTCGGCATCCCCGCTGCCCCCATCTGCTCGCACAGGAGGGCGAGCTGCGCGATGCCGGGCAGCGGATGGCGTTCGGCGTCGGGTTCGCTGTCCTGGAGGATCCCCAGCGAGCGCCGCATGTCGGTCAGTGCCTGCCGCCCCGTCTCGGCGATCCGTTCCATCACGGCGAACGTGTCGTCCGGCCGCGCGTACACGACCGCGTCGGCGAGAGCCACGATGACGGACAGGTTGTGCGTGACGCTGTCGTGCATCTCCCGGGCGATACGGGTCCGCTCCTCGGCCACCGCGAGCCGCGCCTTCTGGTCGCGGTCACGTTCCAGGTGGGCGACGCGCTCCTCACGGGCGGTACGCCTGATCCGGAGGTTCGTCCCGAGCAGGGCGCACGCGGCGACCGCCGCGGTCAGCGCGGCGGCGGATGCGACGAACCGGCCCTCGGGCGCCCAGCGCGCCGCCGACATCACCGCGCCGATCTCCAGGACGGCCCCGGCGACCAGGACATGGCGCCAGGGGGAGCGGGCCGCCACCGTGCCGAGAGCGATGAGCAGCGCGGCATCGGCGGGCAACTGGATGCCCATCAGCCAATGAACGAACGCGACGGCGGTGATCAGGCCGAACACGGTGACGGGTGCCCGGCGCCGCCACACGAGCGGCAGCACCAGGGCCGCCTGAAAGGCCGGCCCGGTGGCGCCCTCCAGCCGCCCCGGCCCGAGCGTCACCGCGAAGAGGGCCGCCGCCAGAGCCGCATCCTGCACTGTGGGAGATACGTGCGCCGCGCGCACCAGCAGGCCCCTCACCTCGTACCCCGGCGCACCGCCGCGCGGACAGGACCGTGGCAGTGCTCGGGTCCGGGTCCGGGTCCGGGTCCGGGTGCGGCCATCGTGTCCGTCCTCGCATCCTGTGGGTGTCGCGGTGGGTGTGCGACCACGCTAGGGCGGTGGGCCGGGGAACGCCTCCCACCACAGGCGGATAACGGTGTACGCCCCTGGGATGCATGCCGCCACGGAGGTACACGACGGCGCTGAGGAATCGTGCCGTGGGCGGCATGGCGGCGTCCTCCTGGAGGAGGAGGGATCGGTCCGGAGGGGACCCGTCGGGTGCTGGGCAGATCGTCCCCCAGCACGTCGCAGCGTCCGTCGCGCCGTCGGCAGGCTTTCTCTTGCCTGCTCGTAGGTCCCCTTCACAAGGAGCCGATCGATGTCACAAGCCAGCCCGAGTCCACATCGCAGCCGCAGCCGCAGCCGCAGCCGCAGCCTCAGTCGACGTCCCGGCCCCGGCCCCGGCCGCGGAACGCTGATGGCGCTGGCGGTCTCTGCGATCCTCGCCGTGTCGAGCACCGCATGTTCCACGGACGGCTCCCACACGGACCGCGCAGCCGAGCCGACTGCTGGCGCCGGCGCATCGCCGGGGGCCCGTGCGGTGTCCCTGCCAGCACCCACCAGCGGCCGCCCCATCGGCACCGTCGACCTCCATCTCGTCGACCGGACACGCCGCGACCCCCTCGTGCCGTCGAAGCCCTTCCGGGAGCTGATGGTCAGCGTCTGGTATCCGGCGGACAGGGGAGGGGAGTTCCCCATCGCGCCGTGGCTGTCCAGGTCGGCGGCGGCCGACTGGGACGAGCACTCCGCACCCAGCATGACGATCCCGGCCGGGGCGGTGGACTGGCAGGGGATCCGGACGCACGCGCGGACCGGAGCCCCGGCCGCCCGCTCGGCCGGAAGGCTGCCGGTGGTGCTGTTCTCCTCCGGTGACGGCGGTGACCGTGCGCTCGGCACCACCATCGTCGAGGAGCTTGCCAGTCAGGGCTACGTCGTCGTCACCGTTGACTCCACGTACGAGGCGGATCAGGTCGAGTTTCCGGACGGACGTGTCGAACGGGCGGTCCCTCTGCCCGAGAAGCTCACCCCGGAAGTCATCGCGGCCCTCCTGGAGAAGCACTCCCGCGCCCGTGTCGCGGACGCCCGGTTCGTCCTGCGCCAGATCGAGGCTCTGGCGCAGGGGCGTAACCCCGATGCCGAGGGAAGGCCACTCCCGGCCGGTCTTCCCGCCGTCATGGACCTTTCCCGGAGGGGTGTGGTCGGCCAGTCCCTGGGGGGTTCCGTGGCCGCCCAGCTCGCCCACGACGACCCGCGCACAGGCGCGGCGGTCAACCTCGACGGCGCGTTCGTCGGCTCGGTGGCCCGTACCGGTGTCACCACGCCGTTCCTGCTGATGGCATCCGCTGCCACCTCTTTCGACAGTGAAGCGAGTTGGCGATCCTTCTGGAAGGCGTCGACCGGGTGGAAGCGTGCCCTGCGCCTGCGAGAGGCCGGGCACGGCTCGTACACCGACCTTCAAGTCGTCCTTCCACAGCTCGCCGACCTCATGGAGCGCCCCGTGTCCCGCGAGCTCGTCGGCACCATCGATCCTCGGCGGTCCCTAGCGGCCCAACGTGCCGCCGTCACGGCATTCCTCGATCTCCACCTGAAGCAACGGCCCACCACCCTCTTCGAACACCCCGGTGGCCCCCATCGTGAGATGGAGGTTCTCCGCCGAGGCGATAGGTGAAGCGCCAACCGGGTGGGCGTCCTTCGGGCGACGGCCCGAGAGCGGCAAGGTGCCGGCCGGCCCGGCGGAGCGTTGATGACGAGGGCGGAGGGGACGGATCGGCGTCATCCATGGGTCAGTTGTTGGACGGCCTTGAGCGTCTGGGCCTGCTCCGTCCTCCCTCACCAGGTGCTGCGCCGCTCTCGCGACGGCTCGTGCGAATGACTGACGTTTCACGACTTGCCGACCTGAGTAGGCGAGCCGTTCGGAGGTGAGGGACCGGAAGGGGATCGGGTCGGTAGCGGTGCCGAAGGCGGCAAGGTCGCTGGGCCCAAACGGATGGTCCACGGTCACCGGACGGTGACAGCCAGCGGGACCGACCTGGGGTTGGAAAGGCCCGCACCGCTCCGGTTCTGACCAAGCTTCAGCGAGGCTGATTTCCGTAGCGGGCTCGGCTCCAGGCCACTTGCTCAGCGGTCATCGACGAGGAGATCTTGTGGACGTCGCCGACGAGGTCGTTGCCACGCCGCCGACCCCGCCCGCAGTCCCGTTCCCGGAAGGCCATGACGGACACCTGAGAAGCGGGTTGCCAATGCAGGGTGAAGGCCGGGGCATTGGCGTCCGGAACGTCTTCCAGGCACGCTCCTCGGTTCGCCAGAAGCCGTTGCAGTTTGTCGAAGCGCAGGTGTCGGTCGAAGCGGCCGTACCGCTCGCGAATCGCTTTGCTGACGATGCGGCTGGCCCCGTAGGAGAGCCGGTGCACCTGCAGGGAGAAGTGGTTTCCCTCCCAGGGGTGGGCGCGTGACTCCCGGACCCAGAAGAACTCGACGAGTCCGTAGTCTCGCCACATGCTGGACTCGGCGAGGGAGTTCTCGACGAAATCGGATCCCAATATGGCGCTGACCTGGTCGGGACTGTCCGTCGGCTTGGCACCGAGCACCGTTCCGGACATGACCACGTCCACGTAGAACGCGAGGGAATGCGGAGTCAGTTGCTCTCTCCCGTATTCGTGTCTGTCACCCGGCTACGTGAGTCGCCACGCACCGTGCCTTCAACGCCCATGCTACGAGGCACCGGCCCGGCGCCCACTCACCAGCTCCGCGGCGGACCGGCCCGCCCTCCGGGGCCGCTGTCCTGCCGGTCCGGACTCTCCTGTTGGGCCGCCGCCTTCGTCCGGATCCGCCGCGTGTACAGCTGTGCGTGTCCGGGGAGTGGCGGGCGCCCCGGCGGCGAGTGGCCGTTCGGGGGTGTATGGAGGGCCGGTGGTCCCTGATGAGTGGTCCGGGCCGGTTCAGGGTTGGTCCCGGGGTGATTCCTGACGCCGTGGAGACACTCAGGCGGGCAGTGTCGAACCCGACATGATGACCGTTTCGAGAGGTGGGGTTCTGCCATGCGTCGCTCTGCGATCCTCGTTTTGTCGGTGGCTTTGGTCTTGGGCGTGGTCGCGCCCGCCGAGGCCGTGCCCGATGGTCCGGCCGCAGGGCTGGACCGGGCCGCGTTGCACGCGGCGATCGAACCGCGTCCGGGTGACAGCGCGGCCGGTGTGATAGCGGAGGTGCACAGGAACGGGGAGACGTGGCGGGGTGCGGCAGGGGACGTCGTCACCGGCCGGCCCGTCTCACCGCGCGCGCATTTCAGGATCGGCAGCGTGTCCAAGAGCATGGAGGCGGTGATCCTGCTCCAGCTGTCCGCGGAGGGCCGTGTCGACTTGGATGACAGCGTCCAGCACTATCTGCCCGGCCTGCTGCCGCAGGACCGGTTCACGGAGCCGATCAGCGTGCGGCAGCTGCTCGACCACACCAGCGGACTCCCGCAGGACCTGGAGGGTGCGCCGGCCACCACGCCGGACGAGGAGATCGAGCAGCGGCTGGACTACGTCGCCTTCGACGAGGTGATCCGCAAGACCCTTCGCCCCGAGGGCAGACCGGGGCCTGGGCCGCACTTCAGCCCCGGGACTCGCCAGGAGTACAACTCCTTCGGCTACCGCATCGCGGGCAAGCTCATCGAGGAGATCACCGGGCACTCGTACCAGTACGAGGTGATGACCCGTGTCGTCAGACCGCTGAGCATGCGGGACACCCGACCCACGGTCCCCGGTCGGGCCACGCCCGTGCCCCGGCCGTACCTGCCCGGCTACCTTGCGGGCAGCAGCGGCGGCCTGGTCGACGTCAACGTGCAAGGCGGAGTGCCCGCGAGCATGACGTCGACGACGGCGGATCTGGACCGCTTCATCACCGGTCTGTTCGACGGCCGACTGCTGCGCCCGGCGCAGACCGCAGAGCTGTTCAGGGTCCCGAAGGGCGTCGACGGCAAGCCGCTGCCGTACGTGGACGGCTCCCACTGCAACACGGGTCCTGGCAAAGGCACAGCCTGCTTCAGCCTGGGGCTGATGTCCACGCCGCTGCCTGACGGGACCCTGCTGTGGGGCAAGACCGGATCGGACCCGGGGTACCGCAGTGGTGTCTTCGCTTCCCGTGACCTCAGCTTGCGCGCGGTCTACGCGGTGGGCACCGCCGGACCCGTCGACGGCGTCCCCGCGGCCGCCCAACGCCTGGCCCTCACAGCCTTCCGCAACTGACCAGCCCGTGCACGCGGCTCGCCGTCGTCGCCCCGGGGACGCGGCTGCCGCCCAGCCCTTGCGGGACCTGCCGGTCCCTTCGCCACGCGGCGGCGGGACCGCCCTGGAGTTCGCGCTGGGCGCCGTCACCAAGTTCAGGCCGGGCGACACCATGTTCAGCGCCGCCGTACTCCACGAAGTTCGTCGAGTGGGACTACCCGGCCTAGATGCGCTTTGTGGTCGGTGCTCTGGAAGGCGCGGCCGCGGTTCTGCTCGTGATCCCCGACCGGAGAGCACGCTTCCTCGCGGCCACGACGCTGATGTTCGTGCTCACCGGCGCGGCCACCACCCACATCGTCAAGCACGACCCGGCGGTCGAGAGCTGGGCCGCGCCGACTCACCTCGTCATCATGGGCATCCTCGCCCTGGCCAACTGGCCCGTCGACTGGCGCGACCTTCTGCGGGCCCCGAAGGCACCGGCAGCGGGCGGGGTGGCGGCGGAGGGGGCGGCTGCGAAGGCGGCTCGCCGGCGCGGCGCCGCCCGGGTTTCGTGAGGCGAGGTCCGGGTCGACCTGACCGATGTATGGTGTCCGCTCGGGCGGGCACTGGCACGGTACATTCGCCATGCGCCTCCGAGCCGAAGCCCTCAGACGGCAAGGTCTGCACCCTGACCAGCCGACATCCGCGCCGGTCGACCCCCTGTCACCGAAGTGGTGGGGGCCGTAGGCCCGATGCGCCCCGGCGCGGCGAACCCGAGGGGCTGATGTCCGCTCGCTCCGTGACCGGAGCGCCTTCACACCCGCGCCGTAGCCACCGCGATCTCCACCACTTGCGCAACCCCCCGGCTCACGTATGACACGCAAACGCGTCGGAAATATCTGACGCGTCGGAGTTTTCCGACGCATACTGAGGTCATGCCCACGGATGTGTTCGGCGTGCTGGCCAATCCGGTACGCCGCAGACTGCTTGAAAGCCTGCGGGACGGCCCCCGCTCGACGGGCGAACTGGCCGGGATGTTCGAACTCGGCCGGCCCGCCGTCTCCGAGCACCTGGCGGTGCTCCGTACCGCCGGCCTCGTACGCGAGGAGCCGCGCGGCCGGCACCGCTTCTACCACCTCGAACCGGCCCGGCTGGCCGAGGTGAGCGAGTGGCTGCATCCGTTCGAGCACTACTGGAAGCAGCGCCTCGACGCGCTGTCCGAGCTCCTGGACGAGGAAAACGGATCATGACGACCGAGAACGGCACGAGCGGTGCCGGCGGCAACAGCGCCACGGGCGACACGGGCAACACGATCACGTGCGAGAAGTTCCTGCCGCACCCCCCGGCGACGGTGTGGAAGGCCCTGACCGACCCCGAGCTGCACGCCCGCTGGTGGGCCGCCGGCGACGTCAAGCCCGTCGTCGGACACCGCTTCACCCTCGACATGGGGAACAACTTCGGCCACCAGTCCTGCGAGGTCATCGAGGTGGACGAAGAGCGCCTGTTGGCCTACAGGTTCGCCGAGGGCACTCTCGACACCACCATCACGTGGATCCTGCACCCCGAGGGTGGGGGCACCCGCCTCGTCCTGAACCACACGGGCTTCGACCTCGACTCCCCGATGGGACGACAGGCGCTCGCCGGCATGGGCCACGGCTGGCCCCGCGTCCTGGACAACCTCGCCGAGACCCTGGCCGGCACCGCCTGACACGCGGCCCCGGGCATGCCCGGTCCGCCTCCTATCACGTGCCCCTTACGGCTGGCTGCTCTCGTTCCTCTCCGGCTGCGCCCAACGCGCAGAAGCCGTACGGGAATCCGGCGCCGACGAACTTTCCATCCAGTCGAGGAGTTCGGCGAATCGGGCCATCTCGGCGGGTGGGTCGATCACCGGCTGGACGATGAGCTCGTCGACGCCGGCCTGTTCGAGCGCGGCGATGCGGGTACGGAGGTCGTCACGGGTGCCGACGAGCGCCACGCGCTCCATCAGCCCGGGCAGGACCAGGTCCCGGTCCTGCGGTGCGATGCGCCCGAGGTAGCCGGGGTAGAGCCTGGTGTGCCGGTCCGGCGCGGTGGCGGAGGTGCCGCGCCGTTCCAGGAGCAGTCGGACCGCCTCCTGTTCGGCGTGGCCGAGGCGCGTGGCGAAGGCGGGTGTGTCGGCGGCGAAGTCCAGCAGGGACAGGACGAGATGCCCCGTCGCCTCCCGGGCCGCGTCGCTGTCGTGTTCCTCGTCGTCCCGCAGGACGTGCAGGGCCGTGATCACGTACGAGCGGGAGTGGCCGGGCGCCGAGGCAGGGGCGGCGTCACGTCGGGCGGCGTGCAGCGCGCGCCAGGCCGTGGGGTCGAGCAGGCCGAACGAGACGAGTCCGGCGCTGCGGCGGCCGGCGACGGCGGCGGCTTTGGGCCCGAGCGCGGCCACGACGAACTCGATCGGATCGGTGGTGTTCACGTGCGCCCCGGAGTGCAGGAACCGGACGTCGCGGACCTGGTCGCCCTCGCGGTACTCGGTCGAGCGCCCGGCGCACAGGTCCTGGAGGGAGGCGACGAAATCCTCCAGAGCGGCCGCGGTGAAAGGCCGCATGCCCAGGGTGCGCCGAGCGGTGTTCCCGGTGCCCACCCCGCAGATGATCCGGCCCGGTGCCAGAGCGTTGAGGCTGGCGAACCCACTGGCGGAGGCCGGTGCGGAGCGCAATGCCGGTGACGTGGCGCCGATGCCGAGCCGGATGCGGCGCGTGGCCTTCGCACACAGACTCAAGGTGACGAAGGGGTCACCGTGGACCATCGGGGTGTCGTAGACCCAGAAGCTGTGCAGGCCCAGCTCCTCCGCCCGTACGGCGAGGTCCTCCACACCAGGGTGAGCGGCGACGACGACGCCTGCACGCACATGACCTCCACGGCACGAGGAGTGGACCGACCTTGCTCATCCTGGCAGGTCCGAGCCCTGAAGCCCACGACCGTGACCCCGTCGGCGGAACGTCGACGGCGGTCGGCAGGACACCGACCTCCGACCTTGATCAGTGAAGAGCCGTTCACTCACATGGTGCGGTCGCGCAGGTCGAAGCGGAGGCGGGCGTCTCTGCCGCGACGTTGTCTCAGCGCTTCGGATCCAAGCGGGCGCTGCTCCCGGCCTTCGCCGCCGAGCCGTACCAAAGGGCTCGGATCGAGCACGACTCGCCGGTTGGCGCCCTGCAGGGCTCGCCGCCGAATTCGCCGGTTGAATGGCGACGCCCGAGAAGAAGTCCCACCAAGCGCCCTCGCATCGGAGGACCGACCCGGACGGCCGGCAGTGTCGCCGTGGACGCCCGCGTATGCGGGTGCGACGCGTGGCTATGTTCCGGGCCCGACAGCCGCCCTTGAATGGGCACATGACGCAGACGAAGCAGACGATCCCGGCCACGAAGAGCGCCGCCGGAGCGGTCCTGGGCGCGGCGACGATGGCGACGGGCCTGACAGCAGGGGTGTGGTTCGCGTACGCGTGCTCGGTGATGCCGGCGCTCGCGCGAAGCGACGACCGCACCTACGTCGAGGTGATGCGGAACATCAACGACGTCATCCAGAACCCCGTGTTCTTCACCCCGTTCTTCGGTGCGCTGCTGCTCACGGCGGTGGCCGCCTGGCAGCTTCGGGCCGATGGCCGGGCGCGCGGCTGGACGGTGGCCGCGCTGGTCCTGTACGTGGGGGTGTTCGCCGTCACCTCGGCCGCGAACGTCCCGCTCAACGACGCCCTCGCGGCCACCGTCGACCCGGCGCGGGCCCGCGCGGCCTTCGAGGGGCCGTGGGTCACCTGGAACGACGTCCGAGGGGTGCTGACGGTGACGGGATTCGGCTGCCTGCTGCGGGCGTTGACCGTGCGGGCGCGCGGCTGACGGACCTCGCCCTTCCCGTACGAGGTCCGGTCAAGGAACGTCTCCGCCTGGAGGGCGGGCTGACCGTCGACGACGTCCTGGAGACGCAGGACGGTCCGCCGCGTCTGACCGTCCACGCAGCCTTCTGCTCCGACAGCTGACGCCGTCCCGCCGGCCCTGTTCCGTCGGCCCTTACGAGGCCGGCGGAACAGGGTGCGTGCGCCGGTGCACGAGGGGAGGCCCGCGGTGCGGCGGCTCCCCGGAGGGGGCGTCAGCCCCGGGGCACCGCGACGTACGCCTCGCGCGGCGACGTGGTGGGCGTGTAGCGGGACGACGCGGCCGCGCTCGGGGTCAGGTCCTGGTGGATCACCTTGGACACGGCCTGGATCGTCTGCACGCCGTAGTTCATCGTGCTGTTGCCGTCGGTGAGCACCGAGATCGAGTAGTCGTGGCCGCCGCCCCGGAACGCGCCGATGCTGTGGACGCGCCAGCCGCGGGTGGAGCGCTGCAGCCAGCCGTTCTTGACGTGCTTGGTCACCGAGGAGGGCGCGCCGGCGGGGGTTCCCCACTTCTGGGAGGGGATGACGTTCGCCATGAGCTTGAGGACGTACGCGCGGGCGTTGTCGGTCAGGACGGTGTTCTTGGTGGTGAGCAGCCAGAGCAGCTTCTGCTCGTCGGTGACGTTGATCCGGGTGAGTCCCCAGTAGCCGCCGGACCCCGGCACCGTCGTGGTCATGCCGGCAGCAGCCAGGAACCCCTTGACCTTCGTGACGCCGAGCTGGTTCCACAGAGTGGTGGTGGCCGCGTTGTCGGACTTGGTGATCATGGCGGTCGCGAGCTGGGACTCGCGGGTGGTCAGGTACCGGTTGTGCTTCTTGGCGTCCCACAGGAGCGTCGCGAGGACGGTCACCTTGACGACGCTCGCAGAGTCGTACGAGGTGGTGGCACGCAGGGTGCAGCTGGTGTTGGTGACGCGGTCCCGCACGTTGACGGCGACGGTGCCGGCGCGCCCGGCGAGCGCGGCGGTGATGTCCCGCTGCAGCTTCGTGGCGAGCCCGGCCTTGCCCGACGTACAGCTGACCTGCGGCGCGGTGGCGGCGGAGGCGGGCGCAGCGCCCGCGACGACGGGTACGAGGATCCCGGCGGCGGCCACGACCGGAAGGACGCGGGCGCGCAGGGATATGTGGTGAGCCATGTGATTCCCCCTGAGTGCTGAACGAGTACGCCGATGGCCTACCCGACGTAGATGACGGCTGGGCACGCGGATGGTTGTGCGCGTCGAGCGCCCCGCCCCAGGCTGTTGCACAGCGGTGACAATCGGAGGGGGAGCGGGCCTCGGTCTTCATCTCCGGCGGGTTCGGCCACGAGATCCGCAAGGGCCCCGTGCTGACCGAAGCCGGAGTGCTGGACAACGAGTCGGTGCCGCACCCCGACGTGATGCCGTACCGGCCGACGGACGAGGAGATCGCGGTGGAGCCGGCCGTGCTGGCGACCGTCCCGTCCTGTCCCGGCGGGCTGACGAGCGGGGCGGCACGTGCGCGGTGTGGACGTCGTCCGGCACACCGCCCTCGCCAACCACACCGGGCAGCAACGGCTGACGCGGAAAGCGCCTTCGACAACTCCGTGGGTCGACGCCGTGGCGGGCCCATTCGGCTGGGGAGGGAGGAACGCCCTCCGCGACCCGAGGCGAGGCGCGCGCGGTCAGGTGCGCCAGAACTGCTCCGGTGTCACGGCGCAGTCGCTCTGCAGCACTTGCTCCATGTTGCCGCCCCTCACCGGTACCGACGCGCACTTGCCGCTGTTGCGGTTGACCACCTGCCAAGCCTGGTTCCCCGAGTGGTAGCGCAAGGTCCAGTACTGGTCGGGGAAGAGGGCCGTGGAGTCGTCGCCGCAGTGGAACTGGGTGACGATGGCGTCGGGTTCCGTCCGGGCGGCGTCGACGGACATGCACAGGCCGGTGCTCACGTTGCGGATCGAATAGGTGCCGTCCGCCTCGGGGTTGAGCTGCCAGAACTGTTCGGTGCCCGCGCCGCAGCCGTTCTGCACGAGCCCGGTCGCCGGAGTGGGGTCGGCTCCCGGCACGGTCAGACACATCCGGCTGGCGCTGTTCGTCAGCCGGAACCAGCTGTCGGGCAACGGAGGCGGCTCGCCCGGCGCCGGGCGGGAGGACGGTTCCGGCGACACGCTCGGAGGCGTACGGGACCCTGACCCGGACGGCGAGGGCGCCGGAAGGGTGCCGGCGCCCTCGCGATTCGGCGGGGGCGACTGCGGGACCTGCCCGGGGCTCGACGGCGTGGCGTCGCCGGCCGGAGTCGGCGGTACGGACGGCAGGGGAGCGGCCGAAGCGGTCGGGCCGAGGAGAGGGGGCCCGGACCGGATGCGGGGGAGGGGATCGACGAGGAGCGCGGTGCCTCCGGCCGGCGCCCCGGCGTGGCGGCCGGAGACGGTGACCACGGTGAGCAGCGCGGCGACGACCAGCACGCTCAGGACGCCCAGGAAGCCGGGCATCATTCCGCGGGCCGGGGGCGGGGCACCGCGCCGGACGAGGTCCCGGCCACGGTACGTGCCTCGCCACCGCCGTACGGCCAACGAACGGTCGAGACGGTGCAGTTCGACGGTCGGCGCGACCGCCGGCGACCGTGGCGGACACGTCTCCCGTACGTCGCCCCACAGCCGGACGAGTTCGGTGCGCCGTTCCTCGACGGCCGACCCGACCCGAGCCAGCGCAAGGGCCAGCGCGGGCCCGGCGAGTGCGATCTCACCGACCCCTGGCGTGTCCTCGGCCGGCTCCGTGCCTCCCGCGCCGCCGCCCCGCCCCGCGGTGCCCTCCTCCGCCTCGCCGCTATCGATCGCACCGGCGAACCGCCCCCGCCGGGCGCCTGCCCCCTCCGCCCGGACCCGCGCGGCGCCGGCCCGTACCGCGAGAGCCGCGTCCAGCTGGTCCAGGGCCTCGCCGAGCAACGCGGATTCGAGGCAGTGCTCCGGGTCGGCCGCGTGGGGCATCAGCATGGCGACGAGCGCCAGCAGGCTCTGCACGACGCGGCCCGCGTCGTCCAGGTCGGCCTCGGCGCGCTGTAAGGCGTCTCCCAGCCCGAGCGCCGGCGCCGCGCGCACCGCCGCCACCAGCGCCGCGTCGTGAAGCCGACGCGCGCGGTCGAGCAGCTGGTCGTAGGCGCGCGCGTCGCGTATCCGGTCGCGCAGCACGGAGCGGAGGACGCCCAGGGGAATGACCTTCGCGCCGGACCGGTACTCGCTCCACAGGGTCCGCCCGCCGCCGTAGCGAGCGGAGAGTTCCCGTACGGTCAGCGGACCGGTCAGATTCCGGACGAACCCGGCGAGTTCGTTCGCCGCGCGCGTCGACCCCTTCAAGGCACCTTGCGGTCTGCCCGCTCTCGCCACTGCTACCTCCGCGTCTCCACCGGTGTCGACGTCGCTCACGTCGTGCGGCAGGGCTGAACCTGCGCATGCCCAGGCGCCACGTACGGACACATCAGGAACAGTGGCCACAGATGTGCGCGCCGGGCAGGACCTAACCACCGGGCGTACGACCGCTACAAGCCGTGAACCGGGCATTCCCGAGCCGGTATCGGACGCGTTCCCGAGCGGGCGCCGACATCCCTCGGCCCCGCGCTCCTCCGGCACGGCCGTGTCGGCTCGCCGTACCGGCTGTCCCCCCAGCCCCGGCCCTCCACGCCGCCGCCCCGGTTGTCCGCGCCCTTGTCCGCATCCGACGCCACGACCGGCGCCACGGCGGTTGTCCGCCGTTCGCACGGGCGCTGACCAGCGGAGTTCCCGGCCGTCGATTGCGGACAACCCGACCGGTCACAACGGTGGCCGACGGCTCTCCCCGTACTCGGGAACGGCCCCGACCGCGACGACCCGCCGTCCGGCACCACGTTCGCGCGTGCCGGTCGGCGGCCGGACACCGACCATGAAGGAGCTACCTGGTGGACAACGTCTATTGGAGTAGAAGGCGTGTCATGGGCGCCATCGCGGCCACGACAGCCGTGGCCGCCACGTCCAGCCTCGTCCTCAGCCCCGTGTCCGCCTGGGCGGCCGACACCCCGCCCGAAGGCGGCGGGAGCGACGAGCCGGCTCTGCCCGCCACCGAGCGCGCCAAGGTCGTCAGGGCCTGGCTGACGGGCGGCAGGGGAGTGCGGGCCGCAGCCGAAGGCGCGCTGGCCGGGTCCGACGCGGACGTGCAGTACTTCCTCGCCGTACGTCTGCCCGCGGAGAGGGCCGTGGACAACCGCGTCGCGATCGTATCCGCGCTCGCGGCAGGCGGGAAGGGCGTACGTCGCGAGGCGACCGCCGCGCTCGGCAGCGGCGACCAGGAGATCGCCTCCTACCTCGCGGGAGGGTTCAGGACCGCTCTGCTCGAAGACCTGCGGGTGGCCACCTCGACGATCATGGCCACCGGGGGCAAGGCCGTGAACCGCGCGGGTGGCACCGCCCTCACCACGGGCACCTTCGAGGCGATGGAGACCTTCCTGACCGACGGGCAGTACTCCGCGGCCCTGGAGGACATGCGGGTCGAGGCATCCAAGCTGATGGTGCAGGCCGGACCCGAGGTGCGGAAGTACGCGTCGCGGGCCCTCTCGGGTACCGACTCGGACGTCGAGTGGTTCCTGGACACGGGCCAGCACATCGCCCGGGCCCGGGACCAGGAGGCCACCCAGATCCAGGAACTCGTCGGGGTCGTCCGGCGCGAGGGCCAGCGGGCCGAGGCGATGACGAAGGAGGCCGAAGAGGCATCCGACCGGGCCGTGGAGGCCGCGGCCAAGGCCAAGGAGGCGGCCGAGCAAGCCGCCGTCGAGGCCAGGGCCGCCCAGGACGACGTGGCGACCGCGGGCCGCGCGGCCCGCAAGGCAGGTGACGCCGCCAAGGGCGCGGCGGACGCGGCGAGGACCGCCATCGCCCGCGACCTCGCTCCCCCTCGCCATGACGGCGGCGCCCGCCGCGGCCGTGACCGGCCCCGAAGCGACCGTCGGGCAGCTCGCCGCCGTCGTCCGGCTCGACCTCGGCGACGAAGAGCACTCCCGCGCCTGTACGGGCATATTCATTCATTCGTTGTGGATCTTGACCGCCGCGAGCTGCTTCGCCACCAGCCCCGGGGCACTGGTCCCGGCAGGCACCCCGCCCTTGAAGACCACCGCCACCCTCAGCGACGGCAAGACCGTGGACGTCCTCGAGGTCGTCCCGCGGGACGACCGTGACCTCGCCCTGGTCAGGCTCGTCACCCCCGTCACCACCCTGCAGCCCGCGGTCCGCGCGCCCGGCCTGCCGGCCGCGCAGAGCGATCTGTCCGCGGCCGGGTTCGGCCGCACCACGACCGAGTGGGTGCCGGACAAGCTCCACGCCGGGGCGTTCACCCTCACCGCGAGCACCCCCACGGGCCTGGAGATCACCGGCAAGGGCACGACTGCGCTGTGCAAAGGAGACACGGGAGGACCGCTGCTGAACACCGACGGACAGATCATCGGCGTCAACTCGCGCTCCTGGCAGGGAGGCTGTCTCGGCGCGCCGTCGGCCGAGACCCGTACCGGAGCGCTCTCCGCCCGAGTCGACGACCTGTCCACCTGGATCCAGCAAGCCCAGGCCGCCGCCTGGCAGGGCCCGCTGACCAACGCCAACAGTGACAAGTGCCTGGAGATCGAGAATTCGCAGACGGCCGACGGCGCCCCGGCCCAGCAGTGGACCTGCCATGACATGCCCACCATGCGGTGGGACCTCGTGAAGGGGAAGTGGGGCTACTGGCTCAAGAACCGCAACAGCGGCAAGTGCCTGGAGATCGAGGACTCCCTGGTGACCGACGGCGCCCGCGCCCAGCAGTGGACCTGCCACGACATCCCGACCCAGCAGTGGACGTTCCCGTCCTGAGGGCCCCTCACGGCGCGAGGTCCCGATGGCAGGCAGCCGTGTCAGGTCGACGTCGGTCGGTCGGGGAGCGCCGACAACGGCCCGCGGGAGTACGCGCCGCGAACCGATGACGAGACCAGCCTCGGGCGACGCGATGCACCGTCCCGCAGTTCCGGGTCAGCGGCGGAAGCAACCTGTCACCGCCGCCCCGGAGCCGCAGGACGGCGTCCGGCTCCGAAGCCCTCCCTGCACCGAGCGCCAGGCCGATAGGACTCTCAGCGATCTCGGCGATCTCAGCGGCAGGCCTTCACCGTGTCCGTGTCCGTGTTCGTGTTCGTGTTCGTGCACGTCACTCCACGACACACCCCGTACCAACGGCCGACCGATCTGGAAAGAGGCCGTCTGACCCGTCGCCGTCGGGTAGTTGGGCTACCCTCCTTCCTCGTGGATCAGTTGACCGCCGAAGACCCGCCCTGCATAGGCCCGTACCGCCTCATCGCCCGCTTAGGCGCCGGCGGAATGGGCCGGGTCTACCTCGCCCGCTCCGAAGGCGGGCGAACTGTCGCGGTCAAGGTCGTGCAGGCCGAGTTCGCCCAGCACACCGAATTCCGGGCGAGGTTCGCGCGCGAGGTCACCGCCGCGAAGCGGGTCGGCGGGTCCTGGACCGCGGCCGTGCTCGACGCGGACACGGAGGCGGAGACGCCCTGGGTCGCCACCCAGTACGTTCCCGGACCCGATCTGCATGCCGTCGTGGCCGAGCAGCACGGACCGTTGCCCGAGCCGTCGGTGCGGGTCCTGGCGAACCGGCTCGCGCTCGCCCTGCGGGCCATCCACGAAGCGGGCCTCGTCCACCGCGACCTCAAGCCGTCGAACGTCCTGGTCACCGTGGACGGACCTCGGGTCATCGACTTCGGGATCGCCCGGGCGCTGGACAGCATCAGCGGGGACAGCCTGCAGACCCGTACGGGCATGGTGATCGGCTCACCTGGCTTCATGTCGCCGGAGCAGGTGCGCGGCCTCCACGTCACTCCCGCCTCCGATGTCTTCTGCCTGGGGTCGGTCCTCGCCTACGCCGCCACGGGGCGCCAGCCCTTCGGGGCGACCGGCAACGGGCTGCACGCCCAGCTGTTCCGGGTCGCCGAGGAGGAGCCGGACCTGGACGGGGTGCCCGAGGCGCTCCTCGGACTCGTACGGGAATGCCTGCAGAAGGACCCTGCACAGCGCCCCACACCGGAGCAGGTCGCCGCCCGCACCGCCACAGAAGGCACCGACGAATGGCTGCCAGGCGCGCTGCTCGGTCGGCTGGGGCGACACGCGGCACAGTTGCTGGACTTCGACCCGCTGCGGCCGCACACGGCCCTCGTGCCGGACCAGGACCCCACTCCGCCCGCGCCTGCCCGGCCCGCGCCCGCACCCCGGCCCGCGCAAGCGCCCCCCACACCTCAGCCCGTGCAAGCGCCCGCCACACCTCAGCCCGTGCAAGCGCCCGCCACACCCCGGCCCGCGCAAGCGCCCGCCACACCTCAGCCTGTGCAAACGCCCCCCGAGCCTCATCCGGTGCAAGCACCTGCCGCGTCCCCGTCGGACGCGCTCGCGTACGCGCCCACGGTGGGGCCGGGATACGACGAAACGGCCCGCTCGCACGTTCCGGCGCAGGCCCCGGACCGGCGGCGTCGCCCGGCCGTCGTGGCGGGGGCGGCAGCCGTCGCCGTGCTCGTCACCGTCGGCGGCCTGCTCGCGCTGCGCCCGTGGCAGGGCGGGACGGGGGAGTCACCGTCGCTGAGTGCGCCGAAGGCGTTGCAGGGAAGCTGGGAGGCGCCAATCGCCCTGAGGGACAGGGACGACCTCCGCATCGAGGGGGTGCTGGCGCGCCTGCTCGTCGACGCGAAGGGCACCGCCGAGTACTCCCTGCTGAACGAGGAGCGGCTGTGCGTCTGGGAAAGCACCATCACCCAGTCCAAGAGCGACGCGATCGCGCTCGGCACGAGCCGGCTGAAGAGGACGATCCCCAAGTCCGAGGCGGAGCATTGCGAGGACAACACCGATGACTACGGCTCCTCCGCCCCGGACGGTACGGGGGCGTTCGTAGCCGTATGGAACGGCGCGTTCGAGTGGGCCGACGACCCGGGCTTCTACGACCACCGAAACGACGGGACCACCTCCTACAGGCCCCAGATGTTCGAGAAGGTACCGCCCGCCAAGGGTGCGCTGCCCGAGAACTTCCGGGGCTCGTGGGGCGGCCGGGGAGAGGACGGCACCTACCGCTTCGAAGTCACGTTGGGCGATGGGGCGACGAAACGCGACATCCGTCTCGTGTCCATCAGCGTGATGGGGGAGAGGTGCGTGTACAAGGCGGAGGTGTTCTCCCAGGAGTCGGCCCGGCTCCGCACCGCGCCCGCGGAGCTCGCGGACAGCAAGCAGCCATCGGGCTGCGCCAAGAGCACCTCGGCTCTGACGTTCTGGGAGAGCGAGGAGAAGGGAAAACGGAAGCTGTCGACCGGGCCACTCCGCGGCGCCGACACACCTCTCTTCGAAGCCGGGCACTGGGTGGGAGAACTGACCGCCACGGGCTCCTGACGACCGCGCCATTTGCGCCCGCCTCCGCCTCCGCTACGTCACCCGGCGGCTGCTTCCGGCTCCTCTCCGGTTCCGCTTCTGCTCGACTTTCGGGTTCCGGCGGGAGAACGTCCCAGGGGGCCGGCGACTCCGACGCGGTCCACGTCTCGAGAGCGGGTCCGCCCACGCAGAGGATTCCGTACGAGGCGGCGTAGTCGAGGGCGGGTTCGGTGAACGGACTGGTTGTCACCAGGACCGCGACATCGGCCTCGTGCACGGTCCAGCAGGTGCCGCCGAAGCGCTGGGGGTCCGGCGAACCGACGCGGTGGTCCGGCGCGTACCGCTTGCACTGGAGCATGAGCCGCCGCCCGTCGGAGGTGGTCGCCAGTACGTCCGCGCCCAGATCGCCGGCACCTCCGTCCACTTCACGGATCCGCAGCCGCCGCGGGCACAGAGCGCTGCCACCGTGTGCTCGAACTCGTACGGATCCGCGGCGGCGTGATCCAAGGCATCCCCGTCCACGACGGGCGCCACAGCCGGCGCCCCCGCCGGCTCGGGTATCTCACTGCCACGGACCACTTCGGCCGACGCGCGACCCCGCCCCCGAACCCTCAGGACTGGCCACCGTCTCCCGCCCCCGTCGGCGACCGATCCCGCGAGTCCCACGGCGAGCACCATGTCACGCCCGACGACCGTCCCGCCCTCCTCGGCCGTGCCCCCCTCCCCGCCACCGCTCGCCGCCATGTGCGGCCCCCTTCCCCCGTTGGTGTGACGTCTCTTCCGAAGCGTGGTCCCGTCCCTGGGACTCCCGGGACGGGACCACGCTGTACCGCGTGCGTGCGGTCAGCGATTGAAGATGCCCATGACCTCTTCGCTGGGCCTCCAGGGTGCAGCCGCCCTTCTCCTCTGCGCGCCCCGGCTCCGTCAGCCGCTCCTCGCCCGTGGCGCGACCAGCCGACCCCTCCAGCGCGCTCTTGATCCGCCCACCCCTGGCGTGGGCCTTCTCCCTGCTGAACATGCGGACAACCGCCGCGAGGGGACGACAACGGCTGCGGAGCCCCCTGACCGCGGAATGGCTGCTGAAACGCTGTCTGGCACCACTGCCCGCGGGTCGCCCGCCTGGGCACCCGCTGCTGTGTGGCGGTTCCTCCACAGTGACGGGCCCACCCCGCCGATGAATGCTGCCTCGGACCGTCTCAGCTCCCCCAGGTACGGCCGCGAGAGTCCTTCCCGTGTCGACGGGCGCGGCAGTGCCTGGGCCTGGGCCTGGGCCTGGGATCGCTGCTCCGGTGCGGTGACGGGGCCGTGCGCGTTGGGCGTGTCGGGGGGACCAGACGGCCTCCGTCCCTTTCGCTGTGACGTCCGCGGCATTGGGCCCTGGACCGAACCACGACCGCCACAGCGAAATGGACATGGTGTGACCAGAAGACACGGGCGCCACGGCCGCCGCAGGTACGGCGCTGCCGGAGTGACGGTGGCCCTCATCTGGGGATGTGCCACCGCCGGGAACGCCCAGCCCTCCGATGCCGCACCCGGCGGCTTCGAGCGGGCGGCCGAGCAGGCGGCGGCAGAGTTCGGTGTGCCGAAGGAAGTACTCCTCGGCGTCAGCTACGAGTCCTCGTGGTGGGAGGCCAACGACGGCCGCCCCAGCACCAAGGGTGGCTATGGGCCCATGCACCTGACGGACACGACGTCCGGGAGAATGTACGCCCATCGCCCAGGCGAGGGGCCCGTGGACGCCACAGGCACCGACGACCCGTCCGAGCACACGTTGCAGGCCGCAGCCGCGATGATCGGCGTCGCGTCCCAGACTCTCAAGCGGGACGAGCTGCAGAACCTTCGAGGCGGCGCCGCACTGCTCGCCTCGTACCAACGTCAGGTCACCCATGAGACGTCACCCGACCCGGGCAGCTGGTACGGGGCTGTGGCGCGCTACAGCCAGGCCGCCGACACCGCCGCGGCGGAACGGTTCGCCGATGGCGTGTTCGCGGTGATCCGCTCCGGCAAGCAGAAGGTGCGCAAGGACGGCCAGAGGGTTTCCTTGACGAAGTCGCCGTCCGCCCGTCCGGCGAGGTCGCAGCTCGCGTCCCTGGGGCTGCGGACGTCGGCCGCTGCAGCGGTGCCGGAGTGCCCCGCCGAGCTGAAGTGCCGGTTCGCGCCCGCTGCCGCCTCGAACTACCAGGTATCCACACGGGACTCGAACGGCATGGATGTCGACTTCATCGTTATCCATGACCTCGAAGGGTCGTACGACGGGGGCATCAGCTGGTTCCAGGACCCCGTCAGCGGGGTTTCCGCGCATTACGTGATGAAGGCCGACGGCAGTGCGGCGACGCAGATGGTCGCCACCAAGGACATCGCCTTCCATGCCGGGAACTACTGGATGAACCTGCACGGCATCGGTATCGAGATGGAGGGGTACGCCGCCCAGGGGCCCACCTGGTTCACTCCGGCCCAGTACAAGGCGACTGCCGCGCTGGTGGGCTATCTGGCACGACGCTTCGACGTGCCGCTGGACCGCCGGCACATCATCGGCCACGACAACGTCCTTCCGCCCAGGCCGGCCCGCGCGCCGGACGCACACTGGGACCCCGGCCCGTACTGGGACTGGGAGAGGTTCATGGCTCTCCTCGACGCCGATCAGCGTCAGGAGCGCGAGGCCGAGGGAGGCGCGACGGGCAGGAACGTCGGCGTCGGACAGGCGGTCATGATCGCCCCGACGTTCGGCAAGAACGCGCAGAAGGTGACGGTGTGTTCTCCGACGTGCCGGTCCTCGACACAGCCGTCGAACCTTCTCTACGTGCACACGGAGCCCCGCGCCGACGCTCCGCTCGTCTCCGACCTCGCCCTCCGCCCGGACGGGTCGGCGGGAAGCGACCGCATCGACGACTGGGGGTCCACCGTGGTGTGGGGGCAGGAGTTCGTGGTCGCCGACATGCGAGGGGACTGGACGGCCATCTGGTTCGGTGGGCAGAAGGGATGGATCCACAACCCGGCGGGGGTGAACACCCGCCCCGCCCCGAACGCGCGGATCGTCCGTCCCGCGAGCGGGGCGAAGGTTTCGGTCTACACGACGGCCTACCCTCGGACGGGCGAGTACCCCCAGGGGCTGCCGGCATCGGCACAAACGCGGTTCGACATGTACGGGTTCCCCCAGGGCCAGGCGTACGTGGCCGCTCGCACTTCGGTCGGCGCCGACGACTTCTTCCCGGCCACACCCACGCGCCCGGAGGCCGTGGTCACCGGCGACCAGAGGTACGACGTGATCCAGTACAACCGGCGCCTGGCCACGGTGAACACCGCGGAGACAGGCTGATGGCCCCGGGCCGGCCGTATTGATCACGAGCGTGGTCAACGGTGCCGGGTTTTGATCATGGCGAAGACCTCCGGTGTGGTGGAGACGTCCAGGCTCCACACCACGCACGGAGGTCTTCCTGTCCCATCGTCATGCCCGTCCGACCGTTCAGTTCGAGCAGGCCCCGGACAACCCCGCATCCGTCCGTCATGTGTGCGGAGATCCGAGTGCGCGTGACAGCTTTCGCTGACCGGCTCCGACCTGCCGCTTCGTCGTCGCTGTAGCGTGGTGCGGACCCGCGTCGTCCGCTGCCGTGCCGCTACGCCTCTCGCCGACCCCACTCGTGTTGGCCAGTGAGGGAACGGAAGCATGGTGCGCGGTCGTCCGCGCAGCACGCACACGTGACGATCAGTGCGGAGTACTCCAAGGGGGACCGCCTGACGGACTGTGAGGCGGTTGCCGTCCGGTCGGGGTCCCGCGGGAGAGGGTGAGGGGAGAGCATGGTGACCGTCCTGGCAGGGGGTCAGGTAATCCACGGCGCGGTGGCAGGGCTGTTGTCCGCCGGTGACGATCCGGCTCCGGGGGAGAACCCCGGTGGGTACGGCCTCGCGGGGTTGATCATCGAAGTCCTGGAACGGGTGGGTTGGACCGCCGGCATAGGTCTGCTGGGTGTGCTGGTCACCCTCGCCGGGGCCACGTGGGCGTGGCGCCGGGAGTCGAAGGTCACCGGCGAGGAGAGGCGCCGCACGCCCTAAGGCTGCGCCGCCCTCCACGGCGCGGATGCGGCCGGCCCTGTATCCGCGTCGGGCGGCAGACGAGCGACAACCAGTACCACCGCCCCGCCCCCCGTAGAGACCTTCGCCCGTGCCCTGCACCGCGCTTCCCTCCTCGCCGACTCCAAGGAGGACCTGACGCGCGCAGCGAAGGTCGTCGACCGGGCGCTGCGGCTGCGGGACGAGCGGCCCGCATCTGTATCTGTGTAGTGCTGCGTCTTCTCGTGCTGCGTGCTGCGTGCTGTGTGCTGCGTGCGGCGTGCTGACGTCGCCGCTAGTCCCGGCGACGAGGAAGCCGCGACCTCCGCGCTCGCCGCGGCCACCGCAGTTCACCTCGCCACGGAGGAACAGCAGTCCGTAGGCGACGACCTCGAGTGCCTCACGCACCTGCTGGACTGAGGGCTGGAAACATGCTGGGCACAGCCACTTGCCAAGGACTGCGACGAGCACGCTCATCCCATGGCGGACGGCGAGCTCGTCGTATCTCGTCGCCACGGCCGGTCCAAGCCGGACCGGACCCGGCCCACGCCCTCTCTCACGGCCCCCGCCAGAGGTTGGCGAAGGCCGAGTTCTCGATGGTCCGCCGCTGGCGTACGGCCTCCAGCTCCATGACCGCGTCGTGCGCGGCGGCGACCACGACCGTGACCGCCTCGTCGTCGGGACCCGGCGCGTCGTCGGACGGGTCGCCGCCGATGCCCACGACCGAGGCGAGGGCCGCCAGGACGGGTTCCTGCCGCTCCCAGCGGTCGACCGCCCCGCGGCGGGCCGGCGTATCGACCGGTTCCATGCGGCGCGCACCGAACGACAGGCGGCCGCTGCGTGCCGGGATCAGCTCACCGTTGCTCTCCAACGCGGCCTGGTAGACGGCCGCGAGACCTTCTCCGCGGCGCCACAGCCAGTCTTCGACACGCTCGTACGGTGTCTGTCGGGCGAGCCTCTCCGACGCCTCGCCCAGGAGCCGGTCGTCGAAGGCCGACGGCGCACCGGGCACGACACGGTCGCCGTCCAAGGTGACGGCCCCGGCGCCGAGGAGGTCGATCAGTTCGGCTCCCGCGAGCGCGAGGGACAGGTCTCCCTGCCCGACGGCGGGCTCCTGCCCGGGGTCCATCGCGATGATGAACAGGTCTTTCGCCATGGTCATGAACGGCTCCCCTCGAAGGCATCGACGAAGCCGCGCCCGGCCTCTGCCGGCGATGGAGCCGGCACGGCGGTGAGACGCTGCCCCTACCAGTATCGTCCGGGCCAGCCGCTCCCGGCACGGTTTCGGCCGCAGCGCGATCAAAGGGTGAGCAACCTGGACCGGGGCGCTCCGCGCGCAGGGCGGGAAACGCCCTCTCGCGCCGGCTCACGGATGCTCCGCTGAGCAAGGCCGAATCGGGAGGACCCTGGTCACTCGGCCCGCCCCTGTCCACGTCGGCCCAACCCCGCACCGCCTCCATCCCCCCCCGGCAGAGCGATGTCGCCCCTCGACGAGACGTTCTGCTTCAGCATGATGCGTGCCACGTGGTGCGCCACGGTGCGGTGGACAGGACCAGGCTCTCGGCGATGTCCCGGTTGGCGCGGCGTTGGACGACGAGCAGGGCCACGTCCTCCTCGCGCGGGGACAACCGGTCGCCGTAGCCGAGGCGGCCCCGGCGGTGGGGGGTGACGATGGCGTGGCGCCGCAGCAGCCGTCGGCAGCGGGCGACGTCCCAGCGCGCGCCCAGCTCCTGGTACACCCCGACCACATCCTGGACGGCCCGGGCCTCGGCCTCACGGTGGAGGCCGAGCAGGCCGCGTCCCCGGGCCTCCGCCGCGCGGGCGGCGTCGAGGGGGCGGCCGAGCGTCTGCCACCTGAACAGGCCGACAGCCTCGCACGGCCGGTCCACGGCCTGCGCGAGCAGCGCCGTGCATATGGTCAGGGCCGTCCGTGCGGCGGGCGCGTCGACGTTCGCGGACCCGGCCGCGAAGTCGGCGACGAGTCGCCGGGCGCGCGCCGTACGGCCACTGCCGAGAAGTGCCTCCACGGCCACGGGCAGCACCACTGGGTACGGGCGAGTCGGCACAGTACGTCCTCCACGGCCTCGCACGCCTGCCCGGGCCGCCCCGCCTCCAGATGCTCCAGATGTACGCGGGCGGTGGCGGCGGCCGACGAGGTGAGGACGAAGCCACACATGGAGCGAGACCAGTCCGCGTACCAGCGTCGCCTCGGCGGTCAGGTCGGGTATCTCCTGGTAGAGCCGGGCGGTGTGGTCGGCGGCCGCGTGCAGGCCGTCCCAGTGGCCGCCGTGCCAGGCGAGGACCAGGTCGGCCGTCTGGGCAGGCCCTTTCAGATACGGGCTGTTGGTGTCGGCGAGCCCGGCGACGGCCCGGTCGAGGAAGTCCCGTGCCCGCGCGCCGTACCCGAGCGCGCTGGACGCGTGCGCCAGGTTGGTCCAGCCCTTGGTCCATCCCCGGGCGTGGTGCGCGGCCGCCATCGCTGATTCGACCGGCCCGAGCAGCGCCTCCGCGGCGTGCCAGGCGCGCGGGTCGCCCGCGACCATCAGGGCGGTGGCCCGGTTGGCGGTGATGGCGCCCCGGGCGACCGGATCAGTGACGTGCCGCGCGAGCGTCTCGCCGCGGTCCAGCCAGTGTCGGTGCCGGTCGACGGGCCAGCCCTGGACGGAGGGGATGGCGGCGGCCGCCTGGCGCGCGCGGCGGTCTGTGGGCCGGACGCCTCCAGGTCGGGAATGGCGCGCGCGACCTCTTCGAGGCTGTCGAGCGCCCTCCGGTCTGGTGGCGCAGGAGCACGCTCAGGTGCAGGCGCATCTCGCCGCGCAGGCGCGGCGGCGGGTCGTCCTCGTCGAGGACCGTGCGCACGACGGCGACCACCTGTGCGCCGCTCCGGGCCAGTTGGGCCGTACGGGCCAGTTTCGCGGCGCTGCGGCCCCGTCCGCCGGCCCGCGGACCCTCGACGACGGTCCGGTGTACAGGCGGGCGGCGGTGGCGCAGTCGCCGGTTGCCGCCGCGCGATCGGCGCCCACCATCAGGCACCGCAGACCTTCACGGACGCGCCCGCCGGCCGTGTACAGCCGGGCGAGGCCGACCAGGGGCAGGGGGCCGTCCCCGGCGCGGTGCAGGATCCGTTCCGCGCGCACGCTGAGCCGCGCCACCCGTGGCCCCGGCACCCGCGCCAGCGCGGCTCGACGGTCCAGGGCGCCCATCAGAAGCTGGAACGCCCCGCGCTGATGGCCGGACGTCGAAAGGGCCAGACCGGCCAGACCGGCCCCGTTCGCCGCAAAGCCGATCAGGTCGTGGTCCTCGGCCGGCGCGGGGCGCTCGTCAGCGCAGCACCTTGCGCCAGTTGCCGTTGAACTCCACCGCGTCCTCGTAGCCGTAGGAGCCGTGGAGATCCCCTCCCGCGGGTTCGAGGGCCAGGAGGGGACGACCGCGTCCGTCCGTCTTGCGGTAGGTCACCACGCAGGAGGCGAGCATCGGGTAGTCCTGCAGGAACTGTTTGAGGATCGCCCGGCACGAGTGGCAGGGGCCCTTGTCGGAGTAGAGGTCGATACTGCCCCCGGTGACCTGTGCCAGGATCTCGGCCAAGTAGCGTTCGTCGTCGCAGCCGAGCCGCTCGAGGATCGCGTTGGCCAGGATGTTCACGGTCCGCTTCTCCGGATCACTGTCGTGCCGGTACTCGCCCGCGAGTCTGCCCTTCGGCTCGGGCAGCCCGTGGTAATAGGTGCTCTCGACCACGGTGCTGCCCGACGTGCGCTTGATGGTTCCGACGAGGTCGGGGCCTGCCGTGAAGGAGATCCGGTACGTCAGGATCGCCTGGTTCTCGTAAGCGGCTGCCGTGGTCACGCGTACTCCGTTCATGGGCGAGGTGTGCGGTGAAGTAACCGTGACACGCACCAATGAATGTGTGATAAACGGGCAGTTGAGGATGCCGCGGCCGCGGCTCCCACGGGTGAGCAGGGGTCTGGGCGGGAGGCGCGAGGGTGAGTTTTCGGCTGGCGGCGTATGCGGTGTGTGTCGAAGACGGCCGGGTGTTGCTCGCCCGCCAGGCGCCACGGAGTGGGAACAGCACCTGGACTCTTCCTGGCGGCCGGGTAGAGCACGGCGAAGATCCGTTCGATGCGGTGATCCGGGAAGTCGCCGAGGAGACGGGCTGCATGGCGGTGGTGGATCGTCTGCTCGGTGTGGACTCGCGGGTCATTCCCGCGGCCGAGGCTCGCGCGGGCGTAGAGCATCAGAACGTCGGTGTCTTCTACCGCGTCCGCATCACCGGCGGCCGCCTCCGGCCCGAGCCGAACGGCGAGGTTGCCGAATCGGTCTGGACCAGGATCCCCGACATCGCCTGCTTGCGTCGGTCGTCGCTGGTCGACATCGGCCTCTCCCTGGCCCAGGCCCTCCCGGCAACCGGCCACATCGAACCCGTTCCGGTCGGCGGCCTGATCCAGCACTAGGCATCGTCCAGTCCTGGCCTCAGGACGCCGTTCGAGTCCCCGAGGAGTGACGGAGATCTAGACCGGTTCCGAAGCGTGCGCGCTGTCGCCTGACTTCAGGACCTCGCCGGGGACGCCGACCTCGACGAGACGGCGTACCCCGGACATCGAGGCGCCGGGCGCGCCCGCGCCGCCCGGCCACAGCGGATGCCTTCTCATGGAGGGCAGTCGTCTACCGCCCCTCGTCGAGGAACGCTCCTCCATGCTGCTCTCCCGGATTCCGCCCCGGGACCTCCTCCTCGACTCGCAGCTCAGAACCGCCGGCCATCGCCGATGTACTGGCGGAAGAAGCCCTCGGCGTAGGCCGCGACGCCCCGACGCTGCTCCGCTTCGGTCAGCTGGGGCGCGTAGGCGGAGCCACCGGGTTCGGTGCACTGGCCCGGCCGGTCGGCGTCGTGTGCGGCATCGTCGCGGGCGGCGACCTCTCCGCTCCGCGGCGACCACTCCGTGTTGAAGTAGTTGTGGTTCGCACCGGGTATCGCCAGCTGGTGGAAGCCGGCGGTGCTCCGGGCGGTGGCCTCGGCGGCGAAGGAGAATGCCTCGGTACCGACCTGGCCGTCGCAGGTCCCGCGCAGCACGGCCACAGGGGTCTTCGTGATCTCGTACGCGGTCATGTCCTCGGTCATGACGTTGTAAGCGGGGGCCAGTGCCAGGACAGCTTTGACCTTGACTCCGGTGGGCCACTGGTCCTTGTGGCGGTCGGCCGCCTGCCAGGTCACACCCGCGCCACCACGTGAGTGGCCCATGGTGCCGACCCTGTTCAGGTCGACGCGGTCCCGGAAGTCGACGCGCCGCGGTTGGCCCGTAGCCGCGTCGCGGAACGCGCCGACGAGGCCGCCACGGCCCGAGGCGGCCAGTCGCTGCCACAGGGCCAGGTGCCTGTTGATCAGGTCGGCCCGGGCGGAGGCGTTCTCGTCTCCCCACACCGAGGAAGCGTTGATGCCGTTGGCGCGGATGGACACCACGACGAAGCCACGCCGGGCCAGTTCCTCGCCGAGATAGTCGTAGCCCCGGTCGTTGGCGATCGGACGGGTTCCGGGGGCGCAGGGCCAACTGAACAGCTTCCGGCTCGCGGCTTCGTACGCCTCCCAGTCCTGGGCGAGTTCGGCGGCTGTCCGAGCCTCGGCCGCCGCCCGGTCCGCGCAGGTCTCGTGCCAGCCGTGGAGCAGGACGACGAGGGGCAGCGGCGTGGTGCCGAGATCCGTCGGATAGTGCACGGTGCCGGCGATCTCGACCGGTTCCCCGGTTCCCGGCAGCCGGTAGGCCTGGTCGCCGAGGTCGTAGGTGACGGCGGAGACGCCCCGCGGGCCCCGGGCGGCGTCGGAGGAGGCGGCGGTCGCGGGGCTTGCCACCAGGGCCTGCGGTACGAGAAGGGCCACCGTGGACGCGGCGAGAGCGAGGGTTCGCATCGGGCGGCGGCGGGCGGCGGCGGTGGTGTCGTCGTGGTTCAAGACTCGGTCTCCATGAGCGGTGAACGGCGTACGGCGTGCGGGGCGCCGGGAGCGGCTCCCGCCGCCCCGCACGTGGCTTCACTTCGACGGACGTCCGACCGGGCCTGGGGTTGCGTCGTGTCCCGCTGAATCCGTGACGCGGGTCAGGAGACGTGGCTCAGGAGACGTGCCTCAGGGTCTCGCGGATCCAGTCGGCGTACGCGGTCACGTTGACGTAGAGACCGGGCCCGGCCGAGCAGGCCACCCCCGGGGCGCCGGGTCCCGACGTGGCCCCGACGAGCTCCCACCGTCCGTTCCTGCCCTTCTGGAGCTGCGGTCCGCCGGAGTCTCCGAAGCACGCCATGGCCTGGGGGACCCTGCTGATCGTGCACAGCCGGTTCCGGTCCGCGTAGCCGGGAGCGCACTCGCGGGCGGCGCCCCTGCGCGTGTCGAGCTCCTGCAGGCGCTCGGCGAACGCGAACTCGGTGTCGACGGTGGTGCCGAATCCCAGGATGCGCGTGGGGGTCCCGGGCTGTCCGGCCCGCTCCGCGATCCTGACGGGCTTCTCGGAGACCGGGCGGTCGAGACGGACCAGCGCGATGTCGTGCTGGTTGGCTGCCTTCCCACCACCACTCACGAAGCCCGGGTGGATCACCGTCCGCTCGATGGCCCGGACGGTTCCCCCCGACTTCCTGGCCTCGCTGCCGATCCTGACGGTGCCGTCCAGCACCAGACCCTCCCCCGTGACGCAGTGGGCCGCCGTCAGTACCCACCGGGGATCGATCAGCGACGCCCCGCAGTTGCCGTCGTACAGCCCCTGGGTCGGGGCCGATTCGGGGATCGACGCCATGAACGGATAACGCTCGGTGGAATCGGTTCCGTTCACGATCGCTCCGGCGCTGCCCGCCATCAGGGTGGCGCAGGTGGCGACGGCGAGCACGCCGACCGCGGTGGTACGCGCCGCGCGCCGGCCGGCCGCCTTCAAGCTGAACACAGATGGTTTCCCTTCCTCATGCACCTGGTGTGCCTGACCGACCCTGCCGGTCAGAGCTCCGCCGGACCATCCGGCCAGCGGGCGCGAAGAAGGTGGGGACGCCCCCCGGAGAAAGCCGGAGGTGTACCCCAGCGAGATCCCGGGTCCCCGCAGACGAAGATCGTCTAGATGTCGTCCCGCTTGGCGTGGTGGCTCGTTGTCCAAGGCATGACGAGCCTGGTCGAGGCGGGATGGTGCCTGAGGCCCTCGGTGTGCGTCGTGGTCGCTCACCGGCACGGCGACACCGTCACCCCATAGGGCAGGACCCGCGGCGTCACACGTCACGTCGACGCCGAAGTCCGGTCACGGGCGCCCGGCGGACTTCGGCGGGAGACTGTGACGGGGATGTCTCGTACGCCGGTGCCGTTGGCGCAGAGAGCCTTGAGCGCGAGGAAGGACAGGTCCGGGGCCCACCGCGTGGACGTGCGGGTGAAGCGTCCGTCGTGCGGGTGAAGCGTCCGTCGGTCGTCGTGCCGACGAAGTATCCCGCGTCGTCGATCAGGTCCGCGCCGGCCGCGATACGGCCCTCGGGATACGCCAGCGTGTGCGTCACGAGGCCCGAGCTCGCCGCGCCGGGCGGGACGTCCGCGGCCTGGCCCGCGCCCAGTGCGATCGTCCCGCCCGTCCCCGGTGCAAGCGGGGACCCGCGGGCGGCGGAGTCCGTGGAAACGGGCGAAGGCCAGCGGCTCCTGCGGGCAGCAGGGCAGCACCCGCCAGGTCTCGCTCCCTCCCACGGCCCGCGCCGACGCAGCGTTCTTGAGCGGTGGGCGTGTGCTCGACAGGGCCGGGTCGTACCGCTAGTCCGTGTCGGCCGGGACCCCGAGCAGCTCCGCCACCGCGGTGAGGGTCGCCCCCAGGGGGAGGGCGACCCGGGTGACCGCGTGGGTGTCCCCGCGGGTCGGGTCGCGGTTGACGATCAGTACCGGCTTTCCGGCCTCGGCGGCCTGCCGGACGAAGCGGAGCCCCGACATCACCGTCAGTGAGGAGCCGAGGACCAGCAGTGAGGCGGCCTCGCGGACCAGCCGGCGGCAGTGCTCGACGCGCTCCGGCGGAACGTTCTCCCCGAAGAACACCACGTCGGGTTTGAGGATCCCGCCGCAGCTCTCGCAGGGCAGCACGCGGAAGTCCGCGGCCTGCTCGTCGGTGAGGTCGGCGTCGCCGTCCGGGTTGATCCCGGCGGCGACGGGTGCGAAGCCCGGGTTGGCCTCCAGCAGGCGTCGGGCCAGCTCGCGGCGCGGGCTGCGGGCGCCGCACGAGAGGCACACGACCCGGTCCAGGCTGCCGTGCAGCTCCACTACCCCGTCGCTGCCTGCGGCCTGGTGCAGGTTGTCCACGTTCTGCGTGATGACGCCCGAAAGCATGCCGCGGCGGCCGAACGCGGCGACGGCCCGGTGCCCGGCGTTGGGACGGGCCCGGCCGAAGGTACGCCAGCCGAGATGGCTGCGCGCCCAGTACCGGCGCCGGGCGCTCGCAGCGGCGAGGAAGGCCTGATAGGTCATCGGGGTGTGCCGGCGCAGGCTGCCGCCCTCGCCCCGGTAGTCGGGGATCCCCGATTCCGTGGAGATCCCCGCACCGCTCAGCACCAGCACCCCGCCTCGACCGAGAGCGTCGGCGATCGGCCGCGGATCGGTGGTGCCCGGCGGCAGATCGGCGGGCGGAGTCCAGGTGAGCGTGGGGCGCATACGCATGCTGCCAGGGTACGGACACCGAACCCGGAACACCGTTACCCGCCTCGCCGGAGCACGGCCCCGGTCCGACCCAGGAGGTGCGGATGCACCCGGCCCCGCGCTGGGTGGTCGCGCGCCGGATGGCCCCGCGCGGAGGAACCGCCGGCCGTCCGCTGCCGCCGGGGCACAAGGCAGGCCGTACCCGACCGCGGGTGACGTCGAGCCGGGTCTGCCTCGGGCACGGAGGCGTTCGGAGACGCCCGGAGACGCCCGGAGACGCCCGGCTCACGGTCGTCCGGCGAGCCGTGGCCGTGCCGCGGCACGACCTGCTCGCCACCCGCGCGGAGGCCGCGCGGACCTCGGCCCGGCGTACCAGGTGTCCACCACCGAACCGACCCCCTCCTCGTACGCCGGCCGGGAGCCCTAGCGGGCAGGGAGCCCGCGCTCCGCCCCTCCACCCGCCGCCGACGCGAAGGACAGCGGGGTCGGCCCGTCGGACTCTTGCAGTAGTGCAGTACCCGCCGCCCACCACCGCCGCCTCCGAAGCCTCGGTCAGTGCTGCTCAGGAAGAGGCGGGCCGCTGCGGGGAGCGGAGGACGAGCAAGGTGATCTCGCTCGGGGCGAAGACGCGGAACGGAGGGCCCCAGAATCCGGTGCCGCGGCTGGTGTAGAGAAGCGTGCGAGCGCCGTGGCGGCTGAGGCCGGCGACGGTCGGCTGGTCGATGCGGACCAGGTAGTGGAAGGGCCAGATCTGGCCGCCGTGGGTGTGGCCGGAGAGCTGGAGGTCGATGCCGTGGTCGGCCGCCCGGTCGACGAACTTGGGCTGGTGGGCGAGGAGGAGGACGGGCAGGTCGGGGTCGGTGCCTTGAAGGGCCCCGGTGAGGTGGGCCCGGTGGCCTTCCAGCCCGGAGGACTCGGCCGTGACGTCGTCGACGCCCGCGACCACGAGGGTGTCACCGCCGCGTTCGAGCAGCAGGTGCCGGTTGCGCAGCGGCTCCCAGCCCAGCTCGTCCATCAGGTCGACCCAGCCCTGAGCCTCGCTGTAGTACTCGTGGTTCCCCGTGACGTAGACACGGGCGCGCGTCGCCTTCACCGTGCCCAGCGGGGCCGCCTGGGCCCGACGGCGTTCCGCGGTGCCGTCCGCGATGTCGCCGGTGTGGCAGACGAGATCGGCTTCCAGGCTGTTCACCGTCTCACAGACCCGTTCCGACCAGCGGGCGCGGTCGAGCGGACCGTAGTGGGTGTCGGTGATCAGAGCGACACGTGTGCCGTCCAGTCCGGCCCCCAGGCGCGGGAGCGTCACGTCGATGCGCCGCACGCGTGGCACGCGCCTGGCCTCGGCGTAACCCCATGCGAGCAGGACGGCCGTCACCCCGAGGACGGCCCAGGTGACGATACGTGCCCGGTCCTGGCCGTCGCCGACACCGGCCACGGCCAGGGCGAGCCGAAGCAGGACACCGAGCAGCACGGACCAGGTGAACAGGACCCAGGCACCGCCCAGCAGCGCGGCGCCGACGATCGCCGCCCGGTCCTGCTGGCGCCGCCCGTGGCCACGCATCATCGCCAGCGGCATCCCGATCAGGCCCAGGACGAACAGCACGGTGCCGCTCAGTGTCACGGGAACCGGCCAGCGCTGACCGGCGTGGAGAAGAACCCAGCACGGCACGGCCCACAGCAGGAGGGGGGCTGCCAAGGGGATGTAGCGCATCAGGCGCTGCAGGGGGCTCCGCGACGCCCTCGGCGCCTCACCAGCGGCGGATTCGGTGGTGCGGGTCTCGGTCATGGGTCCCCTTCAGAGGCTCTGCCCGGCGGATCCTGAGGAGCGGATGGCCGGGTGCCGGCCGCGACAGGACCGTCGTCCCGGCCATCGATGAGTGGCCCCACATGAACTGCCGCCGGCGCCCGGCTTCCGTTCCAGCTCCCTTGCCGGAACTCTTGCACCACCCATTGTCCGCCTCGACGGCCCTGACCCCGTCGACCGGCCCCGCCCGCCCTGGTCCCCGATGGGAACGAGACGTGCCCGGACGGCCGTGCCTCACGGTGCCTGCGTCGGTCACCCGGTCCCCTCCGGCACCGCCAACGGCACGCCGATCACGGTGTGGACGTGCACGGGAGCGGACGTCCAGCGCTGGAAGTACGAGAACGGTCTGATCGTCCACAAGGCGAGCGGCCATCAGGGCCGGCCCGCTCCAGGGACTTACGGGCTGGTCCCGGACGCGCCTCGGCGGGCGAGGGTGAGGCTGGTGACCGTCGTGATCGCCATGGCGCCGACGCCGACCAGCGCCGCGGTGGTGTAGGCGCTGTCGTCGGGGTAGAGACGACCGGGGCCGGTGCCCGCGGCGAGGACCAGGCCGCCGACGGCGCTGCCCAAGGCATACCCGACGCTGCGGACGACGTAGTTGAAGCTCATGGCGCTCGACGTCTCGCTCTTGGGGGTGACGGCCAGGATGACGCCGGGCATCGCGGCGGAGAAGCCGCCGACGCCGAAGCCGAGCACGCCCATCGCGGCGAACAGTTCGGCCGGGTTCGAGCGGGCCGCCGCGAACAGGGCGAACCCGCCGCCGACCACGACGGCGCTGCCGGCCAGCAGCAGGGGGCCGGTGATGCGCGCCCGGACCCGCGGCGTGAGCTTCCCGGCGACGAACCCCAGCACCGAGAACGGGATGAGGACCAGTCCGGCGACGAAGGTCGTCAGCCCGAAGCCGTAGCCGGCGCCGTGTGGCGTCTGCGCGTACCGGGTGACGAGGGTGAGCAGGAGGTACATGCCGATCCCGCCGACGAACATGGCGAGGTTCGCCCCGGCGACCGCCGGGTGCCGCACCGCCCGTACGTCGACCAGGGGCGTCGCGCTGCGCAGCTCGACGACGGCCCAGGCGCAGAGCAGCAGCACCGCGACGAAGGCGAGGCCCGCCGCCACGGCGAGGTGCCGGCTCCACAGATCCCGCTCGCCGGCGAGGAACAGCACAAGGAGCAGTGCGGCGGCCAGGAGGACCGCGCCCGGCACGTCCACGTGGGCGGAGCGGCCTTCGGGGGCGTGGGGCATGGAGTGCCAGGCGGTCAGGAGGGCGGCGGCGGTGACGACCAGGCCGAGGCCGTAGGCGGCCCGCGGTCCGCCGAGTTCGGCGAGCAGCGCGGCCAGCGGGTAGCCGACGCCGGCTCCGATGATCGAGACCACCGAGATCAGGGCGATCACGGCCGCGCCGCGCTCCTCGGGGAGGTGGTCCCGGGCCACGCCCATCATCAGCGCCGTCAGCCCGAGCCCGACGCCCTGGGCGGCCCTGCCGACCAGCAGCCACGCGAACGGCAGCGGCAGCACGGTGAGCGCGCTGCCGGCGACGACGACCGCCAGCGTGGCGAGGATCGTGGCCCGCCGGTACGGGCCCGCTCCGAGCCGGCCCAGGACCGGCGTGGCGACGGCGCCGCTGAGCAGCGCGATGGTCAGCGTCCACTGCGCGCTGCCGAGCGAGACGTGGAACGAGGTCGCCACGCTGGTGATGAGCGGCGTCCCGAGGCTGGCGACCGCCGCCACGACCAGAGCGATGAACATCAGGGCGGGTACCAGCAGTCGCGTCTCGGAGCGCGGCACCGGGCACGGCTCGACCGCGGCCCCGCCGACCGGCTGCACGGTCACCGCTTCGGCCCTTCGCGGTCCCGGCTTTCGAGCTCTGCCAGATGCTTCAGCGCCGGAAGGGCCGCCACGAGCGCCTCGACCTCCTCACCGGTGAGCTCGCCGATCAGCAGCTCGAACGCGTGGACGCCGGCCTGGCGCCGCGTCCGGACGTAGGAGGCACCGGCCTCGGTCAGGCACACCAGCGTGACCCGCCTGTCGGACGCGTCGCCCTGCCGCTCGACCAGGCCGGACTCCTCCAGTACCCGGACCAGGGCGGTCATCGCGGGCTGGCTGACGCCCTCGACCGCGGCCAGGTCGGTGATGCGCCGCGGGCCGGTCCGGTCCAGGGTGGCCAGGGTGGCGGCGGACGTCAGGCTCATGTCCCGGGGCAGGCGTCTCGTTGCTCTGGTGGCCAGGGTGTAGAGGGCTGCCCCGACGGCGGCGGACGCGCCAGGAGTGGCGTCTTGACGACTCATGCACGAAGCATAGCAGTTTTATATTCATCGCTTATGTAAGTGGGAGGCTGTGCGGGCCCGCCGGGATGGCAAGATCATCCGTGTTGTCCGTCATTTCAAGGGGGAGACCATGACCGAACAGCCGAAGGCTCGCCGTGCGTTGCTGACGGGAGCGGTGGCAGGGCTGACAGGCAGTGTGCTGATATCCGGCGGCGGTACGGCTACAGCGGCGGCCACGGCCGCCGGAACGCCGGATCGGTTCGACGTCAAGGGCCACGGCGCGGTCGGAGACGGCTCCGCCGACGACACCGCCGCCGTCCAGCGCGCTCTTGACGCGGCGGCCGCGGCCGGCGGCGGCACCGTGTACTTCCCCGCGGGGAAGTACCTGGTCAAGCCCGCGGGCGGGACTCCTGCTCTGGCCGTGAAGGCCGACGGCATCCGTCTGGCCGGTGCCGGGGCGAAGGCATCCATGCTGGTCAAGGGGGGTGACGGCATCCTGCTGCGGATGTCCGGCACGGGAGCGGCCTACTCCACCGGATCCACCCACCGCCGCTACTGCTCCGTGGAGAACCTCGGCTTCAACGGCAACGGCAAGACCGGCCTGCTGCTGGAGCTCTACTACAACAACAACTCGTACTTCCGCGACGTCTTCATGACCTCGAACAAGGACATGTGCATCGACGCCGTGGAGTTCTGGGACTCCCGCTTCTACAACCTGGTCATCGAGGAATGCACAGGCACCGCCGCCAGCACGACCCAGCCCAACATCTGGCTGCGCAACGCCTCCTCCGCGACCGACGGCGCCTGGGGCCACAGCAAGGACAACATCAACCAGATCCACTTCATCGGCTGCCGCCTTGAGGCCTTCGGCACCGGTGCGTTGTGGATCGGCCAAGGCGCCGTCACCACCAACAACCCCAACGGCGTCTACATCACCGACTGCAAGTTCGAGACCTCCCGCATGCAGGGCGGCCCGCACCTGAAGACCGACGCAGGCTGCAGGCACATCTACGCCACCAATATCTACTGCTACGCCGGTGACTTCGCGCCGGGCACCCCGGCCACCGCGCGGAACATCATCAGCTGGGCGGCGAGTTCCAGCGCGCTGGAGAACGTGGTCATCGCCAACCGGGACAAGCCAACCGTCAACGCGGGCGTCGCACTCTACTCGGGCCCGGGCTCCACCGCCGTGCTGCGCAACGTCGTCGGGATGTACGCCACCGCGCCCACCGGCACCCACATCTACTACGAGCAGTCCTCGACCGGCGACTTCCGGGTCGAGAACAGCTACGGCACTCTCGGCGCCCAGGCGACCGGAACCATTCCCGTCAAGAACGCCCCGAACCCGCCCCTGCGGCTGGTGCCCGGCCCGGTGACCGACGCCTCCTTCACCCATCAGCCCCTGGACGGCACCATGGCCGTGGACTCTGCGAACAAACGGCTCTACGTCCGGGTCGGCGGCCAGTGGCTCTGGTCAGCGCTCAACGCGTAACCACCGCGTCCAGCTGCGGTGATTCCTCCCTGGGCGTCCGGAGCCTGCTGCCTGCACCTGCGTACGAATGGTCCCGCCGACCGTTTCGTCGTCGAAGGCGGAGTGGTCTGCTCCCCAGCCCGTGTTGGTCCCGTCCTTCGTCGCGTGTGGGTGGGTCGTATCTTGTGTTCGGCTCCCTTTACGGCGGCGAGGCAGCCGCCGTGTGCTGTTCACGGCGGGCCGCGCAGCCGGCCACCACCTGCTCGACGCGGGCGGCGAACTGCGCCGCCTCGGCCTCGGCGCGCTTTCGTCGCTGCGCCGCTCCACAGCCAACCCGTCTGGCCGCCGCTCTCTTCCACCTGCTGCCGTCCGCCGTGCCGTCCGCCGCGGCCGTGCTGTCGTCGCCGCGCCACTGCGCCGACCGGTAGTGGGCGGAGGGCGATCACGGGGAGGGATGGAACACACGCTCGAAGTACCATCCCTGCAAGGTTCTCCGGTCGGCACTTCTCAACCTCCGCAGTGACGTGGCCGGACGGAGACATCCCGGTAGAGAGGGCAGAGGGCGATGAGTGTGGCTGAGAGCTGGTCGCGTGTGATGAGTCTCCTTCGGGAGCACGCGCCGGCCGATCACGCGGATCTGCCGGGGCCCGCTACGGAGCAGATGCTCGCGGCAGCCGAAGAGCGGATGGGGGTCTCCCTGCATGGGGACCTGCGGACGTGGCTGTTGCAGAACAATCTGGATCTGCCGGAGGAAGATTTCGACGACGACGTGATGTGCTGCGGCTTCGACGGCTTTCCCGACGAGGGAAGCTTCTTTCTGGGGACCCGGGCGATGCAGAGGCTTTACGCGAACCGCTCCACGTCCTGCGGATTCGACCCTCCGGACCAGCCGGACTACCCGTTCTGGCGTAACGAGTGGATCCCGTTCCTGTCGGACCAGGACGGCTGGAGGGGAAAGTTCATCGATGTGCGGGACGGGCGCGTCGGCAGCTGGTTCGTGGGTGACCCCACGGTTACGGGCGAATACGCATCGATGGCGCAGTACTTCGACTCCGTGGCGGAGACGCTGACGAGGATCGCCGATGGAAGCTCCCCGGTCTGTCGGTTCACCGAAGGTCGACTTGTCTGGTCGTGAGACGGTTCTCAACTGGATCACGGCCATGGCCAAGCCGCCCTCACCCTGGAACGGCAATGAGGCTCCTCAGCGTTGACGTTCCGGGGCCAGGATGGCTGCGGCGATGACGGTCCTCCGGTTGGGGTCGCAGCGGGCCCGGCGGAGGATCTGCCAGGACAGCGGTGCTTCTGGGGGAAGCCGGCCCGGGTCAAGGACATCGTCCTGTAGAGCGAGCGCATGCAGAATGCCCTAGGTCGCACGGGAACGGGATGAGCCCCCGGCGCCTCGTGGGCGCCGGGGGCTCATCCGCGTGGAACGGGACCGGTCAGTGCTCGGTGCTCAGCGACCGCTGAGCACCGAGGCGCCGGTCATCCGAAGGACTTGATACCGCGCCAGTCCACCGAGAGCACCGTCTTGACGGCGGCGTTCGTGTTGGTGGCGGACGGGTAGTAGACCTTGATGTTGCCGGTGTCGGCGTAGCGGACCCACAGGTCGGGGATCCGGTCGCCGTTGACGTCGGGGATGGCGATGATCGCGGAGATGTTGGCCGTCGTCCAGTTGGACCCGTACGTGGTGTCGGAGCCCTGACGGGAGTTGCCGGCCAGCTTCAGCGACTCGATGTCCACGCTGCCGGCGACCGGGCCGGGCTTGCCGTGGCGGATGTAGATCGTGCCGGAGTCGAGGCTGCGCCACAGCAGGTCGGGCGCTCCGTCGAGGTCGATGTCGGCGATGTTGACGATCTCACGCGGGCCCCAGGCGGTGCCCTCCATCAGCGTCGCGCTCTGGAAGGTCGCCCCGGTGTAGCCGGAGAGCAGCCAGAACTGGGTGCCGACCTTGACGGCGACGTCGGTGAGCTTGTCGCCGGTGATGTCGCCGATCGCCTTCATCGACACCCAGGTGCTGGGGGCCGGGGTGTTGGCGGGGAGGCGGATCGCCAGGCGGTCGTCGACGTTGAAGGTGCCGTAGCCGTCGCCCGGGTAGAGGTAGAACGTGCCGTCGGGGTCCACGGCGAACAGGTCGGTGGAGCCGTCGCCGGGGTAGACGTCGGCGTAGTGGCTGATCAGCGCGGCCTTGGTGCCGTTCCACCACGGGGCCTTCGGCGCGAGGACCGGCTTGCCGTCGGCTCCCATCGTGTAGGAGCCGGTGAGGCCTCCGTACAGCTCGCCGCCCTGGGTTCCCGGGTAGGAGAACAGGTTGCCGTTGGCGTCGATGAGCATCAGGTCGGCGATGCCGTCGCCACCGACGTCACCCGGTCCGTCCGCTGCGTCCCGCGGGGGCACGTAGGTGGCGTAGTCGGTGCGGGCACTGACGTTGCCGAGCGCGTCGAGCGCGAACAGGTGCATCCAGTTCGGGCCGGCGTGCGGGGGCGTGAGGTTGGTCAGCGTGTAGGCGCCGTTGGTGGCGGTGACGTCCGTGTAGGACATGCCCTCCCAGCCCCAGCGGAACTTCGCCGCACCGGGGGAGGTGATGGTCATGTTGCCGGTGCCGCCGAACTTCACGCTCGCCCAGGTCGCGCCGTCGGCGGTGGCCCGCTTGAACGGGGTGGTGTCCTCGTCGACGGTGGGCGGCGGCGGGGCCGAACCGTCGACGGTGAGGGCACAGTTCTCGGTGGTGTTCGGCGGGAAGTACGAGGAGGCGGCGCCGGCGGCGTCCTCCGCGCGCACGGCCCAGTAGTAGGTGGCCTTGTCCTCGAGGGAGGTCGCCGGGATCGTCGTGGAGGCCCACCCGCCGCTCGGGGTGACCAGGGTGCCGGCGGGGACGGCGGCGCCGGCCTTCCAGAACTTGAACCGCAGACCGGTGAGGTTGCCGTCGTTGTCGGTGGCGTAGGCCTTCAGGACGATGTTGGTCTTGCCGACCGTGACACCGGCACCCGGGCCGACCACGCAGGCGCCACCGGGGGTGGAGGTGCCGCTGGTCGGCTCGTTCGGCGGAGTGTTGAAGTCCACCTCGAACGTCGCCGACGTCGCGCGGAACTTGCGCCAGGTCTGCGTGTCCGACTCGCTCGTCGCCCGCATGCCGAAGGTGATGTTCGACCAGCCGCCGGTGGCAGCCTGCTGCGCCGCGGCGACGACGGCGGAGTTGTTGAACGTCTCGTAGTCGTCCGGGCAGGACGTCGACCAGCCGTGCGCGAAGGACTTCGACTGCAGGTGCGTCGTCCAGGACGGCTGCGCGTTCCACGTCGTACCCGAGGAGATCGCCCCGGTGAAATAGAACTTGAACTCACGCGCGGTGCAGGACCACGAGTGGTTGTTCTGCACCTTGAAGGCCGCCGAGGTGACGGTGGCGCCCTTCATCTTGGCGTCGAAGCCCATGCGCCAGAAGGAGCGGCCCAGACCGCCGGTGTCCGACTCGTAGCCCACGCGGGCGTCGGAGGTGCCGGAGGAGAAGTTGGTGCCGTTGTAGAAGCTGGAGTTCGGGTACGGACGGTACGCCGTGGTCCACGCCTGCCAGCCCGAGTTCATCGTCGGGTCGACGAAGACGGGGAACGTGACGTTCTTGTCGTCGAGCAGCTTGGTCGCGGCGACGTTCAGCGCGAGACGCGCGGTCCCGGTCTTGTCACCGTCGAGCTGGACGGGCAGCTGGGCGGACTTGGCACCGGGCTCGATGCCGGTCAGCCCGGACAGCTTGAGCACGTCGGCGGGCGTGGCCGTGGCGGTGCGGTTCGGGGTGCCGGCGGGGAGCTCGGGGTCGCGGCCGCTGGAGTCCCAGGCGAAGGGGGTCGGGATGGAGCCGACCTCCTTGCCGGCCTTGTCGAGGACGAGGACGCGGTTGGC